>CANSTU010000047.1 GCA_947650005.1 uncultured Lachnospiraceae bacterium
ATGCGGGTGTAGTTCAATGGTAGAACACCAGCCTTCCAAGCTGGATACGTGGGTTCGATTCCCATCACCCGCTTACCGGGTCATCTGTTTGGTGATCTGGTTGTAATTGGTAGTCTTATGCGATAGTGGCGTAGTTGGTAACGCGCGACCTTGCCAAGGTCGAGACCGCGGGTTCGAGCCCCGTCTATCGCTTATTTAAGAATAGATGCCAAAGCGAATGAGCCATCCGTTTTGACATCTATTTTTATTTGATCTGTCACCAGTCTCCCCCCTATCGTTTCAGCTGTACGCGTCCTTCGGCACTGGCTATGAAATCCGACTGGAATCCTCCCCGGGGAAGGGCGCCACGGTCACCCTCCTGATCCCCAGGATATTGATCTGACCATTACAATCTATGCCAGGCATCGCACCGGCTGCAATAGGAATCCTACGATCTTCCATGCCGCCCGTTTCCAAAGGGGTACTTTGGCCACCACCACATGCTCCGGCACGATATAGTTTTTTTCATCCACCACCTTGCGGCAGTCCCGCTCGATCACCTCCATGGCTTCCCGCAGCTGTGTTGTCAGCTCCTTGCTCTGTATGACTAACATCAGTTCCGTGTCCATATAGGTGCTGCGCAGATCAAAATTATAGGAACCGATCCCACACAGATCCTCATCTATTACAAAGGATTTACCGTGGGTGGAATAACCCCCGTCATATTCATATACCGCCAGCCCGGTTTCCACCACATCCTTCTTATGATACTGGTAATCACTGGATGCCACAAAATTATCACCATTCTCCACAGAGTTGATCACCAGTCTGGCATCCGGCACATTTTCCCCAATCTGACGCAGCTGTTCATTCATATATCCGTTGGATACTATGTAAGGCGTATGAATGATCACCCGCTCCTTGGCCTGCTTCATCAGTTCCGTTATCGCATACAGGACCTGCGGCTCCTTTCCGTAAATCCCCACAGGGCCGGAGATCAAGCGGATCTGATTGGTCTCACAGGTCGCGGCTTCATAATCAAAATCTTTCTGAAATAATGCTTTGTGGTCTGTACACAGGGCCTGATACCGTTCTTCCAACAGACGGATCTGCTCCCTGATCCGTTTTTTCCCCTGCAAAGCCGCCTCCCCATGGAACCTTCTGCACACGTCCAGTTCCCAAACCTTCTGAAAGTACGCTTCCACTGCAAAAAGGGAGCTCTCCTCTTCCCGATCGGTTCCTTGGGCTTCGTTCCACACCAATACCTCCCGATCCAGGCTTTTATTCACCATATCATAACTTCCCAGAAAATAATCGAAGGTATTCCTTCCGCCCAGAATATAGGCCGATGAATCCACGATCAGATATTTGTCATGCATCCGCCCTTGGCTCGTCCAGGGAGTGAGCAGGTTGACTGGATTATAGAGACGGATTTCGATGTTAGGATGGGAAGACACCGCTGAAAACAACGGCGCAGGCTCCATTCTGATCAAGCCAGAGATCCCGTCCACCAGAATCTTTACCTGAACCCCTTCCTCTGCTTTATGCCAGATCACGGCCAGAAGATCTCTGGTACTTTCTCCATCCCGCATATCAAAAGTGCTCAGGATGATCTGGGACCGTGCCTGGTCCAGGAGGCGGATCCGATGCTCCCAGGCGCTCTCATTGCTCTCCAGCAACATAGCTCGGTCCACACCCGTTTCTACACTGCAAAAAGCCTCCGCATCGAAGGCCTCCTGAGTCTCTTCCGTCACCGGCTGATACCAAAGAAACGGAAATACGGCTCCCCCCGCCAGATATCCCACCAAGAGCAAAAGCACAATTCCCAGCTTGCCTGCCCTTCCCCGTCTGCGTCCTTTCTTTTCTTTCATCCTTGGCTCCCATCTGCGCGCTTTCGTGCGCGTACAAATCAGGGGGGATTGCAAATTCTAACTTTCAATCCTATTCCCCTTTTGTACTTTCCTACTATCGGCAGCATCCTGACAAAGGCATAAATGTACCGACCGCTCCCTTTACCCCCTGTGCCCTCCCGTGACGGCCTCAGTAAAGATTGACCCTGACAGGATTTTGTGCTACATTTAAAACATCAATTTGACCCAACGGCTCCTGTTTACGCAGAACCCATCCAATGCGGTTTTGGCACAAAGGAGGAGTTTAGATGCGAATGAGTAAACCGGCTGTCCTGCCGCTTATTTCTGCCTTTTTGAGTTTTTCCGTGCTATTCGTCGCCTTGGCTGGCGGCCTTTGTGTTCATGCGTCCAATTCCGCCGCCCCATTCTCAGACGACTCGGCCGACATCCCCTTTTTATGTGACGAAAACGGTATTCTGACAGGGATCGACCCTTCCTGGCTGGAAGATCTGGCTGCTACTGGTGAGACCACCGTCCCTCTGATACTTCCTTCCTCCGTGAACGGAATACCCGTTACCGGCATCGGCCCTCAAGCATTTCTGGCCGAGCGTTATGAAACGCTTTGCCCCGGCCTGCAGTTCACGCAGCTAAAACTTCCTGATACCGGCCTTGTTTCCATTGGGGAATACGCCTTTTATGGCTATAAAGGTCCGCAGGACGTGCTTTTCCTTCCGGACAGTCTGCAAACCGTTGGTTCCTACGCCTTTTATGACGCGTCCTTTACCACGGTCTATCTTCCCGATTCCGAAACCACTTACGGCGAATCCTCCTTTGGCGGAGCCTCCCTGCGCTCTCTGATTTGTCCCAATCAGGATATCTATATTCGTCTCTCTTCCCAGAACATCGTGGATTCCCCAGATAAGCTCACCTGGATTCTAACCCTGCAGTTTCAGGATGAGGACGGTTGGATGCTTGCCGCTTCCCGGGAAGCACTTCACCATATGCCCCTGAACTATCTTCCCCAACAGGATGGTTCCTGGGCGGCGCAGAAGGATTACAATCTCCCGCCCCTCGCAGACTCCAGCGGCGCATATACCTGGTTCTGGGTATTTGATACCGAACAGGCCGATCCTGTCTCCCCTTCTACCCTTATTTCGGGAAATGTCCTTACCGCTGTGAAACGCATCAGCCCACCCCAGATCACCTTCGGAGAAGATATCCATAAGGTCTATGACGGAACGCATGCCGTCCTTTCCGTGAATGCCTTCCATCCGCTGGCCGCCTCTGTGGAGAAGGCCAAAAACGGAAGCGTTATTTTCTATTATATCTGGACATGGACAGATGAAAACGGGAATACGAATGAAAAGGAGGGCTATGATCTATCCTCCCTGGAATTCACCGATTCCTGTCGTTTGTCCGCCGCCGTCCTGGTACGTACCTTTGCTGCTGGAAATCCGGATTCCCCTCTGGATGAACGTACACACACCTTTCATGTTCAGATCAGCCAGGCTGAACCAACGGTGGAGCCTGAGCCCCCTATAAATCCTTTTCTGATCAGGGATGGGCTGCCCGAACTTTCCCTTAAGGAGGGCAGTACACCGGGAACCCTGTGTTGGGTGGAGGGACAGACGCCCTTAGAAGGCGTACACGAGTATCAATGGCTCTTCATCCCCCAAGATTCCGAGAACTATACCACGGCCACAGGAACCCTGCTCCTCGACGGCCGCCTCTATCCTCCCTCCGCCGCCTATACGGACATTCGTCCTTCCTCTCAGGCGACGCAGCCCTCTCCGGCAGAAAGCCCTGCCCAGTCGCAGGAAGTATCAGCCAAACCGGCGCCGACGTCCGAAAGCCATGAAACAGCCCAAAATCTGGATGCTTCCGCGAAAGGGACGCCCAAGCGCCTCCTTGTCTACTTCATCCTCCTGTCTGCGGTACTGGCAGGGCTTTACCTCCTGAGAGTAAAACAAAAGAAAGGCGGGAATTAACAATCCTTTTCCCGCCGCCCCTTCTTATCTCACATCGTTTTCATTAAACCGATCTCCGCACTCCGGACAGAATTTCGGAGGATTGGCCGGGTCTTTTGGTTCCCATCCGCACTTGTCGCACCGATAGAGCCTGGCTCCCGCCGGTTTCGGTTTCCCGCACTCCGCACAGAATTTTCCCTGGTTCAGCGCACCACAAGAACACATCCATCCTTTCGTTTCAGGCCTGGGCTTTCCGCATTCCGCACAGAACTTCCCCGTATTGCCGCCGGCGCCGCAGGAACACGTCCACCCCTGAACCGAATCACCGGCAGCCGCCCCCTGTCCAGGCCGCGCCACAGCGCCCTGAGGATCGGCATTCCCGCCCTGCCTCTGTCCCATCTCAAACAGCTGGTTTGCCTGAAATCCGCCCGCACCTGCCGCCATATTCATTCCCGCAAAGGCCATCATGGGCCCAGTTGCCGTGTTCCCCGCTGCCGTTTTCATGGCTTCCGCCTGCGCTCCCACCAAGGTTGCCGCCGCCATATTGGGATTTCTCATCACAGCCGCTTTCTGGAGCTCTTTGATCATGTCTTCGTCTTCTTCCGAAGCTTTCACGCTGTTGACTCCAAAGGAAGCCACCGCGATACCGCGCAGTTTGATCCACTTCTCGGAAAGCACCTGATTCAGTGCGTCCGCAATTTCCGCGGTATGTCCCGGCAAGGAACTGTAACGGATCCCCATGTCAGAAATCCTTGCAAACGCCGGCTGGAGCGCCGTCATCAGTTCGCTTTTTAACATGCCATCCAGATTGTCTCGGGTATAGGCGCGTTCCACGTTTCCGCACACATTAGCGTAGAAGCAAAGCGGATCCACAATCCGATAGGAATATTCCCCATGGCATCGGATCGCAATGTCGATATCCAACCCAATGTTACGATCCACCACACGAAAAGGCACTGGATTCGCCGTCCCATACTTATTCCCGACGATTTCCTTGGTATTGAAAAAATAAACCCTCTGATCCTTTGCAGCCTGTCCGCCAAAGGCAAACCGCGCGCCAAAGGTTTCAAAGGACTTCCTGATATTCTCTCCCAGATCGCCAAAGAAAATGGACGGTTCCGTAGACATATCGTATATATATTCCCCGGGTACGGCGCACATATCTGCTACCTTCCCTTGATCCACGATCATCATGCACTGCCCTTCATTTACAGCGATCACAGAACCGTTGGAAATGATGTTATCCGTCCCCTTTTTGTTGGATCCTTTCTTGGACGTCTTCTTCTGCCCCTTCACCGCGAGCACATCCGGGGAAATGGAATCGCAATAAAAATATTCCTCCCATTGATCCGCCATCACCGACGCGGCCGCTTGAACCGCTGCTTTAATCAGACCCATGAACAGCCCTTCCTTTCTTTTTCCAAAAGAGATATGTGAAATCTTGCCCGTTTATCTTACACAACATCATATCATAGGGACAACGCTCTTTCAATGCTTTTGTCCGATGCGGCTGTACCTGCCGCTGCAAACACCTGAACACCCCGGCGCCCAGCGCCATCCCAGAGCCCGCGCCTGCCGCGTATGTGGAAGCCTTACAGCATCGACCGGCGCAGCGACTCACCGTCCAAAGGACTCAGATAGGCCGGCGCCACATCAAACACCGTTTTACACCCCTTCTGCCCCTCTTTCGCCATACGGTAAGCCGCCCTTGCGTAAGCCGCCAGTACCGAGGCCGTAAACGCAGGGTTGGAATCCAACTTTAAACTGTATTCGATCACGTTCCCGTACTCCTCTTCCCAGCCGGTCCTGCCGCTTCTGATCACAAAACCGCCGTGGGGGATACCGCTGTGTTTTTCCCGCATTTCCTCTTTGTTAATGAAATGAACCGTAGTATCATAGTCCGCAAAATAGTTGGGCATTGTCTTGATCTCTTCCTCGATCCACGCCCTGTCTGCCCCCTCTTCGGCCACCACAAAGCATTCCCTGGTATGCTTCTGCCTGGTGGAAAGCTCCGGATTCTCTCCGGAACGCACCCGTTCCAGCGCATCCGGCACGGGAACCGTATACTGTCTTGCATCCGCCACTCCCTGAATCCGGCGCACCGCATCCGAATGGCCCTGGCTCACGCCCTTTCCCCAGAAGGTATAATCGCAACCCTGGGGAAGGATAACGCCTGCATACAGACGGTTCAGAGAAAACATCCCCGGATCCCATCCGCAGGAAATGACTGCCACCTTCCCGCCCTCCTTAGCTGACGCATCCACGGCTGCAAAGTGCTCCGGGATCTTGGCGTGGGTATCGAAGCTATCCACCACATGGAAATGCTGCGCTAAAGCCGGAGTCTGTGTCGGGAGGTCGGTGGCGCTCCCGCCGCATAGGATCATCACATCCACCTTTCCCTGCATTTCCACAGCTTCCTCTGCCCGGTATACATCCACGCCCTCTGTCAAAATAGACAGAGATTTAGGATCCCGCCTGGTGAAAACTGCAGCTAGCTCCATATCCGGATTTTGTTTTACCGCGCACTCCACACCTTTCCCCAGATTTCCATAACCATAAATACCGATTCTGATATGTCCGCTCATTTAAGGCCTCCTTTTATTTTGCTCCCCGTCCGCGTGCAAAGCGCGCACTCAAATCAGGGAGATTGAAAATGCCAATTTTCAATCTTCTTTCTCTTTTCCGCTTTTCAGTATATCCCAAAAAAGCAGGCCTGCCAATCCTTTTTCTGTCCCTATTCACGCTGACAGCTCCGAAATAATTATTGTACGCATGCCCGTCAGGGCACAGGTCAGAGAGGAGCGTGCCAAGTCAGAGAGGGGCGGCATCCCATGTTCCCCCGCACCGTCGCGCCATACATTCCGATGAGCCCTAGACGCTTCCCAGTCGGGCAATGGCCCTCCAGGGAAGCAGGTCTCCTCTCCATGACGCGAAATGTGCGGGGGAACATGGGATGCCGCCCCTCTCTGACTTGGCACGCTCCTCTCTGGCCTGTGCCCTGACGGGCATGCGTACAATAACGTGAAAAAGTCATATAAAAACGCCCTTCCCATATCGATGACGATACGGGAAAAGCGTTTTCGTTAGATTTAAGTGCTATGGACTTTCCTGCTGGAACTTATGTTATCTGGCTCTGCCGCCGGCCTTGTTTAGAAATCCACTTCCGTTCCGTAGTAGATGCAGGTGAACAGGCGCTCCATGGTGGCAGGATCGATGGGACGAGGATTGGAGCCCGTGCAGGCATCGCCCACCGCACGCTCAGAAATTCCTGCGATCTTCTCCTTGAACTCATCCTCAATGATGCCGAATTCCTTCAGGGTCTTCGGAATGCTCATCTGTACGTTGAAGTCATCGATCTTCTCGCACAGGCTGTTGATCAGGGCTTTTTCGGAGGTTCCAACCAGTCCCATCCTGCGCGCGATCTCAGCATAACGCTTAGCCGCAACGGGCTCCTTTGCATTGTACTTGATCACGTAAGGAAGATACATGGCATTGGCACAGCCATGTGTAATATGTCCCGTGGAGAAAGCAGCGCCGGTCTTGTGAGCCATGGAATGTACGATTCCCAGAAGGGCATTGGAGAATGCCATTCCTGCCAGGCACTGCGCATAGTGCATCTGCTCCCTGGCGTCCATATTCCCGCGATAGGAGGCGGGCAGATAATCAAATACCATCTCAATAGCCTGCAACGCCAGCGGATCTGTAAAGGAGCAGTTCATGGTAGAAACATAGGCCTCAATCGCATGGGTCAGCGCATCCATTCCAGTGTAAGCTACCTGTTTTGCAGGAAGCCCAGCCACAAGGTCAGGATCTACGATGGCCACATCGGGAGTAATATTGAAGTCAGCCAGCGGATACTTCACGCCGGTCTGATAATTGGTAATTACGGAGAAAGCCGTAACTTCCGTAGCGGTTCCGGATGTGGAAGGGATCGCCGCAAATTTGGCTTTCTGTCTCAGTTCCGGGAAATTGAACGGAATGCACAGATCCTCAAAGGTGGTTTCCGGATACTCGTAGAATGCCCACATGGCCTTCGCCGCATCGATCGGAGAGCCGCCGCCCATGGATACGATCCAATCAGGCTCGAATTTACGCATCGCTTCCGCGCCCTTCATAACGGTTTCCACGGAAGGATCCGGCTCCACGCCTTCAAACACTTCCACTTCCATACCGGCTTCCTTCAGATAGCCCACGGCCCGATCAAGAAAGCCCTGACGCTTCATAGAACCGCCGCCAACCACCAGGATCGCTTTCTTTCCTTTCAAGTTCTTCAGCTCTTCCAGGCAGCCCTTTCCATGGTAAATGTCTCTTGGTAACGTAAATCTGCTCATGTTTGCTCCTATCTGCGCACGACATATGCGCTGAAAGCAGGGAGGCCAAAAGCTTACTTTCTTTCAACCTTCCCATCCCTTAAAAATTTGTCCATGGACGACCCTGTCTCCAGGATATCCACCGTCTTTTATTATAACTCTGACAAAAAATTAACACAATACTTTTCCTGAAAATATACGCATGCTTTATTGTCAATCAATTTTTAAAATAAGATTCAGAACCCTCTTTGCACACGCATCCATTTCCGCCCGGGTAATGCATCCCTTTTCCATCGCTTCAAGGAGGCGTTCCGGATAACCACAGCCCATCTTCACGTCGTTTCCGGCCTTAGTTTCTTTATAATGTTCTCCGCATGTCCACCAGTCTGTCGTTACACAGCCCTCGTATCCCCACTCGTTTCTCAAAATGCCTTCCAACAGATCCACGTCTTCGGAAGCGCGGTGACCGTTGATAATGTTGTAAGAGGTCATGATCGACCAGGGATCCGCTTCCCGGACAATGATCTCAAAGGCTTTCAGATAAATTTCCCTGGCCGCGCGCTCCGATACCCTGGAATCGCTGTTCTTTCGGTTGCTCTCCTTATTGTTGAAGGCAAAATGCTTCACCGTAGCGCCCACATGGTTGGACTGGATCCCTTCCACCATGGCGCTGGCCAGTTTACCGGCCAGGAACGGATCTTCGGAATAGTACTCAAAGTTCCGGCCGCACAGCGGGCTCCTATGGATATTGACAGCGGGCGTTAGCCACATGGCGATATTGTTCTCCTTCACCTCAGCGCCGCCTGCTGCTCCCACAGCTTCCACCACCTCAGGGTTCCAGCTGCACGCCAGGAGGGTGGAACAAGGCCAGCAGGTGGTATTCACGCCGCATTCCGGTGCGATGCGCAGGCCTGCAGGGCCATCCGCAGTCATAATGGAGGGAACCCCGTATTCCGGCAGGTTTCCATATCCATATGTATTCGCCACACCGATATTGGGCTGTCCGCCCAACAAATGCGCCACTTCCTCGTCCGTGAGCTGGGCCAGGAATTCATCCACCGTGAGTTTCCCTTCCGCCACTTCTATGAAAGGATGCTCACCTTTAAAAGGCTCCTTCCAACGCTGATATCTGCCCCTGCCGCGAACCTCAGGCACAAGCCCTTCCGTTTCTTCAAACGTCATTCCCTTCAGCACATTTGCGTTAGGATCGTTAGGTTCTCCCTGAGGCAGTTCTTCAAAGCTTCCGTCCGCCAGCATCCTCTTGGCCAGGCAGGAAGGCGTCAGGCGGCTCGTGAGCCGTTTCGTTACCACGTCCTCTTTCGCTTCGTAGGTGAAGTCCAGCCTTTCCACATCTCGCACGGAAGTGCCCACGTAGAAAACATAGGTACCCTTTTCCAAAAGCCAGGCAGCTTTACATATTTTGCCCAGATCATCATAAGAAGCCATATCCTCTACGGCAAAGCTCATCTCCAGGCGCTGCGTCTCGCCGGGCTTCAATTCCCTCGTCTTGCAGAATGCGGCCAATTCCTTTGCCGGCTTGCCCAGCCTGCCCTGAGGCGCACTGTAATAGGCCTGTACCACTTCCTTACCCGCCACACGGCCGGTATTGGCCACCGTTACGGTAATCTCTATTTTTCCATTCCTTTCCTTCGCATACAGGGCTTTCACATCAAAAGTCGTATAGGAAAGGCCGAAACCGAAGGGATAATTCACCCGCTCCGCTGCTCCTGGAATGGTCTCAAAATAACGATACCCAACATAGATATCATCCGTATAATCCACATAGTCCCTGGCTTCATGGAAATTGTAAGTGGAAGGATAATCCTCCAGCGTCTTTGCAAAGGTATCGGAAAGTTTTCCGGAAGGATTTCCGTTCCCCAACAGCAATTCCGCTGCCGCAAGGCCGCCTTCCATTCCGCCCTGCCATGCCATCAGCACGGCTCCGATGGCGTCCTCTTCCACAAACCAGGAGGTATCCACCATACCGCCCACGTTCATGACCACCACCACTTTGGCGAAGTTCTTTTTCACAGCGTCCACCATCGCCGCTTCCGCCACAGACAGACAGAAATCCCCATTGGCAAAAATCTTTGCGGAGCGCTCAGCCATCTCCCGCTCCCCATCCCAGAGGTTCTTGTTCCCATCGTCCAGCACGCTCTTACGATCCCATCCTTCGCCGGAAAAACGGCAGATAGAGATAATCGCCGTGTCCGTGTATGCCCTTGCCTGCCGAAGCAGTTCCTCCGGCACCGCAGGTTCCACGGTCATCCCCGGCGCATTTCCCGCTTCATACTGCTGTTCCACATCCCTGCGGTAATAGTCGCACAGAGGCTCAAAGATATCCACCCTATCCCCCTGCAGCTTTAACCCCTCGTACAGATTCCGGATATAGGCCACCGTAACGTCGCCGCTTCCGCCGCCGCCCTTCACATAATCAAAGGTGGCCTTTCCGAACAGAGCGACCTTTGTCCCCTTCTTCAGAGGCAGAATCCCTCCCTCGTTCTTTAACAGAACCATTCCTTCCTTTGCCGCATCCTTTGACAGCGTGATATGTTCCTTTGATCCTGTAAGCCGCACCCCATTTTTTCCCATGGGCAGCGTAGGCGTATACCAGGCCCTTGTCCATTTCTCCATGTTGCCATACCTCCTGCAATTTTGCTGATACGTTTTGCCTCGGCCAGCGCCTTCCTCGCAGAAATCAAAAAGATGCGCTGCGCATCTTCGGCCGACGGCAGATCCACACACGCTTATTTTACCCCTTCCCAGCGCAGCCCACAATTCTCTTTCTGACTTCTTGCCATGCCGATATTGACTTCATTTTACGATTCACGCGCCCATCAGGAGCCCGGCAGGAGAGGAGGGTCCCAGGGCAGGATGGGGCGTCCATCCCATGTTTCCCCGTGCCATCGCGCTGGACATTGCGATGAGCCCTAAACGCTTCCCCGTCGGGCAGAGGCCCTCCAGGGAAGCAGGTCTCATCTACATAGCGCGAAATGCACGGGGAAACATGGGATGGACGCCCCATCCTGCCCTGGGACCCTCCTCTCCTGCCGGGCTCCTGATGGGCGCGTGAATCGTGACGGCTTCCTAATCACATCTTTCTGACGCATATCCGAATTCGTCTGATACCGCAATGGCTGTTCCTGCCAACGCTCACACCGATTCCTCCCTGCAGCCAGGGGTGAAACGAATCCTGCGCGGACAGGATTTCTTTTCCGTCCTGATATACCTGTATCCGTTCCTTCTCCACTTTTACCGTAAACCGGTACCTTACTCCATTTTCCCATGTATAGGGAATTTCCGCCAGTACTTTCCACTCCCGGTCTTTTTTAGAGATTCCAAACCTCCCGTTCCCGGTAAAGCCGATTCCATAGGAACGCAGGGCGCCCTGTACCCTCACCAAGGCATAATGCACCTCTCCAAGGATCGGCATTAACTCAAATTCCGCTTCGTAGTCCGCCCAATCCCAGTCGCCAGTATATGCCTCTCCGAAATCGGTACCGGCCAGGTGCAGCCATTTGTCCTCCAGATAACAAAGTCCCTTTTGCCTGGTGAACTGGCTGATCTCCCGATGCAGATCATTCCATTTTTCTGTCCGCTCCCTGGCAAAATCAATCTCATATTCCGCGGCGCCTTCCGTATAGAATTCATCCAGCAGAAGGCTGGTTTTATCTCCGCAGGTTGCACATTGGAGCCCGATTTCCTTTACCAGGAGCGGGCTCCCCCCTGGGATGCGCCAAGAAAGCGTGTCCCACTCTTCTTTCCCCAACTTGCATGCTTCCGAATACAGGATTTCGTCCTCCTCCCCTTCGGCGCCGCGCAGCCTGGCATACAGCCTCACTTCGACGTTCTCCTGCTTTCCGTCCGCCGATGCTTCCAGGCAAAGCCTGCAGCATATTCTCTGCCCGGGATATACCCTGGGCGAAAAAGAAGGATCATACCTGCTGTCGTAAAAGTCTGCCGGTTCATAATAGGTCTTCAGATAAATCTCATTCAAGCTTTCATCTGCTCCAGTCATTTCCACCCGCAGAGCACGTCCTCCGCCCGCCGTATGGCAGGAGATGTTTTCCATCTTCCCATTCCCTCCGCTTCGGATCCGCAGGCCGTGAGTGGAGCCGGGATAGGAGAAATGGCATAATGACCTTCCCCTCTCCCAAATCCTTTCCCAAGGTTCCGGCGGCGTTTCCCCATCCAGCAGATAGGAAAGCTGCGCCATGTAGGATGCCCCCTCGGGTATGTCTGAAATGTTCAGCGCTCCGGCCACGCTGGAGAATACCACGAAATCATTGATCGGCGCACGCCATTTGTCATAGTCGATCTCCGAAAGTCCGCCGCGCACGCCCATGATGGTCGCCACATTTCCCACGTTGCAGTCCGTATCCCATCCGCACATACAGCAGATGGCAAGCGTCCTGTCAAAATTGCCCTCTCCGTACAGCAGAGAAAGGATCATCACCGCCGTATTGGGAATGATATGGCAGTTGCCCGGATATCTGTCATACCCCCAGTCCGCGCGGATATAGTCCAGGCATTTTCTCCAATCCTGCGGATGAGCGGAATAAAAGTCAGTCACCGCGCGCACCACGGCCGCATACTCGCAGTCAGGCGGGATGAATTCTAGGCCTTTTTGAATGATTTTCCCGATTTCCCTTTCCACAAAGGCATGGCTGATGCATACGGCCACAAAGATGCCTCCCCATATCCCGTTGCCGTCATGGGTAACGGATGCCGCTGCGCGTGCCAGCTGTGCTGCCCGCTTCTCATTCCCGGGGCACACCAGCCCCCAGCAGTCAATGAAAATCTGGCCCCCGATCTGCTCCGCCACCGCAGAGCCGTTCTGCAGAGCAGAGCCGCTGCGGGGCGCCGGGATGCCGCTCCACAGGTTCTCATAGGCAGTATGCTCCGTGGAAACGCCATAACCGCCAAACCAGAAAAAACCATGCTGGTAGCCCGCATAGTTGAGCAGGGCATCCCCCACATCCTGGGGCTGTATTGTGGGAAAGTGTTTCCCCTCCCTCAGGGCGCGCACAAAGAAGAAAGGCCCGTTGCTGTCGTCATCCGCCGCAAAATCTTGATAATCCACCAGATAACCGTCTATCTCCCCGTACTTTTCTGCAATCTGATCATTTGTCCAGCCTTCCACAGGCGCACCAAGCCGAATGCCGATAATCTTGGCCAGCCAGCCTGCATAAATCCTGTCTATGTATTCTGCTCTCATGTCCACCTCACACGAAATTCAATGTTTGTTCATCCGACGCTGCTGCCACAGCTCCCATCTTTGTAAATGCATCCCGGAAAATGGCATCCCGATCCAATGACCGGATATTTCCGATCAAGCGCCTCCCATAATCCCTGCTCCAGGTGAGCTGATCCGTAATAATCGGCGCATCCGTATACTCCATCCTACTCCATTCCCTATTGACAAGGCACCCCACCGCCCCCAGATCCCATATCGTCTTTCCCCAAGCGAAGTGGTCTTTTCCGTACTCCTTAACGCTACGGATCAAGTAGTCACAGAGCGCATTTTTGTTACCAATACAGCTTTCCAGCTCCGGCACGCTGGTGATCATATGGGATGTGACATGATTACAGGGCACATGGATCAATGGTACCCCTGAATCGAAGATCACCTGTGCCGCCCTCACATCCTGGTAGATATTATACACATTAGGCGAATCATGGAACTCATTTCCCGCCAGCCATACGACCACAATGCGATCCTTCATCTCAGGCTGTTTTAACAGGGCGGAAGCGATATTGGTTCCGGCGCCAATGGCAACCACGTACAGCGGATGTTTTCGGGAATATCCCATCGCCCGCGTTGCCAGATCATCGGCTGCCGGAGAATCCACCGCTGCCTTATCCTCCCCCATCCAACGTCCGGAGCCTTTCAGGACCGCGCAATGTCCTTCCTTCCGGCACAGCCTCATAACGTGCAGGATTTCCTGATAGCTCATCTCCATTCCCGTCCCTGGATCCTGTGCCCTCTCATTCATGGCAAAAGGAGCCGCATAGATCGCTTTCACTGAGAAGCGCTCCGGTGATAGAAGCAAATAGCTGATGGCAAACGGATCGTCCACCTCCGTTGCCGCATCCGTATCCAATACCGTATCCAGGATCCCGTCCCGCCAGCCGAGCATACCGATTCTTACGTTGTTTCCTATTCTATCCTCTTTTCTTTCCATATGCAATCCCTCTTCTCTCGCTACGGCAGCGAAGATCCTGCCTTATTAAATTAAGCCTTAATTCCTGAGCTCATAGCGCCCTTGACAAATTCCTTCTGCGTACAGATAAAGAATAAGATTACAGGGAATGAAAGCAAAACCACTCCTGCCAGTGTCAGGTTAGTCTTCTGGAAATAGGTCATATTTACGGTTTGAAGTCCTACAACCAACGTAAATTTCTCCACCTTATTGATAAAGGTCGCCGGGACCATATAAGAATTCCAGGTTCCTGTGAAGTTCAGAATGGCAATAGAGGCGAACAGAGGTTTCGATATGGGGGCTACAATCCGGTAATATACACCGGCATGGCTCAGCCCGTCGATCCTGGCCGCTTCCAGCAGTTCATTGGGTACCGCAAAGAAGAATTGCCTGGACATGAATAGGAACATGGTCTGTGATAAAAAGGGCAGGGTAATCGCCCAGATCGTATTATGCATATTCAACTTTGCCAATTGGATATACATCTGTATCATGGTCAGCTGGAAGGGCACCATCATGGAGATCAAGAGGCATCCGAAAATCACCCTTTTGCCTGGGAAGCGAAGTTTTGCCAGCGCATAGCCTGCCATTGTGGGAAAGATCAGGTTTCCCAGAACCACAATAATGGTGGAAAGAAAGGTATTCCAATACCAGCGCAGGATAGGATACTCGGTGAACAGCTCCCTAAAGTTATCCAAAGTCCATACGCTAACAGGCGCCCAGGTCTGCACATATCGATAGGGCAGAAGCGCATTATAAAATACGTACAGGATCGGAAGTAGAAAGATCAATGCTAGAATCGTCAAAAGCAAATACATCAGAAACTTGTTTATGAATTTTTTCATTTTTTGGCTCCCATCTGCGCGCTTTAGCGCGCGTACAAATCAGGGGGTAGAAAAGATTAGAAAAATCCTTTACTCCTAATCCCCTTCCCTGCTGATAAATGTCCGGATCAGGGACAGCAAAAAGATAATTGCCAGCAGAACCATGGCGGCCGCGCTTCCATATCCCATATCCATATAGCTAAAGGACTGCTGGTACAGGAAGGTCACCACAGTACTGGTCGCCCCGGCTGGGGAACCCAAAGGACTCTGTTTGGAAATTGCTGCTATTTGATCGAAAATCTGGAATGCATTGATCATTCCCAATGTAACGACCAGATATGTGGTGGGACGTACAAGCGGCAGGGTAATATACCAGATGGATTGAGCTTTATTCGCACCGTCGATCTTTGCCGCTTCATAAAGCTCCGCCGATATGTTCTGCAGTCCGCTGATATAGAGGATCATATAAAAGCCGATTTGCTGCCAAACATAAATGATAATGACCAAAAAAAGCGCATATTTTGTGCTGGTAAACCAGGTGGTATTGTCCATCCCAAACAGCGCGAACAGCTTCGAGCCCACTCCATCCTTGATGAAAAAATACATGAAAAAAATACTTACTGCCACGGATGAAATGACATAGGGCATATAATATACCGTACGGAAAAAAGTCTTTCCCCTTATGTTCCCGTCCAGTAGCACCGCAATTAGAAACGCCAGCACCGCGATCAACGCCACCACCACTGCCACCATCAGAAAGGTATGCTGCAATGCTTTCAGAAAAGCCCCATCCGCGAACAACCTCCTGAAATTTTCCAGTCCCACAAATCTGGTTCGTTCCGGCGTGATAAAGCTGTATTCGTAAAAGCTCAAACGCATGGACTTTATCGCAGGGATAAAAAACCAATAGATCCACATGAACACGGCCGGCAGCAAAAAGCAGACGGCCGTAAATACCTCCGGCCTTTTATATTTTATTTTTTGTTTTTTATTCATATTCGGCTCCCGTATGCGTTCTATAGCTCGCATAAATCCTATTTTGGATTTGTAAAGTCCGGCCCAAAACTCCGGGCCGGACTCTCTTATTCTTCAACTGCCGCAAAGGCTTATTGTACTCCGTACTCCGCCGCCAGCTGATCCACAATCTCCTGTCCCGTCATGGAGGAGCTCTCATCAAACAAGGTTTCCTGCATCAGATTGATCAGGCTGTCCGCAAATTTCTTGCTCTGGGTCGGATAACTGAAGGGTGTGGATGAATCCAGATAACCCACAAGGTCCGACAGGGCAGAAGCTTTTTCTTGATAAAGGGAGAAGTATTCCTCCTTGGCAGGGATGACTTCCGTTACATCCACCACTGCTTCATACAGTTTATCCCCTCCTACCGCGTAGCTGATTGCCTTGGCAACCTCCTCCGGATGCTGGGAATTCTTCAAAGCTACCAGCGCCGCTGAATGGCAGGTGCCGCCGCCATTTCCGTTTCCTCCCTTGGGTATGGGCAGGTATTTCAATTCAATATCCGGCGCCTCCGAAGCGAAGCTGGACTGATACCAGGCGCCTCCTGTGGAAAACAGCGCGGACTGCTGTATCATAACCGCCCCATCCCAGCTCAAACCCAATTCCGTAGGTGTTACAATATAACCTGCCTTATAGGCATCGATCAGAAACTGCAGGGCTTCCCCGTTTTCCTTTGCTCCGATATTTTTCCCGAAATCCCAACCGCCTCCAAAGGAAAGGGCAATATTCGTCAAATGGTATTCCTGGATATTCAGGCACAAAGCTGCCATATCGTGTTCTTCTTTTACTTTCTTGCAGATCTCCAGTACCTCATCCCATGTGGTAGGATACGCGTCACCCAGGCCAAATTCCTGCCACATATTGTTGTTCACAATGAATACGCCGGGATTCAGCGCATAGGGGACTCCCCATACAACGTCATTGATCTTCCATGCATCCATCGCCTTTTCCCAAATACCATCCAGGCTGATCGCGCCGGAAGACACATACTCATCCAAGGGCTCAAACAGTCCTTGATCGATATACTGCAAATAATGTTCATTGGTACAGGAAATGATGTCCGGAGCCGTTCCCGCAGCAATTTGAGCGGGAATATTGTCCCAAAAGTCCGAATCGCTGGGATACTTCAGAAACTCTACCCGGATGCCCAAATCCTCTTCGATCCCTTCAAAGGTCTTTTCCAAACGGCCTGCTTCATCATCCGCCCAAACCCCGATGGTAAGGGTAACCACATCACCCGTATCATTCTTTGCTTCCACCACGGCCGCTTCTTCCTGCGCCTGCGCATCCTCCTGGATCTTTGTATCCTCCTGCGCGCTGCTCTCATCGTTTGTCGCGCTTTCAGCAGGCTGTTCCTTGGCGCCGCATCCTGCCAGGCCGAGGAGCAACGCTCCACAGATGAGGACGCTTACGAATTTTGCACACCATTTTCTTTTCATATCTTAAAATCCAACTCCCTTCTGCTGCTTTTCTATCCTGTTCAAGGTTCCGGTCCCTTATAGCCCTATTATAGACATTTTTCTCTGTCTTTCCTATTTCCATCCTTATCAAATTGCCCTGCTTTTTATCCTTTGTATATAAAAAGGAATCTTCCGCATGACGTATTTGTCCGCGAAGATTCCTCAGATCGTTTCCATTTTTGCCAAATCCTTTTCGTTTTTGTCCCCATATATGCGTAAAGACACGCCTACAAATCAGGGAGCCTGAAAGGAAGATTCAATTTTGTCTTGAGCCGCCCTCAAAAACGGGCGCGCAAATCACGCGTAAGAAGCTTAATCATTGATTCCTGAATTCAATCGGCGTGATTCCTTCCTGTTTCTTAAACGCAATATGGAAAGCAGTGGTGGAGATATATCCTGTTTCAAAGGCAATTTCATATATTTTTTTGTTCGTTTCCCGAAGTAGACCCTTGGCCTGTTCAATCCTAACCTGATTAATATATGCCGGAATGTTCATACCCATATATTTATTGAAAATCCTGCTGGTATAACTCTCGCTCAGCCCCAAATACTGTGCAATACTGCCCAGGTTCAAATCTTTCCTATAGTGCTCCCTGATATAATCGCAGGCGCGGCGGACCTGCCAGTTTGTATTCTGATCCGTTCCCTCCGGAATCACATGCTCCAAATAATTATAGACCAGGCTTTCCGTTTCCTCTAAGGTTTCCTGCTCCCGTATCTCTTTCCATATCTTCGAGTCCTTCCAGTTCTTCTCCTGTGCCTGGATCAATTTAATCAGATCCTGGCAAAAGTCTCTGATATGTTCCGAATCCGCCACCTTTCCTCTGCGTACCTGCTCACACCAAGCCTGCATTCCCTCACGCACCTCGTCAAGCCTATTGTCCACCACTTGTTCCCGAATCTGGGCTTCCTTATCCCACAATTTCGCGAGTAGTTCTTCCTTATTTTGATAATTGTCCTTCACGTCATCATAATAGAATATTTCCCGCTTTTCGAAAAATCTCCGGTCCAGCATGGTACAGGCCTCTTCCCATGCCTTTGCAATCTCCTCCTCCCCGCAGCAAAAACAGCTTACCCCAAAGATCACGTCTAAATCCAGGTAGTTTCGGATAATGCCATGCATGTGCGGCAAAAGCCTTCGTATGCGCATCCAGGCCTCTTGCGTGCTGGCAGTATCGGAAAAACTGAGAAAAATACCTACCGTCTCTCTATCATACTGAATGATATCGTATTCCCGGCAGCTGGAAAGCGCTTGTTCCAAAAGAGAATAGAACGAACGGTAAAACAAATCCATTCCCTTCTGCGCATACCGTGACTCCAGTTTTTCCATTTCCCGTATCCTGCCTGCTACGGCGCAGAAGCGCAGTGGGCAAAACCCCAGTTCCCCTGCATCCCCAAGGAAATAACCGTCAATTTTCTGCCGTAGGTATTTCTCCGACCGCATCTTCCTTCCATCTGTTTTCTCTCCCTCCGGCTGTTTTCCTTCCTCATAGTCCAGGTTTAATACCGCATCCGGCAGGCCGCTTTCCCTCAAGTTTGATTTCAATACATAATCGGAGGCGCCTCCTCGCATGGCTTCCCTCACATATTCAAATTCGTCATAGCAGGTCAGCATAATGACCTTTCCCTGGTATCCCTCTTCCTTCAAGCGGCGCAATACCTCGAGCCCGTCCATACCCGGCATGTTAATATCCAGAACGATCAGGTCAGGATGGTAACTGCGGGCCATTTCCAGACATCCTTCCCCATCCGCTGCCTCCCCTATGATTTCAAATCCGTTTTTTTCCCAGGCAAAGGCATGGATGATCCCTATACGGACCAATACTTCATCATCCACAATCAGAACCTTTATCTTTCTTTCCATCCTCCGTTTCCTCCGCATGAGCTATGGGGATCCGTACCGTAACCTTGGTATAACATCCTTCTTTACTGTCTATCTTGACAGCATATTCCTTCCCATAGGTCAGTTTAATTCTCCGGTTCACATTATAAATGCCTATTTTGTTCAGACTTTTGCCCGATTCTCTTTCCTTGGACAGAATTTCTTCTATCCTTTCACTCGACAACCCCTTCCCATCATCCGTCACACACAACAAAAGCTGGGTTTCCTCCAAATGGATATCGATTTTCACCGTGGCACAGATGTCGTTTCCGTCGAATCCGTGTAGCACAGAGTTCTCCACCAACGGTTGAAGGATAAAGCGGGGAATCCTGTATTGCTTTGCCTCCTCTTGAATATCAAATATAAAGGAAAACCGCTCAAAATATCTGAAATTAAGAATACGGATATAATTCTTTAGGAAGTCCACCTCCCTGTCAACCAACACAAATTCATCCGTATCCTCCGCAATATATTTCAGCACCCTTACCAGTGCGTCCAGCATCTGTGTCACCTGATCCGCACCCTGGAGTTCCGAAAGCCAGCGTATGGAATTCAGCGTATTGTACAGAAAATGGGGATTGATCTGCGACTGCAGGGCAAGCATTTCCATCCTGCGTTTCTCCCGTTCCTGTTCCTTCACTTCCGTGAACATATCATCGATGCGCTTCACCATATGATTAAATTTACGGGACAAAATCTCCATTTCTCCATGGAATTCTTCCGTCCGAAGTGACAAATCGCCCGATTCCACAGACTCCATCGTATTAATCAGACGTTCCATCGGCTCCGTAATCGTTCTGGATATCTTCACGCTGAGGAATACCAGAAGAATGCCAAGGCCTACCATACAGGCTGCGGCCAAAATAAACGTATAGGCCACATTCCTAAGCGCATCCCCTATGGGCACCAGCTGATAGATCCGGCCATCCATATATCCAAGCTTCGTCATAGCCACATACCAGGTCTGGCCTGCCACATACGCCTGATACAGCCTGCCTTCCTCTTCCAAATCCTCCGCAAAGTCGGCCAAATATTCCCCGATCTCTCCCCTCACCCATCCTTCCTGATACGGGATGATCAGCTTGTCATTTTTATCCGACACGGCTATAACGCTCTCGCTGTATTCCGATGTTCCCCACAGCCGGGCAAAATTATCCACGGAACAGTCAATCACAATAACGCCCAGATACTCCCCTGTGTCCGGATCCATGATGGCCCTGGCTATAGAAATCACGTCCCATTCCAGATTCACCGCATTTTCCCTATGGACTCCGATAATAAAGGGTTTCCCATTTCCTTCCTTGACCTCGGAAAACCAGCTTTCTTCCTCGATACGGTGATTCCCGGACGCCGATATCTTGGAACGGTAGGCATAATAATCCATGTTAGCAGGGTACAGCCACACGGCATCAATTTGATTATGCATATAGTAGATATGCTTATACAGTTTAGGCGCAATCGCATTGATATCGTTGATCTGGCTTGCCACCTTGTGAGCGCTGTCCATATTCCCGTAATCCCTGCGCAGGATTTCCATGATTTCCGTATCCAGATAAGGAAATTCGGACAGTTTAACCACGCTGTCAAAGTAGTTGTCTATGCTCTTCTTAATCTGATTGTTGCTGCCGTATATGGATTTGCTGATATTTTCCTTAATAAACCGCTCCCAACAGGTCACCATCAAAAAAAACATAAACAGCAGGGCAATGCAGATGATTAGGAGGTATCCTGACAATATTTTTTTCTTAAGGGACATCTTTGCATATCTCATCCGAATCATTTCCAAACCCTGTCTTGTTAACGGCCCGCGCATAAGCGCGAAGCAATCCGCTCTTATTCCTGGTGATGCGCCACAGCGCATGAATATTTAGAAAAAAAGAACCCATTCAGCCCAAGGCTGAAAACGGGTCCTTCCTTTACATAAAATGCTGGTAGCCGGACTTGAACCGGCACGGGGTTGCCCCCGAGAGATTTTAAGTCTCTTGTGTCTGCCTATTCCACCATACCAGCGGAACATGGATGGGGGTGGATTCGAACCACCGAAGCAATTTGCAGCAGATTTACAGTCTGTCCCCTTTGGCCACTCGGGAACCCATCCACAGGGCAGGGCATACGAAGCTTTTCTATCCTTCCACGCCTTGCGCACTATCTATTTAATCACACCTTTACATGAAATGCAAGAAATTTTTTCTTTCCTTTCCGGCATTCTCCTCCCGACTTCCCATTGTAAGCATCTCATTCCTTCCGGAGCGTTCGTGCTTCCCCTTGATCGGGCTGCGATACTGCAACACGATACCGCTCACAGGCGGCAGCGTTACCACAATTTTACCGCTGCGTACCTGGTACTTCACTGGATCCGCATTGAATCCATCCCTGTACGTAAGCATCAGCTGTACCATTTCCGACTCCCTTGGAATCCCAAGCTCCCATACCGATAATTCTTTTGTCATTTCCTGTTCCGCATTGTTAATCAGAATCAGAGATTGGTTCTCCTTAGTGAACCGGCCATATCCGATCACATTGCGCTGGGAAACCATACATTTTATAGAGCCCGTTTTAAATTCCTGGTTTTCCCTATGCATCCTGATCACCGCCTTATGATAAGCGATCATCTCCTGATCCTCTCTGCCCCAGGGATAGGTTCTGCGGTTGTCCGGATCGGTAAACCCGCACAATCCTGCCTCATCTCCATAATACACCGTGGGCGCTCCCGGCCAGGTCATTTGAATTAGGACTGCCTCCCGCATCACCGCCTTATCCACATCCTCGTTTGCCGCCTGCGCTCCCAAAGTATTGAGCCGTCCTACCTTTTTATTGGTACGGGTCAAGAACCGGGAATGATCATGATTGGAGAGCTCGTTCATGGCCACGAATAGGGACGGCGAAGAAAAGCAGGCGCTATGATAACCCATGGCTCCCCAGAAGCTCTCCGCATTTCCCAAAAGATCCTGTCTGAAATCATCGCTATGCTTCTGCATCCCTGTCAAAAACCAGGTTACAGGCTCCATGAAAGCGTCATAATTCATCACAGTGTCCCATTGATCTCCCTGCAGCCAGGAAGACGGATCTCCGTAATGTTCCGCCAGGATGAGCGCATTCGGATTCGCATTCTTCACCGCACGCCTAAAATCCCTCCAGAATTGATGATTAAATTCCGGAGAATGGCCCAAATCCGCTGCCACATCCAGCCGCCACCCGTCCGCGTTAAAGGGAGGGGATACCCATTTGGCGGCCACTTTCATGATATATTCATACAATTCCCTGGAGCCTTCATAATTCAGCTTTGGCAGGGTATCGTGCCCCCACCAACCGTCGTAAGTATGGTTATAGGGAAAACGATTTCGGTCATGGAACATAAAATAACCATGGTATGGGCTTTCCCGCTCTATAAAAGCGCCCTTTTCATAGCCTTCCCGG
This sequence comes from uncultured Lachnospiraceae bacterium, assembly GCA_947650005.1. Lineage (GTDB taxonomy): Bacteria > Bacillota > Clostridia > Lachnospirales > Lachnospiraceae > Eisenbergiella. Next base: position 22,907 of record CANSTU010000047.1, read on the forward strand.
TCTTCATAGATCCTTTCCCGATCCAGCCATTTATTAAACGATCCACAATGGTTGAAGACACCGTCAATAATAACCCGGATTCCCCTCCTATGCGCCTCCCTCACCAGGCTGATGAACAATTCGTTGCTGGCCTCCAGGTTGGCCTTGTTGGTCACCCGGTCAATATAGCGCGTAGCAAACCGGTTCTCCTGCTGCCACTCCGGAAGAAGTTCCCCTTCATCACTGACGATCTTCCCGAAATGGGGGTCAATATAATCATAATCCTGAATGTCATATCCGTGGTTGGAAGGGGATACGAATAAAGGATTAAAATAAATCACATCGATTCCCAGCTCCTGCAGATAATCCATCTTATCCAGTACGCCCTGCAGATCCCCACCATAGAAATTACGCACATCCATCCGCTCCGGATAACTGTACCAGTCTTCCACTCGTTTGACCCGATCCGAGATGTAACGGTATTCTCCAGTTTGTACATCATTGGAGGGATCCCCGTTGCAGAACCGATCAGTCATAATCTGGTACATCACCGCGCCCTTGGCCCAGTCCGGTGTGGAAAATCCCGGTATGATGGCAAAATAATAATGCTCTTCCGCCTGCTTTACCACACCTCTGCCATCGTAAAAACATTTCACCTTTCCCGACTGTATCTCAAAATAATATGTGAGCTTTTCATTATCCAGTTGATGTTTATGCTCGTAGTAGTCAAAAAGGGAGTCCGAAGCCGCCTTGTACATCAATTCTTTCTGTCCCTTGCAAACAAAAAAAACCCGATCCAGATTGTTTTTCTTGGAGCGGAAGCGTATCGTCACTTCACTGTAGGGAGCCGGCTCGGCCGGTGAAATGAAGTTTCCTGTTGTATCGGAAAACAGTGCCTTTTTACTGAGGACCGGCCGCATACTGTTGATATACTGGTACTGCTCTCCCCGCAAAAACCGTTCAAAATTCATATTCACATACACCCTTTCCTAGTTATTGTAACTGATAACCTTTTCGGTTTCAAGAACTTTTCACGATGATTCCCATGTCATTCTCCAACAAGCGCATGAATGGATCGGCGTCTCCTTTTCCCCTCCTGGCCTGTCATGCGCCTGCCGTAACTTAGATTTTAAAATAGAACAAATGGACAGTAAAAAAGACAGTTACGAATAACTGCCTTTTTTAGAGAAGGTATTTCTTATGGGGTATAGCAAAAAACTATAAATGTATTGGGGGGGGTTACGTTTATTATAATAGCAAACCCCTTCTTCTTTGTACAGTCTCACTTTTCACAAACTTTACAAAAATGGTGCATTGTTTTTGTGTAACATTTACAAATTACACATCCGCAGTTTCAAAGAAAGACTGTTCTTTTCTGAACAGAGCCTCGAATTCCTCCCGGGTAATCCGTTCTTTTTCCAATAAAAGTTCTGCACATTTGTGGAGAATCTCCATGTTCTCCAAGATCAGCTGCCTTGCTTTTCCATAGCAGCTGTCAATAATGTCCTTCACTTCCCTGTCAATCTCTCCGCTTATCATCTCGCTATGGGATTTGGCATGGGCCAGATCGCGTCCAATGAACACTTCGTCATCATCGTCGTCATAGCAGACCACGCCGATGGAATCCGACATGCCGAAACGAGTTACCATTTTCCGGGCCATCTTGGTGGCTTTCTTAATATCGCTGGAAGCTCCTGTGGTAATGTCGTCAAAGATCAATTGTTCTGCAATGCGGCCTCCCAACGAAACCATGATCTCCTGCTCCATCCGTCCTTTGGTGTAGAACATGTCGTCCCGCTCCGGCAAAGGCATGGTATAACCGGCCGCCCCCTGTCCTGTGGGAATGATGGAAACGGTATAAACAGGCCCCACATCCGGAAGTACATGGAACAGAATCGCGTGTCCCGCCTCGTGGAACGCGGTAATCTTTTTCTCCTGATCCGTAATGATCCGACTCTTCTTCTCCGTTCCAATTCCAACTTTCACAAAAGCCTTGCTGATGTCCTCCTGGGCTACATAGGCTCTGTTCGCGCCGGCAGCCAGGATAGCGGCTTCATTTAACAAATTTTCCAAATCCGCACCGGTAAAACCGGCCGTGGTCTGCGCAACCTGTTTCAGATCCACATTTTCCGCCAAAGGCTTGTTCTTCGCGTGAAGGGTTAAGATTTCTTCTCTGCCCCCCACGTCCGGCGTACCCACGGCGATCTTCCGGTCAAAACGACCTGGCCTCAGGATGGCAGGATCCAAAATATCCACCCGGTTCGTGGCCGCCAGGACGATTATGCCCTCATTTACGCCAAAACCGTCCATTTCCACCAGAAGCTGGTTGAGCGTCTGCTCCCGCTCGTCGTGGCCGCCGCCCATGCCCGTGCCCCGCCTTCTGGCCACCGCATCGATCTCGTCTATGAATACAATACAAGGAGCGTTCTTTTTCGCATCCTCAAACAGATCCCGCACTCTGGAAGCGCCAACGCCCACGAACATTTCCACGAAATCCGAACCGGAAATGGAAAAGAACGGCACATCCGCTTCTCCAGCTATGGCCTTGGCCAGCAAGGTCTTACCAGTTCCGGGAGGGCCCTCCAACAACACACCTTTAGGAATTCTGGCGCCCACCTTCGTATACTTTCCGGGCTCCCGCAGGAAATCGATGATCTCCTCCAGATCTTCTTTTTCTTCTTTCAGTCCGGCCACGTTCTTCAGGGTGATGTTATTATCACCGCCAACGCTCATCCTGGCGCGGCTTTTCCCGAAATTCATCATCTTATTATTTCCGGCCCCTGCCCCTGCGTTTTGGGCGTTCATCATCATGAAAAAAAAGACCATAAAAAGGGCTGCCACTACCAGCATGGGCAGCATGTTGTTGAGAAACCAGCTTTCCTTGGGCACATCCCGAACCACAGGATCAACCTCATACCGGGCCAGAAGTTCCATCACCTCTTCCACATTGGTCACATACAAAGTTCTGTTCTCACCGTTCCTTGTCATCACCGCCGCAGAACCGGTGGGCGTCTCTTTGTTCTGGCTGATTACAACGCCGTTCACGTTGCCGGCCTCCAGATCACGTTCCAGCGCCCCCCACGTATAATTGTCCTGCACCTGGTTCAAAGAGCTGCTCCATACCATGACGAGCAGCGCACCCAGAAGCAGGACGAAAATCAGATTTAGGCTTCTGCCGTTCTTACCCAATTTCTTCCTCCTTTTTGCCGCATCCGTTATGCGGCAGGCCATTCATACAGCTTTCGGTCAATCGTCAAATTCCACCACTCCGATATACGGAAGGTTCCTGTATCTTTGATCATAATCCAATCCATATCCCACCACAAACTCGTCCGGAATCTGGAAGCCCGTATAGTCCACCTTCACTTCCACCACCCGGCGTTCCGGTTTATCCAGAAGTGTGCACAGCGCCAGACTCTTCGGCCCGCGATCGCGCATCATATCCATCAGATAACTCAACGTCCGGCCAGAGTCCACGATATCCTCCACAATGATCACGTCCTTATCCTTCAGAGGTTCGTCCAGATCCTTAACGATCCTCACCACTCCGCTGGACTTCGTGGAACTTCCATAACTCGACACGGACATGAAATCCATGGACACCGGAACCGTGATTCGTTTGGCCAGTTCGCACATGAAGAAGCTCCCGCCTTTTAATACACACAGCAGATGTACCTGTTTTCCCTCATAATCCTTGCTGATCTGCTCGCCGATCTCCTTGATCCGCGCATCCACTTCCTCTTCTGTCAACATCACTCTGACTTTCTCAGCCATTTTCTTTTCCTCCTCTTATGTGTATCCGCAATACCCTTTCCGTATCTTCTCCTACCTTGGCCGCGCTGCTAATGCGATGTCCCACTACCCAAAGGATGTGGCTTCCATCCGCAAGCAGCGGCAGGCGATCCCTTTCCCATGCCGGTATTTTTTCCTGGATCAGGTATTCCTTCAAGCTCTTCTTCTGAAGCTTCTCATTGATACAAAGATAATCCCCCGGCTTTCTGGTTCGAATTGCCAGAGATTCTATTTTATCATAATCAAACCATTTCGTATATGTTTTTTGCTCGATTGATGCCAAAAATCCCCTTGTTTCCAAGGAAAATTCCAACAAACCCACGCCTGGCAGCTCGATTTTCCCGTTTTGGTCTTTTCTAATCAGACTGTTCAGGTTGATTTCCTCCGGCTGCGGCAAGCCTTCCTCCTCTTCTGCCAACGGCCTAACGCGGTCGCTTCTCTTCGTATTGTCCCGTGTGTCTGCCTTTTGCAAAACCACGCAGTCGAAGCTGCGCACAGCTTCCATTCCATATGGCAGGGTGATCCTACGCCCGCCCTGTTTCGTAAACAGGCCGCACACCCCGTTCACATGGCTCATTCCCAGATCCTTCCCGCCCCCTGAAAGCCCTTTTAGCGTTTCCAACAGCATATGACTGCGCATCAGTTCGTCTTCCCGGAGAAAAGCGTTCACATCAATTTCCACGCACTCCCGGCCTTCTTTCTTCACGCAACGCCCCAACGCTTCCCGAGTCATGCGATGCACATAGTCCGCCGTGGCGGCCAACAGCTCCGCTTCCTGCGCCAAATGGATATCGGCGCCTTCACAGATTTCCCTGCGGACATAAGGAAGAATATGGTTCCTGATCCGGTTTCTGGTATAAGTATCGGTCATATTGCTTTCATCTATACGCCACGAAAGGTTTCTTTTTACGAGCCAGCTTTCAACTTCGTCCCTACTCAGACATAGGATCGGACGAATCACATCTCCTCTCACAGGCCTGATGGAACCCATTCCAAAAAGCCCTGTCCCCCGGAACATATGGAAAAGGAGGGTCTCCGCCCGGTCGTTTCTGTTATGGGCCACCGCAATTCGATCCGCTCCAAACATCTTTGCCGCTTCCGCAAACGCCTCGTACCGCACCCGACGCCCTGCCTCCTCCACGGACATCCCCCACTCCTTCGCCAGGCTTTCCACATCCGCCTCCTTCAGATAAAAGGGAAGAGAATTCATTTTGCAGAGTTTTTCCACATACTGGGCGTCTGCCGCCGCTTCTGGACGGATTTTGTGATTCACATGTACCACGGCGATCTTCCACCCATATTCCTTCGCCAGGCCAGTCAGCATATACAGAAGGCAGACGGAATCCGCGCCCCCGGAGACACCGGCTACAATCCGGCTTCCCGCTTCCGCCATCCGCTCCCTCTCCATGAAATCCCGAACCCGCTTCGTCAGCGCATCCAGCCCTTTCCCGTTTTGTTCCACCGCTCTGCTTCCTTCCCTCTTTTGTTCTGTATCCCACTATATCCAATCCCTCAGGAAAAGTCAAATCGGCCCAGAAGATATCCCGACTGAGACGGGAACTTCCGTTATTGCTGCTGTCTTTCCCAGACGCCTACCACCAGAACTGTCATATCGTCCCGTATGCGGCCCTCCATGTGTTCAATGGCATACCGCATGATCTGCCCGGCCATCTCAGAGGGAGAGACCACGTCCATTCCGGCCAGCATACCGCATATCTGCTCTTCTCCATCCTCCGTGGGCCACCCTTCCGTTACGCCGTCTGAGAGCAGGATGATATAGTCTCCGCCGTAAACTTCCCTCCTGGCTTTTTCTGCCTGTACGCGCCCAAAGGCACCCAGAGGAAGCGTCGCGGCTGAAATCTTTTCCACCGTGTTCCCATGTTTAATGAAGCTTGCGGCAGCCCCTGCTTTTAGAAAATGGCAGCGGCCCTCATATAAATCAATACTGCATAGATCCAGGGTCGGCAGCTTGTCCTCCCTCCCGGTTCCCGTTACCGCACTATTTAGAAGCTGTATTGTCATTTCCGGCGCCAAGCCGGCTTCCAACATGGCCTCCGCCATATCCGCCACCGCGCCGCTGTCCCGAAAGGCCTCTTCTCCGGATCCCATTCCATCGCTCAAAACAATGCTTAGATTTCCGTCCCCTGCCTCAAAAAAGGCAAAATTATCTCCGGAGACCATTTCCGTCTCCTTCACGGCCCTGGCCGATCCCGTCATATAAATATATTCGGGTTCTTCTTCAAAAAAGTAACTCGACTCATTCTCTCCAATAAAAAAGGAATTTCTCTTGGCGGGCACCAGCCGCATATCCAAAAGTACAGAGAGATAGTCAGCCGCCTCCTCCACCGTTCTGGCACTTTTTGTACGGGAGGATAAAGTAATCGACAACTCCATGTGTCCGTTTCCTCTCTGCACCAAATAAAGATCTCTCGCCAGGATCCCTTCTCCCAGAAGCCCTCTGATAATCTCTTTCTGCCGCCTGGAACCAAGGCTGATAAACCGAACAGACTCATCTGCCATGTCGTTCATCATATCGGCCAGTTCCTTCAAATTTCCAGCGAATAGCTGCCTACCTTCCATCATTCTCTTCTTGATGAAGCAGGTCGGCCTGGTCTGTCCGAGCGCCTCTTCTGCCTCCTCCTTCTCCTCTTCCCCGAAAATCTGTGCCAAATTTCGGAACGTATCCGCACAGACCTGTATCCTGCGTCTGCCATATTCCAAAAGGTATGCGGACTGTGCTGCGTCCATCGCGTCCCTGCTTCTCATTCCAGCTCCTATCTGCCCGCTTTAGCGGGCGTTTAATTCAAGGGGGTTGAAAGCGCCCTTCTTTCAACCTTTGCTCCT
>CANSTU010000048.1 GCA_947650005.1 uncultured Lachnospiraceae bacterium
GTATATTTTTCCATTCATTGGGCCCGTATATCATTGCGGTAGACGGCGCTGTCCTGAGGCAATGGGGAAAATTGAAAGGATTCTTTCAACCTCCCTGATTGGAGTGCACGTCTAGGTGCGCAGATGGGAGATGCCTTGTATTTAAAAAAAATTGACTTCGTGACGATGTCCATTTCTTTTATGGCATTGTTCCTTTTGTTTTGGCTGTTTTCTACGGATATACTTTTTGAAAATAGAGCACAGGGCGCGTCGGCTTGGGAAGAAACGACGGATGAGACGGGCATCCTGCAGTGGGAAGATGAAGGGGATGACAAGAGGTACGCCCTTCTCCAGGGAAGCGCCCCGTCAGAAGAACTGGTGCAAAGTATAACGTCCAGCCTTAATAATATGAGGAAGAGATACCGGATCATTTCCAGCTTGGAAGAAATGCAGGATTGGGAAAAGGAAGGTATCGTGACGATCGTGGTGACCGAAAACCTGGACGAAATCGGAGACACGCTCCTGTTTGGCACGTATGCTCAGGAGGGGATGGATTTTGTGTTCGCCTGCCTGCCCAAAGAGGAGTCGTGCGATCAGATTTGTATGGATTTTCTCGGCATCCAGGCCTGGGGCGGGGAGCGAAAGATAGAAGGTTATGCTCTGATGGAGGGCCTTTATTCCGAAGAGCCGTTTTTCCAGAAAGAAACTTCTTTGGTAACGACGGACGTAACGCTTTCGGGAAGATGTAAGGTATTCATGAATGAATACGACGAGAAAAAAGAGGTAAAAGACAGGATTCCCCTGATGTGGAGGAACTTTTGTGAAAACGGGGAAATCTTTGTCATGAACCATCCGTTCCTTAGGGAGGGCTATGGGATGGGGCTGCTGGCAATGACCCTGGCACAGTTTGAGGAATATTATCTGTATCCGGTAGTGAATGCAAGGATTCTGGCGGTGGACTATATTCCGCTCCTAACAGACAGTTTTGATGAAAGCTGCCTGGCGGAATACAGCCGTACGGGGGAGGAGATGGTTCGGGATGTGGTGTGGCCGGGCTTGATTTCCCTATCTTCCCAGCATGATTTGCCCCTAACGTTGTTGTGTCGGAGAGGGGAAGGAGAAAAGGAGAAGGAATTGGAGGCCTATCTCGCTCAGGCTTCCCGGTATCGATTTGAGATAGGATGGGGAGGCAGCGCGGGAAACGGCTTGTTTTTGGGCGGCGCCGGTATGCGAACAATGACGCTGGAGGCCCAGACGGCTGCGGAAGGAGCGATATGGTATCCGGATGCGGTTATTGCGACGGATGGGGAAGGGGAGATTCCGCATCGGGCGGAGGGAGGATGGATGATTCTTCCAGTCACTCAGGAACTGAACCATTCCGGACAGGAAGAATACCACAGGGCAGTGGATGCGGTGATGGGAGGCGGTTATTTGGCCTGTTTCGCAGATCTGTCCCCGACGCTGAGCCTGGAGAGGCAGGAGGATGAATGGGTTTCCTTCTCTAAAAAAGTGGGAGATAACCTTTATGCCACAATCGGGTATACATCCTGGATAGAAGGAATGACTGCTTCAAAAGCGGCGGAAAGGGCGGCCCGTTATCTGGCCATAGAACCCAGGCTCCAAAAAGGGGAAAACAACTTTCGGCTTAGCTGCGGACAGTTTGAAGAGGAAGCCTTCTTCCTCTTGATATCCAAGCGGGAACCGGTGGCAGGGGAGGGCTGTGAAATCAGGAAACTGTTTGGAGACGTCTATTTGCTAACCTTGAAAACCAGCGAGGTTACTGTGGATTTTGTTCATGCACGCTAAAGCGCGCAGACGGGATCAAAGCTTGAAAGAAGGGCGCTTCCAAGCTCCTCTGAAATGAGTGCGCGCCTTGCGCGCAGATGGGATCAAAGCTTGAAAGAAGGACGCTTTCAAGCTCCTCTGAAATGAGTGCGCGCCTTGCGCGCAGACGGGAGCTGCAATGTTAATCAATATCATCGCCGAGGGCTGCTATCCATATACGGTGGGAGGTGTGTCAAGCTGGGTACAAATGTTGATGACTCATTTTTCCTCCCACGAATTTCTGATTTCCACTGTTCTGCCGGACGAGGATGCGGACTGTCGGATCCGTTATTCTATGCCTTCCAATGTAAAAAGCCTGGATAAGGCCTATCTTTACCAACAGGAGTATAAGGGGAAGGGAAAGAAGAAAATCTTCACGGAGCGGGAGCGGGCGGCCTTTCGTTCCCTTGTCTATGGGACGGATGTGGATTGGGAAACGATTTTTACTTTTTTTGACCAATCACAGGTTCCGGTAAACAGCATCCTGATGGGGGATGAGTTTATACGGATCGTGGAGGAGTATTATTTCGACACTTATCCGCAGATCGTGTTTTCGGATTTCTTATGGACCATGCGTTCCCTGTATCTGCCCCTTTTTACCGTCCTAAAAGCGCCGGTTCGGGAGGCGGATGTGTATCATAGCCTGTCCACGGGCTATGCGGGCGTGCTGGCCAGCAAGGCGGCGTGTCTGCGGCATAAGCCCATGCTGCTTACGGAACATGGGATCTATACCCGGGAACGGGAAGAAGAGATCATTAAGGCTGACTGGTCCTACGATATATTCAAAGATATCTGGATCCGTTTTTTCTATACGCTTTCTTCCTGCGCCTATCGGTATGCGCAGCAGGTGACATCCCTGTTCGAGAAAGCAAGGGATATCCAGGTGGAAATTGGATGCCCGGAGGCGAAGATCCATGTGATTCCCAATGGGGTGGATCCGGAACAGTTTGAGGGGCTGGCGGACGGAAACGTACGGAAAGGGATCCAAGTGGGAGCCTTTCTGCGGGTGACGCCCATCAAGGATGTGAAAACGCTGATCCGTTCCTTTGCGCAGGCAAAGCAGAGGGAACCGGGATTGCGCCTGTTCATCATGGGGCCCACGGAAGAAAATCCGGAATACTATGAGGAATGTTTGCAGGACTGCAGGGCGCTCGGGGTGGAGGACATCGAATTCACGGGGAACATTTCCACCCGGGATTACATAGGCAGCATGGATATCGTAATCTTAACCAGTATCAGCGAAGGGCAGCCTTTTGCGTTGCTGGAGGCCATGGCAGCCGGGGCCGCCTGCATTTCTACCAATGTAGGAGACTGCGCCAATCTTCTGGAAGGCCATTATGACGGAATCGGGCGTGCGGGCATTGTGGTTCCGATTATGGATGTGGATCGGACGGCGGATGCGCTCGTGGAACTGGCAAGGGACGAGGAGCTGCGCAGGCAGATGGGGATAAACGGTAAAAAACGGGTGAGGACGCGTTATCTGCGCCGGGATTTCCTGAAAAAATATGAAGAAATCTACGAAAGCTTTTCGGATAAAAAGCAGGAGGACGGTTGAAATATGGCAGGAATCGGCTTTGAGCTAAAAAAAATATTCAAAAGGCGTGGTATTCTGAACTATTTTGCCGGGGCTGTTTATGCGTCTGCAGTGACCATCGGGCCGACTTTAATGATTGTGGCTGCACTTTTGATGCTTTATACGGTTCTGCCCTACATGGAAGCGTCGGTCAAAAATAGGGAGCTCTTCTCTTCCACCCTGTTATACTGTTTCATCTTCCCCATGATCTTTTCCACCCCTATGAATGCCGTGCTCTCCCGGTATGTGGCCGATAGAATCTATCTGGAGAAATATGACGAGATCATGCCCTGTATTCGGACAGGAATGGCGGTCACGCTCCTGGCTGCTGCTGCAGCAGGAATTGGATTCTGCCTGGCGGAGTACAAAGCAGGCGGGGTGGAACCGCTCTATGTGTTCGTCAGTTATTGTTTCTTTATCTCCATGACCATGGTCTTTTATTTGATGACCTATGTTTCGATCCTGAAGGAATACAGGCGGATTACGCTGTGTTTTGCCGTTGGCCTGGGAATCGGCTCAGGAGCGGCCTGGCTGTGGGAGAGCTGGCTCCAGGTGGAAGTGACTAGGGCGATCCTGTATGGGATGACGCTGGCCTTTCTGATCGTGGCGTTGCTCCTATATGCGCATCTGAAGAGCTTTTTTAGGATTACAACGGAGAAAAGGACGGGAATCACAGGCTATTTGAAGAAATATCCGGGGCTTTTCCTGACGAACCTGTTCTATGTTCTGGGACTCTACGGCCATAATTTCGTATTTTGGACTACGGACCTGCAGCTTAAGGTGGCAAAGGTTTTTCTATCCGCGCCTTCCTATGATATGGCGGGCTGCCTGGCCATGTTTTCTAATATCACTTGCCTTGTGATCTTTATGACGCGGGTGGAGACGGAATTTGCCGGAAAATATCAGGTCTACTGTAGCGCGGTGATCCGAGGCAGCAGGGCGGAAATCATAACAGCCCGCCGGGCTATGATGCGGGTGATGAAGGACGAGATTTTTTTCTTGTTACGTATCCAATTCGTGATCACCACGGTCATTTTTCTGGCCGCCATGCTGGTACTGCCCAGGCTGGGATTCGGCGGGCTGGTGCTGCGAATGTATCCGGCGCTGTCGGCAGGGTATCTGGTAACCTTTGCCATGTATGCCCTCATCATTTTTCTTTTTTATTTTGACGACAGGGTGGGTTCTATGATGACAGCGCTGGTCTTCTGCGCTGGTACGGCAGTCTGCAGTATAGCGGCTACAGGTCTGGAACGTCCGCTGGCCGGTTTCGGATTGTTCGGCGGGGCAATGCTGGGATGGACGGCCGGTTTCTTTCGGCTTGTGTATATTCAAAAGCATCTGGATCATTTTGCGTTCTGCAGGGGATCGGTGATGCCTGTAAGCAAAAAAGGGACACAGGAAACATAAGGAGGAGGCTGGCAGAGAATGAAGGTCCTGATCATAGGTTCTTATGGGTTTTTCATGAATTTCCTGATCAGGCGGCTGACGAAAGAAGGCTGCCGGGTCTATACAGTGACGGGAAAAAGAAGCGGGAAACAGGGGGCTGGGCTGCCCAGGCACGTCAATTATGAATTCGATGCACAGGATGGAAATATGTCCGTCATCATGAGGAGCGTCGGAGCGGAGTGCATTATTTTCCTGGGAGCGTCGGATGATCGGTATCGGAGAGCGGAATTCGATTCCAGGCTGCTGTGCCGCTTTACGGGAGAACTGACCAATATCCTGGCCAGCGTGCCCGGCCTGGAAACCAGAAAATTCCTTTTTCTTTCCGATACCCAGGTCTATGCGCCGGAAGGGGGGAGCTACTTGTCTGAGGACGCGCCCCTAGCGGCGGACAGCAATAAGAGAATGGCCCTGATCAACGGAGAAAACCTTTGCCGGACTTTTGCCGGACAGGGAAATTATACCCTGTCCATTCTACGTCTGGCGAAGCTGTATGGGCCGCTCGGCGGCAAAGGGGAGTACTGCAACGAATTGGTGGAAGCCTGCCTGGACGCGTTGGAAGGAAGGGAAATTGAGGCAGACCGAAACGCTTCCGGGGCCTATGTCTATGTCTCAGACGCTGCCGACGCGGTATACAAGGCCATGCTGTCCGAAAAGGAGGAGGAAATCTGCCTGAATGTGGGCGGCGATAACTGCGGTGATGTGGAGGCGGCGGCCCTTGTGGCGAAGTGTTGCGGGCGGACGGAAGGGATAAAAGAGGTTTCAGGGGAATTCGCCCATCGACAGATCAGCAGCCGGGCAGAAGAGACGATCGGTTACCGGGCTTTGGTCCCGCTGGAGGAAGGAATCGAAAAAACGGCGCGTTGGGTGACGCGCCACCGGAAAGTGGCGGAAGGAGCCGCGGCGGCAAAGCGGGGAAACAAAAAGTCGGAGGAGAGGGATGCGCATCGCAGCCTGATGGAGCGCGTTCGGAACGGGCTGCTGCCTTTTGCCGAAAATTGTATTTTATTTGCAGCAGCTGTCGCAGCGTTCCTGCTGTGGGGAGAGAAGCCCTTTCTGGCCGACGTCGATTTCCTTCTGCTCTATATCGTGCTGATTGCGACGGTACACGGGGCCATGCAGGGGTATTTGTCGGTGGTGTTGTCTGCGGGTTTCCTGGTGTGGCATATGTGGCGGGGGGGAGAGCCCTTGGGCATTGTCGCCACCTCTTATGAAGCGGTAATACGCATTCTTTTCTATGTCGTTCTATGTATCACGGCCTCCTATAACCGGGATCATCTGCTCACGGTGATCCGTAACCAGTCGGATGAGATGGACGATCTGGCCGAAGAACTGGAACAGGTTATTCGGATCAATGAGGCCAACGAGAGGCTACAGAAAACCTATGAACAGAGGATCTTGGGAAGCCAGAACAGCATCGGCAGGATCCATGAAATTGTTTCCAGGTTCAATATTTTAAGTCCGGAGCTTTTCTTAAAAGAGGTGCTGGAGGCGGTGCGGGAGCTGATCGGCGTCCGGGAAGCTTCCATTTATATGGGTGGGGATCGGGGATTTTACCGGCTCTCGGCCAGCAGCTTTACGGGGCGGGAACTGGTTCAGTCCCTGGATATCGCTTCCCTGCCCCTGATGCGGGACGAATTGATACAGGATCAGCTCTATCTGAATAGGGAGTTGAGGGAAGGGTATCCGTCCATGGCGATTCCTGTTTTTGCCGGAGGCAGGATGATTGCCTTCATCGTGCTCTGGAATGTGCCTTATGAGAAAATGAACCTGGATTCAGCCCATACCATGGCGATCCTTGGAAAGATTGCGGCCTCCGCCTTTGAAAATGCGAATACATATCAGCAGGCGGTGAGAAGGGAAGAGTGTTGGGAGGATACGTCCATTTATAAACCGGAGGTATTTGCAAGGCTGTACCGGGAGCATGAGGAATTAAGGCTGAGCGGATATTCCGATCATATCCTCCTGAAGGTGACGGGAAAGGGAATGAATGCGTCGGAACTTCACATGGCACTCGCGGGCTGTCTGAGAAATACGGATCTCTTCTGCGCCACGGCCCCGGATGCCGAAGAACTGACCGTCCTGTGCACCCATACGCCGGAAAGTCATTTTGCATGTATCCAAGAAAAACTGGGCAGAAGGCAGCTGCAGGCGGATAAAACAGAATGGAGGAAGGAGGGTGTATGATGGCGGCAACTTTCCTTTCCTGGCTCCTTACAGTGAATGGGGCCATAGCGCTGTCCTATTTATATTATACCCGCATCGTCAAAAAGCAGAAATACGGCTTGGAAATGGCGGCGGTCATCCTGTTTTGTCCGGTGGCAGGGGCATTCTGCCTGGCAGGGGCGCATCTGATCAGCGGATTTCTGAAGGATAAAGAACCGGATTATGAGCATTTGAGTTTCCGGAAGGATAAAAGGGTTTCCGTACGGCCAGCCGATACGGAGGCGGCTTATTATATGGCTCCCTTTGAGGACATTTTGCGTCTGGGGAGCAATTCGGAGAAGCGGATCGCCCTGCTTCGGATTCTGAAGCAGGAGCGGCATAAAACTATTTCCTATATTACCAATGCATTGGGGGATGAGGACACGGAAACCAGCCATTATGCGGCTTCTGCTGTCCTGTCTTACACGCAGGAACGGGGCGGAACGATTTCCCGTCTGGTGGAGGAGTACAAAAAAAGTGATGGCAGCCTGGAAAAGGCACGCTTAGCGGCAGAATATATCCGGGACTACTTGGATAGTGGGACGTTGTCCCAGTGGGAGAAGATCGGGTATGAACGATTAATCTGGGAGGTGCTGGAGGCAGCCATCCTGGCCGGGGAGGAAGAAGCAACGGGGCAGGATTATCGGATGCTGATCCGTGCCTGCCGTGGGATGGGGGAGGAACAGAAGGCCCAGCTTTGGGGGGAAACATACCTGGAACGGTTTCCGCAGGACGAAGGGGCGTATCTGATTTTGCTCCCGCTTTATTATGATCTGGGAGAAAAAGAGGAATTCTTCCGCCTCCTCAATCGGTTGAAAGAGTCGGAGATCATGCTCAGCAGAGAGGGCATCGCACAGCTGCGTTTTTGGATGGGGTTGTGACGGAAAGGAAGATCATGAGAATTCTTTTTTTCATCGGAAACATGGATCATACGGGCGGGACGGAACGGGTGCTGGCGCGCATTGCAGGCGGCTTGGCACAAAAAGGATATGAAATAGAAATCGCCAGTATGTACGCAGGGCTGCATCCGGTCTTCTCTCCGGGGAAACCGGTTCTGCTGCACAGCCTGGGCAAAGATTATCCGAAGGGAGCCGCGGCGCATCTGCACAATCTATACGGCTTGTGCAGCCTGGTGGCCAGACGTTGTCCGGACGTACTGGTTTTAGTGGATGTGATCCTGATGTTCTATGCCTTTCCCCTGGCTTTGAGCGGACGGTGCAAGATTATAGGCTGGGAGCATTTCAATTATTATTATCAATTCCGGAAGAATAACCGGCTTCGTCGGGCGGCCATCTGGCTGGCGGTTCAGCTGTCGGATGCCTATGTGGTTCTGAGCGAGGAGGACAAAGGATATTATTGTTCCCATTTTCGGAAAAACGGTCATATCCGTAGGATCTATAATCCGACTTCCTTCCATACTGCCGCAGTTCGGCCCGATAAAAAAGAACCGGTCGTATTGGCAGCAGGAAGGCTGGAACGGGTCAAGGGATTTGATCTGCTGTTGGATAGCTGGAAGCGGATCGAGGAACGCTTCCCGGATTGGAGCCTGATCATTGCCGGGGAAGGAGAGGAACGGGCACGGCTGGAGGAGCAGATTCGGATGGAAGGCCTTCGCCGCGTGAAGCTGGCAGGAAAACAGGAGGATATGGAGAAACTTTACCGGATTGCATCGGTGTTCGCGCTTCCCTCCAGGCAGGAGGGCTTCGGCATGGTATTGTTGGAAGCCATGGAGTATGGCATTCCTGTGGTGAGCTTCGCGTGCCAGGCCGGCCCGTCGGAGATTGTGTCCGACGGGAAAGATGGGTTCCTGGTGAAAACGAAAGACCGAGAAGCTTTTGCCGGGAAAATGGAAGAATTGATGGAAGATAAGGACATGGCGGAACGGATGGGGAGGGAAGGCGTCCGCTCTGTAAGGCGCTTCGGCCTGGAGGGAATATTGGATCAGTGGGATCAACTGTTGAAAGAGACCCTTGAAAGGAGAAGGAGACTTCTATGAATATCCTTGTTACCGTGGATGAACGTTATGCGACGTACTTGATGGTGATGCTAGAATCTCTTTTTATACATAACGAACAGGAAATGGACATTTATCTGCTCTATTCGGATATCCGGGAAGAAAGCCTGGACAGACTGCGCAGGCTCGTTTCCGGACACGGGAAAAGACTGCATACGGTTCGGGTGGATGAGAAGGTATTCGGCGCAGCTCCAGTATTCCGCTATTTTTCCCGGACGATGTATTACAGACTGTTGTGCGCCGAGCTGCTTCCCGAAAGGGCCGAACGGGTGCTCTATCTGGATCCGGATATTCTGGTGAGAGGTTCGGTGCAGGAATTGTATGAACAGGATCTGCAAGGATGCAGCATAGCGGGCGTGCCGGATCGGTTTATCAACCGGTTTTGGCCGGATCACCGGGACGCTCTGGGTCTGGAGGACGAAGAACCTTACATTAATTCGGGCGTCCTTCTGTTTGACCTGGAGAAAATGCGCCGGGAATTTCAACTGGAGGAAATGATGCGTTGTCTGGAGGAACATCGGGAGAATACATATTTTCCGGATCAGGATGCGATCAACCTGTACTTTCGTTCGGATATCCATGTACTTCCCCGGAAATACAACTATAACACGGGCTATGGAACGCTGCGGGATATGCTGCAATACATGGCTGGTCGGCGTGATCCCGGAAAGCCGCAGCCAGTGATCGTGCATTACATGGGAGAATCAAAGCCCTGGCAGGATTCCTATTACGGAAAGTATTTTTGGGAGTATTATGCGTATTACCGGAAATATCTCTCCGGCCGGGAACGGCTGAATTTTGCGGCAAAGCCTCTGTGGGTAGCCGAAAAGATGGTTCGGGCAGCCTGGCGGAGGATGGCCGGGAAAAAGCGGGACAGTTTCAAGCGCCGGGAAGAGGGATGAAAGATTGAAACGAAGTTTCAATCTCATTGATTTGAGTGCACATGAAAGCACGCAGATGGGTATAAGATTGAAATTGACAGTTTCCATTTCTCTGATTTGTCTGCCCGCTAAAACGGACAGATAGGAGCAAGATTGGAAATTGACGATTTCAATCTCCCTGATTCGTATGCCCGCTAAAGCGGGCAGATGGGAGCAAAATGAAAATCAGTGTGATCATACCTGCTTATAACGAAGAGATGGCGATCGACGGTGTACTGACTTCCCTTGAGGAAGCGCTTTTGGGAAGAGATGCGGAAATCATTGTGGTGGATGACGGTTCCATAGACTGTACGTCGCAGATCGTGAGAATGCACGAACGGGTGACCTTAATCCGGCATCGAAGAAACCGGGGATACGGTTTTGCGATCAAGACAGGAATTCGGGCTGCAAAGGGCGAGATTGTGGCCTGGTACGATTCAGACGGGCAGCATCGGCCGGAAGACCTGATGAAGGTAATCCGTAAAATGGAAGAAGAGGATCTGGATTACTGTATTGGGGTCAGGGGCAAGGATTCCTACATAGACAAAACCCGTGTGGTGGGAAAGATGATTCTGCGGCTTTTTGTGAAATATGTGGCGGGGGTACGGACGGGGGATTTTAACTCCGGGCTGCGCGCCTTTAAACGTTCCGTCATATGCAAGTATCTTCCGCTGCTTCCCAAACGATTCGGCGCCTCCACCGTTACTACAATCTTAATGCAGGAGCAGGAATATGTGGGTGGGGAAGTGGAGATCACAGTGGAAAAGCGGGTGGGAAAGAGCTCGGTACGGCAGATACGGGACGGGCTGCGTACGTTGGGATTGATGATGAATGTGATCCTGCTGTTCCGTCCCATGCAGGTATTCGGCACCTGCGGTATCGCCTGCGCCCTGGCTGGAGCCGTTTACGGCATTTCCGCGGCTGTGCTCTATGGAAACGGGATGCCGGTGCTGGCCGCTTTGCTGGTCATGTTCGGCATCCAGCTGATCTGCTTCGGAATCCTCTCAGATCAGACAGGGCGAACGAGGCGGGAACGATACGAAACCGTGGGAGAAGAGGTGTAGCCTCTCTTTGAAGAGACGGGATTTGATCATACGCAGGCCGGGGAAATCTTTGGCTGCGGGAAAGGCATATGGATATTTATGGAGAATGTGGCTGCTATCCTGAAATTTCTGCTGTTGTATGCGCTGCTGCTCGTCTGGCTCCCTATGAAGGTGACCGGAACGCGGCCTGCACCGGGTAAGGGCGCTATCGCCGCCTTCCGGATGTTGGCAGTAAGCCATACGGTATTGATTACGTTGGTCTATGGCCTTGGGCTTCTTGGGATTTACAATCGGGGAACCCTTTGGGGCGCAGTGGCCCTGATCTGTCTGGTTGGCATCCTGATCCGGAAAGACCTGAAGAAGGAAGGCTGGAGATTCCTGCGCGTTTTGGCAGGTCTGTTGGATGGGAGCCTCAAGCTCCGTCTGCTCTTCCGGGACTGGTATGGCAGGAAAAAGGAGGCCTTGGCAGGGCGCATCCGGCAGGTGGATGGCTGGAAGTTGTGCCGGATGGCTCCACTTTACTGTGTGGAGGGGATTTCCCTGGGGATCCTGGCCGCCAGGAGATTCAGCCTGGTATGGGATAACTATGCCTATTCCACTTCTGACATGTACGTCCATCAGGATTGGATCAACTATATGGAACAGAATGTGATTTTCTATGACGGCGTATATCCCTTCGGAATGCACAATATGCTTTCGTCCTTCCATTTCCTCACTGGAATGAATCTGAACTATGTGATGCGCTTCTGGGGTCCTTGGGGCAGCGTGATCGCCGTGCTCACTTTGCTCTTTCTGATGCGCAGGATCTTTCGCTCAGAGGCTGTTGTGATGGTGGGAACGGTAATCTACTGCGTAACGGATCTGGCCGGAATGGCCTATGCGTGGCGGTTTGCCGCCACATTGCCCCAGGAATGCGGCATCCTGTTCCTGTTTCCTTGCGTGTATTGTCTGGGCAAGTATTTGGAAGAGGAACAAAGGGAACACGGAGTATATTTTATGCTGTATGCTTCCCTGATGGTGTCGATGCATTTCTATACGGCCATTTTCGGGGCGCTTTTGTGCTTCTTCGTGGTAGTGGTATTCTGGAGAAAGGTATTCCGGCTTCCCATGATGAGAAAACTGGCCACATGGACGGCCCTGGCGGCGGCGCTCTCCATTCTGCCGCTGGTAATCGGGCTGATGGGAGGAAGATACTGGCAGGGGTCGATCGGATGGGCTTTGGGCGTGATGGGCCGGGGGCCGGCGGTTGTAGAAGAGGAGACGGTGGCGGCAGGAGGAGAAGAGAGCGTTTTAGAGCCTGAGGCCGCGCCTGCCGTAGGCATGGGAAAACCGTTCTGGCAGGCTTTCCCGGCGCGGTTGGCTGCTGCGGTGGAAGCCCAGCGCGCTGGGATGGGAACCATGTGGACGAATTGGTTGATGTTGGCTTTGGGCTGCTGGCTTGTGGCGGCAATTTTTCTGTTCTCATCGAAACGCTCGGAGTGGAGGGAACGGATGATTCTGGCTATAACGCTGTATACGGCAGCAGGGCTGTTGATGCTCCACAGCAGCCTTTTTGGCCTGCCGGAATTGATACAGCCCATACGGACAAGGATCTTTCTCGGATTGTGTATACCCGTTGTGCTCGTAATCCCCATCGACCTGTACTTCCGCCTTCCGGCGGTATGGCTGAGGCGTATGGGGTACGCTCTTTCCGGCCTGCTGGCCGTGGGATTGTACCTTAGGACATATCGGCTGGGATACCGGCCGGAGCAGACATACTTCTATCTCCAGAGTTCCCTGGCGGCAAAGGCCTGTGTCGAAATCATGGAAGAACAGGAACCCTTTACCTGGACGGTGGTGTCCCCGGTAGACGAACTCTCCATGATCAGGAATCAGGGCTATCATTACGAGCTGTGGGAATTTATAACGGCGATGGAAAATTATGAGGAGGGCGGCTACCTAGAGATCCCAACCCGTGAGATATACTTTATCCTGGAGAAAAAACCGCTCCGATACAATGCGTGGAGGATCGCAGGAAGGGGCTACGAGGATCCGGAATTCACCGAAGATCAGGCATTGCGTAAAATGGGAAGGAAGGAACTGGGAATCCGGAGCGACGAAATTCTGCACTATTATGATGTGTACGAGAACAGGTGCGCCCTGGAGGCCAAGCTCTATTACTGGATTCAAGAGTATGCGAAATATCGCCCCGAGGAAATGCAGCTCTATATGGAAGACGATACCTGCGCCGTTTACCATCTGCACCAGAGCGAAATCAATTGGGATAATCTCTATATCCCCTATGGATATAACGAGGGCGAAATCCGATCCGGAAGAAGGGGCTAAAGGTTAAAAATTTTAACTTCCCAGATTTGCATGATCGTAAAAACGCGTTAATAAAAACGGATTGTAAAATAATAATTATCTACCACCCTGATTTATATGCGCGCAAAAGCGCGCCGGGGAAAGCGGGTTTGAAAATAAAAGTTATCGACCTCCTTAATTTGTATGCGCGCAAAGGGGAGCAAAATGGACAAAAAAAGAAAACAGAAAATCCTGTTCCTGATTAATACAATGGGGCGTGCCGGCGCAGAACGGTGCCTGATCAATCTTTTAAATAGCCTGGATTATGATAAATGCCAGGTGTCCTTCTACGCCGTTATCGGCATGGGAGAATTGTTTGGCGAAGTGCCGGCGCAGGTAAGGATTCTAAACGAAGAGCCGGATCCTTCTTCCGTGTTTGGAAGACAGGGGAGGAGGAAGCTTAGAAAGCTTATGATAAAGAGGCTGTGTTCCCGCCACAATTGGTTCCGATACGGAAAGGGTATCGTTAAAGCGCTTGTATTTCAATTGAAAGCGGGCCGGGTGGATGGGAAAAAATTGTTGTGGAAATTCCTGGCGGATACTGCTGCCGCACAGGAAGAGACTTATGATCTGGCCATTGCCTATATTCAGGGCGCGGCCACCTGGTATCTGGCCGAACGGGTACGGGCGTCTAAAAAGGCTGCGTTCGTGCACAATGATTTAACTGCAAGCGGATATGATATGGAAGAAGAGGCGGTGGCTTATCGGAAGATGGATCAGATCTTCTGTGTGTCGGAAACGGTTCAAAGAAGCCTGCTGGAAGCGATTCCGGATCTGAAGAACAGAACGGAAGTTTTCCACAATATCCTGGATGAGGAAGGAATCCGGCAAAGGTCAGAAGAGAGGCAGGGACTTTCCCTTCGGTGGAAATCCGGTGCGGAAGGGATCCGCCTGCTCACCACGGGAAGGCTGTGCCGGGTGAAGGGCTATGATCTGGCAATCCGGGCAATGGCTCTGCTTTGTGACAGGATGGAGAATGTCAGATGGTATGTGCTGGGGGAAGGAGAAGAACGCGGGCGTCTAGAAAAGCTGATCCGTTCCTTCGGCTTGGAAGAGAAGTTTATCTTGCTGGGGGCCGTGGAAAATCCCTATCCTTATTTTGCGGAATGTGATCTGTACGTACATACGAGCAGGTGGGAGGGATATTGTACGGCAATCTCGGAAGCCATCCTCTTAGGAAAACCTGTGGTGGCGACGGACTGCGCCGCTAATCGGGAGCAGCTCAGGAGGAACCAGTGGGGCTTACTGGCAAAGATGACGCCGGAAAGCATTGCGGAGAGAATCACTGTTGCGTTGGAGGACGCGGATAAAGCGGAGGATCTAGCATGGAAGATGCGGCAGGGAGCGGAAAGGCGTGCCCGTGAAAAGGAAAAGAATCTGGAAAAGTTATATGCGCTGGCTGAGGAAGGCTGGAAGCGGGAAGCGGAGTGAAAGGGAGGCGAAAACAGCGGAAGGATATTTGCATATCTGCGGGCAATGGCTACAAAGGGCAGGAATGAAAGCGGCATTGTGCCTCTGCTTGTTCTTCCTGCCGTCCCTTTTCGTTCAGGCGCAGGGAAGGAAGGCGGAAGAGCTGGTCGTCACTTACCATTATGAAAGATATGAGAGCGACTATGAAGGATTCTGCATTTGGTCCTGGATTGCGGGCGAGGAGGGGAAGGAATACGCGTTTACGCAGGAGGATTCCTTTGGCAGCAAGGTGGAGATCACCTATCCGGTGGAAGGGGAATATCCTGAAGTGGGTTTCCTGGTGAAATACAAGGATTGGGAGGCCGGGGAAATCGATGTGGATCGTTTTTTGGATCTAAGCCAGGCCGTGGATGGGCATTTGGACGTCTATATCCTGCAGAACGAAGAGGAAGTATACTACCGGAAAGAGGATGTTGTGAAAGAGGTTCGGCTCCTGCGGGCCGAGCTGGATTCTTTCTCGGAGATTTCCATATCGCTCTATCGATACGGCGGGGAAAAGGATGATTTTTCCCCTGTTTTTTCGATTCAAGACGAGACGGGAAGGGAATATCGGGTGGAAGAAGAGGATTTCACGTCCAGCGGTTCCCTTCTGCAGGGCAAGCTGACCATAGAAGCCTTGCCTGACCTCCATCGCCAGCTGTATATTCTCTGCGGCAAGGAAAAGGAGATAGTCCGTGCGGCAGGGATCTTTGATACGGATACGTTCGAAGAAGAGTTCTGTTATGAAGGAAATGACCTGGGAGCCGTATGGAGGGAAGGGGGCGTTTCCTTCCGTCTGTGGGCCCCTACGGCGCTGGCTGTGGAGGTGGCGCTCTATACGGAAGGCACACAGGGAAGGCGTCTGGGAACCTGGCCCATGGAACAGGGCGAAGGCGGAACCTGGCATCTGGATCTGGAAGGAGATTATGCGGGAATTTATTATACCTACCTGGTGGAGGTGGAGGGAAAAGTCAATGAGGTGGCCGATCCCTATGCCGCAGCCCTGGGGCTGAACGGGGAACGGGGTATGATTCTGGATTGGGGGAGCGTCCAACCGGAATCCTTTTATGAGGAAAGGACGGTGGAAGCGGGAATGGCGGACGTTCCCATCGTCTATGAAATGAGCGTCCGAGATTTCACCATGGATCAAGAGACGGATTTTAAACAGCGGGGCACCTATCCGGGAGCCGTGGAGGCCGGAGTGAAGAACGCTTTCGGAGATAAGGCGGGCCTGGACTATCTGGAGGAATTGGATATCACTTATGTGCATCTTCTTCCCACCCAGGATTCGTCTGCGGTGGACGAGCGGGACGTGGAGGGAAGCTATAACTGGGGATATATGACCTCCCATTTTTTTGTCCCGGAGGGCGGCTATTCCACCTGCCCAGAGGAGGGAGCGGTCAGGGTACGGGAATACCAGGAGATGGTGGCCGCGTTCCATCGGCGCGGGATCGGCGTGGTGATGGATGTGGTGTATAACCATACCGCGGACATCACCGACTTTGAAAACATTGTTCCCGGCTACTTTTATAGGAAGTGGGAGGACGGAAGCTTTTCCAACGGCTCCGCCTGCGGAAACGAGACGGCGAACGAACGTAAAATGGTGAGAAAGCTGATCGTGGATTCGGTGTGCCACTGGATCGAGAACTACCATGTGGACGGTTTTCGGTTTGACCTGATGGGCCTTTTGGATTTGGATACCATG
Source organism: uncultured Lachnospiraceae bacterium (assembly GCA_947650005.1). Taxonomy (GTDB): domain Bacteria; phylum Bacillota; class Clostridia; order Lachnospirales; family Lachnospiraceae; genus Eisenbergiella. The sequence goes on from CANSTU010000048.1 coordinate 16,499, forward strand.
AACGAGATCAGCAGGAAGGCCAGGGAGCGAAATCCGTCCGTCCTTTTGTACGGAGAAGGATGGCGAGGGGCGGAAAGCTGCTACGAGGGAGAGACCGGCATGTCCGTCAACGCGTGGAAGATGCCCGGAGTCGGCGTGTTTTCCAATATCTACCGCAGGGCAGGGCAGAAATATGTCTGTGGAATTTTTCAGGAGACAGGCGGGAACGGACGTCTGCGAAGCATCCTGCCGGATATCCGGTTCGGAATTGTGGGAGCCGTAAAGCATCCTGCAACGCAGGAGGTAGGAAGATGGACGATAACGCCCCGCCAGTGCATGAACTATGTTTCCTGCCATGACGGCTATACGCTGTGGGACAACATACGGATTTCCACGCCAGGAGAGGCAGAGGAAAGGCAGAAACGCAGAAACCGTTTCGCGGCTTCCCTCACGCTGACCTCCCAAGGAATCCCCTTCTTCCAGGCAGGGGAAGAATTCCTGCGCAGTAAGACATCGGACGGGAATCCGGATACCGCCAACTCCAATTCCTATAACGCTGGAGACGGGATCAACAGCCTGAAATGGGAACTCGTTACCGAAAATAGGGAAACGGTGGATTACTATAGAGGGCTTATTGCATTTCGGAAAGCCCACGGCGGGATTCGGCTGGAAAACGGCAGGGAGGTGGAAGAGCGGCTCACTTTCTTGGAGGAGATAGCCGATCCCGCCATGGGCTATTTGGTGCGCGATCCGGTAGCTTGGTGGCGGGAGGACGTGATCTGCATTCTGCATAATCCTGCCGAGCAGGAAATGGAAGCCAAACTTCCGTTGGGGATCTGGAGCATATACGTGGACGCGAAACGGGCAGGAACGCAGCCGCTCGAGACGCTTTGGTTCTCAGAAAAGGTACGGGTGGAAGGAATCTCCACGCTCGTCCTGATCCGCACAGGGTTGAGTCGTGCTGGATGGGCGGCTATAGGGATCCTGCTTCTGGCCGGTATGACGGCAGGGATTGGGTGGAAGAAGCGCAGAAAGAACGGGCAGTAAGGAGGAAGAAAAGGCGCAATGAGAGCGGAGCGGTTTGTGCGAAACAGTCTGGGAGCCGTCATCAGACAGACGACGGGGCTGGCATGCAATTTCATCTGCAGAACGGCATTTATCTATACTCTGGGGATGGAATACCTGGGGGTATCCGGACTATTTTCCAATGTCCTGGCCGTGCTATCCCTGGCGGAACTGGGCTTGGGAAGCGTGCTGCAGTACAGCATGTACAAGCCGATGGCGGAGAAAGACGAAGAAAAGCTCCTTGCGCTTCTTCTTTTATACAGGAAGGCTTATCGGGTGATTGCCTGTGTGATTACGGGTGCTGGGCTTGCCCTGATCCCTTTTCTTCCTTTGCTCATGAAAGAGGGCTATTCCGAGGAAATTCTACTCTATTATCTGTTATATTTGATTCAGACGGTTTCTTCCTATTTTCTGGTATACAAGCAGTCCCTTCTGATGGCAGATCAGAAAATTTATGTGACTGCTCTGTATCAGATGGTAGTTCAGATCTGCAAATGCTGCATCCAGGTGATGCTCCTGCTTCTTACCCGGGACTTCCTCCTATACCTGCTGACGGATATCTGCGCGGTGGTTGTAAAAAATCTGCTCCTGGCGCGAAAGACAGACAGGATGTATCCTTCCCTGAGAAAAAAAGGGGGAGGTTTCCTGCCCCCTGGGGAAAAGAAATCCATCTACAGAAATGTATATGCCATGTTCTATCACCGGGTGGGGCTCCGGGTGGTTTCCTCCACGGACAACATCGTGATCGCATCCCGTCTCGGCCTGATTACGGAAGCCGTTTATGATAACCATTTCCTGATCCTCAACGTCGCAACCAGCTTTCTGGAATATATCCTGACGGCGGCCCAGACGGAAGTGGGCAATATCCTTGCGGTGGAGGATAGCGAGACGGTTTACCGGACCTTTCGCAGGTTTTACCTGGCCGGATTCTGGCTGTATAGTTTCTGCGGCGTATGTTTTGCCGTGCTTTTATCCCCGTTTATGGCTCTTTGGGTGGGGCAGGACGCCACCTTTGGATGGCAGGTTACCGGTTTGTTGGCAATACAGTTCTTCTTGTTCGGAGTGAGGAGAGTTCCGGTCATCTTTAAGGAGACGATGGGACTGGTATGGCAGGACAGAAGAAAACCGCTGGCGGAAGCGGCCATCAATTTGGGTGTGTCCATATGGCTGGCGGGAAAAATCGGCGTGGCCGGCGTGGTGGCTGGAACGATCGTGAGCATGGTGTCAACATCGCTGTGGGTAGAGCCTTACGTACTCTATCGCGACGGATTCCACAGGCCTGTGCGGGAGTTCTGGAAATTGTTCGTGAGTTATTTCCTGGCTTTTGCAGGCATCTCTGGGATCGTGTTGTTCCTATGCATGTGCGTTCCAGCCATGGGTTGGGCAGGCCTGTTCCTTCGGGGTATGACGGCGTTTGTAGCCTTTCAGCTTTTGACGGCTGCTGTGTTTTGGCACAACAGACAGTTTCAGGAACTGTACGAGTTGGGAAAGATGCTGGCGGCTGTGATCTGTCGGAAAGAAAAGAAGGAGTAGGGAGTAAAGCCAAGGAGTCAGGATGCGCCGGATGCAGGAAGGTTTCGCAGCTTACCTTCCGAATATCCACGGGCCAAAACCTTTCTGCATCCGGATAAAAGGCCAAGGTGTTGCCTCTAAATAGAAAAGGAACAGGACATACGAACCGGAAACGGGGATACTACTTTGGTAGAGGAGGGAATATTCTGGAAAGAAGACGGCATGCGGCCGAATCGCTGAAGGGAGACACAAGCTGTGGAAAAGAGGATGCGTATCGCCATTTACCTGAGGCTTTCCAAGGAGGATGGGCCAGGCAGGGCGGGAGAAAGCGGCAGTATCCGGATGCAGAGGGCTCTGCTGGAGAAGTATGTGGGGGAGCATTTTACGTACTATGAATTACAGGAATTTATGGACGATGGATACAGCGGGACGAACCTGAACCGGCCCGGGATGACCGCGCTTCTGGCGGCGGTGCGGAGGAATGAAATCGATTGTATTCTGGTGAAAGATTTTTCCCGATTTTCCAGGGACTATATCGACTTGGGAACCTATGTGGGCCAAGTTTTCCCGTTCATGAAAGTCAGGTTTATTTCTGTAAACGACCGCTTTGACAGTATAGAACGGGAAAATGGCGTTCTGGATTTGGGCGTTTCTTTCCAGCATCTGCTCTACGACCTCTATAGCAAGGATCTGTCCGTGAAGGTCAAATCTTCCCTGGAAACAAAGAAGGCTAGAGGAGAGTATGTCGGCCCCAATCCTCCGTTTGGTTATGGGAAGGCTTCGGAGGATAGGCATATGCTTTGCATTGTGGAGGAGGAAGCAGCGGTGGTACGACGCATTTTTTCCATGACAGCGGACGGAATGACATCCTCGCAGATTGCCCGTCATTTCAACCGGGAGGGTGTGAAGACGCCGCTGGGGTTCAGACAGGAGCGTGGGAAGCGGATTCCTGCGCCAAAGGGCGGGCAGCTTAGCTGGAATAACACGACTGTCTGCGCCATTTTGCGAAATCCTGTGTATACAGGAGATCTCGTCTATGGGAAATATGGGCGGGATTGCGTGGGAGGGAAAGCCTGTATCAGGCCGAAGGAGGAGTGGAAGATTCTCCGGGATCACCATGAGCCGATCATCGAAAGGGAAACCTTTGAGAAGATTCAGGGGAGGAAGCGTGGCGGAGGGAGAAGAAAGACGGGGAAAAGAGGGGAGGAAAGGAAGCATCCCCTTGTGGGAAAACTCATCTGTGGATGTTGCAAGAGAACTCTATCTTATAGGGGAAAACGCGCAAATCCTTATTTTTACTGTAATAACCGATATACGAACGGCCAGGAAGGATGCGTAAAAGAAATCAATGCCCTTCTTGCGGAGGAAATCATATTGTTCCGGTTACAGGAAAAGGGTATGGAATCCAAAGACGGGCAGAAGGGGAAAGAAAAAAGGGCTTTCCGCTTCCAAAACCTGCCGTTTCTGACGTATGAGGCGGTGGATGCAGCGGTCAGAGAGGCTATGGTTATGGAAGACGGTGAAATGAAGATCCTGTGGAAGGAGGATTTTACAAGTTGTCAAACACGACCGTTTCTTTCTCCAGGCCTTCCACAACCTCCTGATTGATACCCATACGCTGCGTGATGTCTTCCATATCGTCGGCAAGATTTCTAGTATTGCCGGCGACGCCGGATATTCCGTTAGCGCCTTCGTCGATAGCCTTCGTGATGGTAGCGATGGAATCAGCGATCCCGGACATGGAGTTCTTCAGGCGTTCGGTCCGTTCGTGAAATTCGTCCATGGTCCGCCGGATATAGGCGGCATCTTCCTTATACTGGGTTCCGGATTGGATGAATGCCTGAAATTCCGTGAGCACCGATTGATTCATATAGTCGATCAGATGCTGCGCATTTTCGGAAAGATTATAAACAGCAGAGGTGATCACGTTGTTGATCTCCTGGATTCGGTTGGCAGTTTCTTGGCTGGAATTGGCCAGGCTGCGCACTTCACGGGCGACCTCTGCAAAGCCCCTTCCAGCAGCTCCGGCGTTCGCAGCTTCTACGGTGGCATTCAGGGCGATCAGCCTGGTCTGCTGGGAGATGGCGAGAATCTCGTCTGTCAGGGTGTTGATCTGGTCTACGCTTTTGCTTTTTGCAATGGCGTCATTGAGAGAAAGGAGGATCTCCTCCGCTTTGGCGCCGGTAACCTCCGCGCTGTTGCGGGCAGAGCTTTGCATGGCGTCTGCGCGGGCATTCATATGGATGGTATAGTCGGTGATGGTGCTGCATTCTTCGGCGATATTATGTACATCCTGCCTGACGCTTTCCGCATTGTCATTGATGACGGACACATTGCCTGCCACCTCTTGGATGGTTGCCGACAACTGCTCGGCAAGGGTGGAGAGGCCTGCTGCGCTGCCCTTGGAAGCCCGGGTTCTCTTTAAAACCTCACCGGTCATATGGTTGATGCGTCCGGAACTTTCCTGGATGGTTTTCAAAATACTCTTAACCGGGATCACGACATAATTGGTGATGAGCTTCAGATCTGCGAATACCAGCGCAATACATGCCATAACCGCGGCGATACCTACCACCAGGGAAACGATATATACGGCGGAGAGACGCGCCCTCGCTTTCAGCGTCTGTTCGCTGATGGAAGCGTTCAAGGCGTTAATGTCTATCTCCATGGCGCCTGAATAGGAAGCCACGTCGCCGTTGGCAAAGGCATAGGCGTCTTGGGTTTTGTGGCTTGCGCTCGCGCAGACCAGATGGACCAGCGCATGTTTGAAGGAATCGTAATTTGATAGGAGAGAGGCGTATTTTGCCTCATCCTGAGGCATGACATGATGTTCATATTCTTTCAACATCTCATCAAGAAGCGCTTCTTCTTCCTTGATCGCTCCGACCAGGGTAATCATGGTATTATAATCCGTTGCAACGATGTGGCTTAGCGCCATCTTGTGTATGTTCATGGAGGACTGGCAAATTTCTGCCAGCCGACTTTGGCTATCCATATAATTGTCGGCAATATTGGCGGCGTTCGCATTCACATTATGGATATTAATAATGGATAGGATATTGGACAAAAGCGCTACGACGCCCAGCAGAGCGATCGGTATGATTAAACGTTGCTTTAAGCTGATGTTTTTCATCAAGTCTGGACTCCTTTTGCATCTATAAATTTGGGCCTTTCCTGGCGTTACGGGGCAACGATTCCTTCAACCATCGTATCGAGCTGCTCCTGAAGGCTATACCCCGAGGAATTTCCTGACAGGATGTCTGCGGTAAATGCGGTGACCGGTTCCCAGAAATTTCCTCCGATACGCTGCAGACAGGAGAACTCTGACTGTTCCAGCAATGCGGCGATTGCAGGAGCGTTCTGCACTTCTTTGGATGCTGCGGCGTTGGTATTGGACGGACCCTGACCGCGCATTTGAAAACGGAGTTTTTGGTTTTCCTCATTTGTGATCCATTCAGCCAATTTTGCGGCCCATTCCCTTTGCTTGGAATAGGCGTTTACCCCGATCAATTTATATCCGGAGAAGGAAGCCATCTGAACCTGTTGCCCGGCGCAGGTGTAAGAAGGCAGCTTTGCGGCTCCGAAACCATTGCCCCAAGCCTCTTCCACTGCAACCGCATTCCAGACGCCGTTCACGCCGGCGATGATCGTGCCGTCTTTCACTCCTTCAAGAAAGCCGGCGTCATCCGTGCTTACAAAGCCCGGGTGTTCTGCGATAGCTTGCATGGCACGCGCCACATCTGTGCCCTTGATCACTCCGTCCGTAGCGTTCCAGGTACAGTAATTGGTAATTCCGTCGTCGTTTAGCCCAACCGTGAGACCAGTATTTCCAAACAGGGAATATACGTACCATCCGGAAGACCATTCCATCGAGATTTTTTTGCCGTTTTCAGCGGCGATATCCAGCATTCGGTCCAGGGATGTGATATCCTCAGACGAAAAATATCGTTTATCATAATAAAGGAAATAACCGTTGTCTGCCGTCAACGGCAGTGCATATAGAGTATTGTTTACAGATGCAGCAAGGACGGCTTCCGACAGGTTCGTTCCTTTAACATGCTCCGCGTTTTCCACGGGTTCCAGCGCGCCTGCCGCCACCAGCGTGTTCAACTGGTCGTCTGCAAAGGCAAATACGTCTGCTGCATTTTCCAGGTCTGCCATCAAGGCGTTGGTACAGCTGCTCTCACTTTGAGGTTGATAGGTGATCTGGAAGTCCGCCTGGCCGCGGTATGTAGCCTGAAAGCCGTCAATGATCTGTTCCAGCAAAGCTTCGTCCTCTTCGGCCCCCCAGACAGTTAAACTCACGGTTTGAGGACCAGAAAGAGGTTCCTCTTGAGAAAGGGCGGATTTTGTTCCTTGGCATCCGGACAGAGATACGGCCAGGATCAGGGCCGGAAGCCACAATTTCATTTTTCTTTTCATGACCTTCTCCATAAATAGATTCTTTTTCACGGATAATATTACCATTTCCCGTGATGTTTTGCAATCCAGTTTTTCGGCTTGGCGCGACAAAAATGCATGTGGCTACGTCATGTAACGCCGGGCCTTTTGGGAACCCCTGGAGGCTTCTATCGTTTAAGGCTGCTGAAATCTTTGCCGAAGAAGGGACGATTAGAGATCCTTTAGCTGGTAACAGCCCTTGCCGAGCTTGATCAGCCAGCCCTGTGCCTCCAGTTTTTTTACCACCCTTTGCAGTTGGCGTCGGCTGCAACGCAGCTTCACGGCGGTGTTTTCCATTCCGATCAAAGTTTGGCGGGGACATTCGTTTTCCAGATGATAAAGGAGCCTTTCCTCCAACCGGGGCAGTACCACGCAATTGCGGGCGGTGAAGATTTTAATTTGGGAAGCCTGGCGCAATAGGTATAACAGAAAGGTACAGTTCTTTTCCAGCCCGGCCCGATTTTCTTCCATGGGCAGGGCAAGGACGGTGGACGGTGTGAGGGACTCCGCATAGAAGAGGGGCATATTGCCCAGGGCGAATTCCATATCCCCTAACAATCCAAGCCCATCCATGACGGCCACGTTTCTCCGGCTCCCGTTTTCCTCCAGAAAGTATAGCGCCACGCTGCCCGTAACGAGAAATTGAAAATGGGTAGGCTGCTGCTGAGGCCTGGCTAAAAACTCCCCTTTTTGATAGCGGAAAACCATAAAATCGAGGCCTGCGGTATCAAACTGCCAAGACAGACGGGAACGGTTAAGACAAGTTTCAATGACGGATTTATCATAGATTTTTTCCATATTCGCCTCCCACTCTGCAGCCGGTCGATATCAATTAACATGAGACAACCGATTGTCCTTGCGTTTGTCCCTTTTTATTGTGACATATGACACAATATCTGCCAAGGGATTTTGCTAAAATATCAGTAAAAAAGAAGCCCGTGGGCATGATTGGATGATTTCCCCGAGTGGAATACGCGCCGAAGCGGGCAGACAGGAGCAAAGATATGGAAGACAAAGCAGGGCGCAGCGCTTTATTTGAGACGACTCCGGTTCCAAGGGCTTTTATGACCCTGGCGCTTCCGGTCGTTTTATCCAAAATCGTCAGTCTGGTTTATAATATGGCCGATACCTTTTTCATTGCCCGTACCGGGGATGCCGATCTGGTGGCCGGAGTGTCTATCTGTGCTCCGGTATTTTTGCTGATGGTATCTTTAGGAGACCTGTTTGGACTGGGAGGCAGCAGCGTGATGAGCCGTTTGTTCGGCCAACATAAAGACGAGGAGGGAAAGCGGGTCAGCGGTTTTACGTTTTACGGAGCTATCGTGACGGGAATCCTGGTTGCTGCGTTCATGCTGGCGTTGCGGACGCCCATTCTGCATATGCTGGGGGCCAGGGATGGAGTGCTCCGTTATGCCAGCCAATATTATACCTGGATTGCACTGGGGGCGCCTTTCATTATCCTGACTCTGATTCCAGCCAATCAGCTGCGTACGGAAGGCCTCGCGGACATTGCCATGATCGGGAGCGTGGTCGGCAGCCTGGTCAACATCATTCTGGATCCGTTGTTCATATTCACCCTCGGCATGGGAGCAGGAGGGGCCGCGATTGCCACAGTGCTCGGCAATGTGGCCACCGATCTTGTATTCATGGTCTGTATCCATAAGAAAAGCCGGAAGCTGACCATAGATCCCCGCCTGGCCAAGGTGGACTTGGCCACCGTCGGCGCGGTTCTGGCTATTGGCCTGCCCTCCAGCATCAATAATCTGATGAACAGCTTTGGAACAGGCCTTCTCAACCGTAATTTGGTTGGCTATGGGGCGGATAAGGTAGCTGCCATGGGTATTGCCAGCAAGGTGAATATGCTGGTGGCCATGGTGATGATCGCATTTGCCTTTGGCGCCCAGGCTCTGATCGGCTATAATTACGGCGCAAAGAACAAAGCTCGGCTGCGTGAAATCTTAAAATTTGATTTGCTGGTGCAAATGGTGATCGCGTTTGTGGGCGGCGCTGTCCTGATGGCCTTCGCGCCCTGGATGATCCGTTTGTTCATGGATGATGTCGTTATCGTGGAGGTGGGCGCTCTCATGCTGCGGCGTATGCTGATTGGGCTGCCCTTTGTCGGGGTTTTCCTTGTCTGCAGTACGTTGTTCATGAGCGCGGGCAAGTCATTGCCCACCTTGCTCCTGTCCCTCAGCCGCCAGGGGATTGTTTTCGTCTTTGTTCTGCTGGCATTGTCCCGGATGATGGGGTATGAGGGAGTGATTACAGCGCAGCCGGTGACGGATGTGCTGTCGGCGCTGCTGGGAGTGATTCTCCTGAAGGCGGCTAAGATGGAGATTTAGTGTTATAGATGGGAGCAAGCTTGAAAATGGTCATTTTCAAGCTCCCTGAATTGAATGCGTGCTTTGCACGCGGATGGGAGCAAGCTTGAAAATAGGCATTTTCAAGCTCCCTGAATTATATGCGCGCCAAAGCGCGCGGATAGGAGCAAGAATGATCTATACAGCATATTATACCTCGCCAATAGGTAGGCTTTTGCTGGCGGAGAAGGAGGAGGCGCTTATTGGCCTTTGGATAGAAGGACAGAAGTATTTCCCGGATTTGACAGGGCAGGAGTGTGCAGAACGTCCCGGCTCCGATCTGCTGCAGCGGACAAAGGCATGGCTTGACCGTTACTTTGCGGGAGAGAAACCGGCGGCCGGAGAGCTTCCTCTCTCTCCAAAAGGCAGTGGATTCCGCAAAGCAGTCTGGAAGGCCCTCTGTGAAATTCCTTATGGTGAAGTGGCCTCCTATGGGGAAATCGGCCGAAAGCTTTCCCAGACATCCGCCCGGGCAGTGGGAGGGGCAGTGGGACATAACCCCATTTCCATCATCATTCCCTGCCACCGGGTGGTTGGTGCAAACGGGAATCTGACAGGATATGCGGGCGGAATAGACAGGAAGCGCTGGCTATTGGAACATGAGGCAAGGGGGCCAAGTTAAAACCATAGTTTCGCTATCAGCCGGGATTCTGGCTGCAGGAGAAAACGGAAAGTTCAGCCCCAATGGAGAAGGGAGCGCCGCTTGACGCCAACAGCCATAATAATCCCGGAACATTTTTTTATAGAAAATACTGCTTTTTCTGCACCCAGGCATCAGCGCGATGACATGCAGGTTTCCTTTGGCCGGTATTTTATTATGATGCCTGAGGAAAGAATGGCGCAAGCATGGGCGCAGATTTGAAAGGTTATTTGGCCTTTTGCGGTTTCTCATATTCCAGATAGGCGCCTTTCATGGGACTGGCCGCAAGCTCTCCGAACAGGCGCAGCACGCCCTTTTTATACTTGGGAGGCCTCGGCTTCCATTTTCCTCTGCGTTCTGCAAGGACCTCGTCCACTTCTTCCGGGGATTTAGCCTCTCCGGCGATACCGATAATATTCAGCCGACGTTTGGCGACATCGATTTCAATCAGGTCGCCTTCCTCCACCAGGGCAATGGGCCCGCCGTCTGCGGCCTCCGGACTGCAGTGGCCGATCACGGGGCCTGTGGATGCGCCGGAGAAGCGTCCGTCAGTGATCAATGCGATGCTTCTTCCCAGTTCTTGGTCGCTGCTGATGGCTTCGGAGGTATAGAACATTTCGGGCATACCTGTGGCCCTTGGCCCTTCATAGCGAATGAATACGGCATCACCCTTGTGTACCTGACGCTTCAAAACAGCCTCCAGACAGTCTTCCTCGCTGTCAAAGGGCCTGGCGGTAAGGACTGCCTGGAACATTTCCTGCGGACAGGCCGTATGCTTGATCACCGCGCCTTCTGGAGCCAGGTTCCCTTTCAGAATAGCGATGCTTCCGTCCACTCCCAGGGGGGAATCATAGGGACGGATGATATCCTGTCTGGATACGTTTGTGTTATATCGATGGTTGAAATCCAGAAGCCATTTTTCACAGCGCTCGTAAAAACCGTTATGCTTCAACTCTTCCAGATTCTCACCGAGGCTCTTGCCCGTCACGGTTTTCACATCGAGATGCAGGTGGGCCTTGATTTCTTCCATGATCGCCGGTACGCCGCCTGCATAATAGAACACTTCAGCGGGCCAACGCCCCGCTGGCCGCACATCCAGCAGATAGCGGGCGCCTCGGTGGAGCCGGTCAAAGGTTTCCCCCGTGATCTCGATGCCGAATTCGTGAGCAATGGCGGGAAGGTGAAGAAGGCAGTTTGTACTTCCGGAAATGGCCGCATGAACCAGGATGGCGTTTTCAAAGCTTTCGCGGGTCACGATATCGCCCGGGCGCATTCCCGACATGGTGGCAAGGCGTACCGCTTGTTCCCCTGCCCTATGGGCATAGATGAGAAGATCTGGGCTGGTAGCGGGCATGAGTGCGCTTCCGGGCAGGGCGAGCCCCAATGCTTCCGCCATGATCTGCATGGTAGAAGCCGTTCCGATGAAGGAACAGGCGCCGCAGCTGGGGCAGGCATTACATTTGGCCCAGTGGAGCTTTTCGGCATCGATTTCGCCTCGTTCATATTGGGCGTTGTATTTCCCGAGCTGTTCCAGGGTGAGCATGTCAGGGCCCGCGTTCATGGTGCCGCCCGGCACCACCACAGAGGGGATATTCACCCGTGCAAGCCCCATTAGGTTCGCTGGCATGCCTTTGTCGCAGCTTGCCAGATAAACGCCTGCGTCAAAGGGAGTGGCATTGGCATGAATTTCAATCATGTTGGCGATCATCTCACGGCTCGCCAGGCTGTAATTGATGCCGTCTGTGCCTTGGCTTTCTCCGTCGCAGATATCTGTGGCATAATATCTGGCACCATGTCCTCCTGCTGCCGCCACGCCCTTGCGGACCTCTTCCACCAGCACATCCAGATGGCCGCTTCCCGGGTGGCTGTCCCCGAAAGTGCTTTCGATCATGACCTGTACTTTGCCGAGGTCTTCTGGTTTCCAGCCGGTACCGATGCGCAGCGGATCCAGTTCCGGCGCCAGCTTTCTCATTTCCTGGCTGATCAATTCCATGAGTACTGTTCCTCCTTTATTTGTTCACAGAGCTTTTCGCTGTTGATTCATAATGAAAGATTATCACAGACAGGTTGTGAATGCCAGAGCTTTTCCAGGACAAATGCATGAATGGATCAGCGGCCCCATAGCCCCGGCTGCTTCCTGTACTCGGTAAAGGCGCCTGGAGGAAGGCGGCCCAGTCTGGCGCGGTGGCCGTACCATGTTTTTGGACACCATCGCACCAGACATTCCGATGAGCCCCGGACGCTTCCCAGTCGGGCAGTGGCCCTCCAGGGAAGCAGGTCTCATCTCCATGG
>CANSTU010000049.1 GCA_947650005.1 uncultured Lachnospiraceae bacterium
GGCTTTTCTGCGTATCCCGCATCGTACCTGTCGTCATATACCTTCTGGATTGCCTGGATGATCCCCATGATAACGGACAGCTTCGATCCCGACCGGATATTCTGCCGGCTCCCCGCCTGGCTGAACGTTATGGTCACGTTGCTTCCGTCTCCGGCCTTGTCCAGCTTGTTCAATTCCAATTCCGCTTCCTTCGTAACGATGGAATTCCGGAATTCCTCAAAATAGCATATGGTTATAAAACTTTCTCTTTAGTAACAAGGAACACCCAACCGCACTTGCGGCCAGATATCCCTTATATGTGGGGAGGTCGTGATAGAGAATGGGGCTCTTTCACTTCTCGCAGTTTATACTATATCACTCGAAAAACGAACATTGCGAACAAAACGAACAAACTTTATGTATTCCTGTAAAATCTTTCAAATTCCATCCTCGCCTATCCGCTGTTACCCGTCTTCCCACCTTAACCCCCCCTCTTCCCACGTCATACCCGGAAGATCTTGAAACGGATGATCTGCCGTATTCATAACAGGAGAACGGCCATTGGGCCCTTTTGATTCTTTCTCACTTTTCGTCTTCTGTGTTCTTCCTCTTGTAAAAATTCTATACCGCCGCATAGATGCCACGGAACAGTTCTTCCTGGTCTGCGCTGTATTTCCGGTACTTTTTCATCAGCTTTTCTCCGTTGTCTAAGAACTTTCCCCATCACCTTTCCCCCAAGCTCCCATATCCCGTTTCTTCCATTAAGATCCATTTATCATTAAATATCTCTAAAAAGGCTTTCCTATCGTCCATTTCTCCCCCTGTTACACTTTTGCATGTAATGTTACATACCCGGTTACACCAAAAAACCTACGTTTATACGGCGGTTACACCGTTACACCGTTTTTCATTTCCTTTATAGGGATGAAAAATTTATGTAGTCTTTTGATCTATTCTATTTTTTCCCTATATAACTGCATTTCCCCGTGTAACTGATATAACGGTGTAACCCGCACCATTTTCCCAGTATTTATGTGCCTTTCCGGGTTTTCTCCTGGTGTAACCCGCCCGCCTGGCCTGGGTAACCTTCCGACAGCTTGTCCGTTCGTACCGGCTTACGCCGGTTCCTCTTTAGGAGGAGTTTTCTTTTCCAGAGTGTATTCAATCTTTACACCCTCCTGATCTTCCAGTACAGCGATAAGTACAGCCATGATTTTATTTGGATCTGGAGCCATAACACCACCTCTCTTTAATATGTATGTTGTACTGGTTGTACAGGTTGACATCTTATTGACCTGGCAGAGCGATAATCTCATCAGTATGTTGACCAGTCAGGCTAGTATCCAGATCACACTGTTGTTGATGAAGAACTTGAAAAAGATTGATGGCTTTCATATTAAAAATCGTCAGCCAAGCCGATCTACTTTGGAACTTATACATCTAAGGCCGTTCGAGTAATCGAGAAAGGCAACCCTATTTCAATCCGTTTTGCAGTTAATAAACACTACAAAAAATCGCTTGTTATGAATATGACTCTTCTATCGTTGCTTTCCATATTTGGGAAGATGGTATAATCACAATTTATGGCGTCTGCATTGGCACTATTTCATATCAGCCAACTATGGGAAGGCAAATTACTATTCCTGCCATCTTGATTGATCGTATTGGCCAATAACTTAGTCCTGCCTATAAGTTATGTTTGTGTTGAAAGCTATTTCAATAATCGGCTGCTTTCCGCCAGAAGCGGTCTTTTTCTTTTTTTGCTCTCTCTTTTCCGTTTCCTTCCCCCTTCCTCTGCTGCTTGCTTTGTTGCGAATAAATGTTCAATAGAACAGTCTATGTCAATTGTTCTTTTGCTCTTTTGTTCTTTTGTTTTCTTGTTTTTTGATTTCATATTTATTGATCTATTTTTCGATATGCGCGTCGTATCGTTGTTGTGTAGGAGGCATGCGCCCGCTTTTGGGCATACACCCAGCTTATCAGCCTGATAGATATCGTCAAGACCTATAAAAGCGGCTTCCATACGCTCTATGATATGGCAGAATACCTGGATGTCACAGAAGAATTCCTGTGGGACGCCTTACAGACGTACAAAGCCAAATATGGCATTGGTATCAAAATTAAAGACGCTATGTTTCCTTCGAACCGACTTTTTCGGTGTATAAGACTTTCCCGTTTGAGGACGTGGATTGAAACTAAGGTGGAAAATGAAAGGGAACTGATTCTATACAAAGAATATTGATATGATGCATATGTCTAAACAGGGTATCTATGGCCAACTTACTTCTAAATATTGGGAAAGGTTTTCACAAGAGGCAGCGCAATATGCTATAGATAACATTTCAGCCGATTGAAATGCAAACGCACTTGCATCCTTAGAAAGCTATTGTAATATAATGCATATGTCTCCTAAAGAAATACGCGACCAATTCCTATCAATATATGACGGACAGTTTGCAAAAGAAGAGGCAGACTATGCCGTTACCTCAAAAAACATTTTACTATGAACAATATCTACACGTTACCGGATGGACAGCGCGCTGAACTCATCAACGGCAATCTCTACCACACGGCCCCGCCGTCGTGGATCCATCAGGAACTGGTCCAACTGCCTTCCCCCATAATCGGAAACCATATATCCGATCATGGGGCCCCTGCAAACTCTACCCTGCCCCGTATGCCGTTGAATTAAGGGTTGACGACGAGACGTATGCCGAACCGGACATAAGTGTAATCTGGGATCCAGGAATATTGGATCGTCGATCCTGAAGAAGAACCATACCACTGTATACCGCTACGAAGAAGATGCGGCCCCGACCATCGCTCCCTTCGATAGATCTATCAATTCCGGGATCTATCGTGACCTGCACATCAATATCGCTGATCTGTTGAAATAAGTATCGGAGGTTGACGCCATGCTGGAAAAGCCCGCACAACCCGCTAAAGTACCGCGTGCCGCCATTTACATTAGGGTAAGCACCGCAGAACAGGCCATCCATGGAAAGTCCCTGCAGGCACAGCTTGAATATCTTCAGAGCTATGCGGATGACCATGGTATGGTTGTAGTCGGCGTGTACGCAGACGAGGGGCAGACGGCCCGGAAAGAGCTTAAAAAGCGCAAGGCCATCCACCGGCTCCTGGCAGCCGTCCAGCGTCGGGAGATAGACGTTATCCTCTTCTGGCGGATGGACCGCTGGTTCCGCTCCGTCTCAGACTTCTATAAGGTCCAGGACGTTCTGGACGCCAACTGCTGCACTTGGATATCCACCTCTGAGCCCAATATCAATATGGAAACGCGGGACGGCCGTCTGAATCTCAATCTGGTGCTTACCATCGGACAAAACGAAGTGGATACCACCAGCGAACGGATCCGCTTCACCGTTGACAGCATGATCAAAAACAGCCGGATCGTATGGGGAGATCATAACCTCCCCCTCGGGTATCGGATCGGGGAAGCAAACGGCCGCAAATGCGTCGTCAAGGATGAAACCCAGGCGCCCATGGTGGAAGAATTCTACCGGTATTTCACGGTGCACCAGAATAAACGCGCCACGGTTCTCCATATGCAGGAAACCTTTGGGATCGATTTTTCTTACAGTATGCTGCGCACCATGCTCACCAGTGAATTCTATATCGGGAAATATCGCAGTAATTCTAATTATTGTCCCGCTTACCTTACCGCAGACCAATGGCAGCAAATCCAACAGATTTCATCCAGGAACGTAAGGAAGCCCCGGTCCGGGCGCATATACCTGTTTACCGGCCTCATCCGCTGCCCCCTTTGCGGCCAGAAGCTTGCCGGGAATGGCCGCATGTCCGTCGTCAATCGCAAAACCGGCGAAAAGCGTTCCTATTCCTATTATCGTTGCAACCGCGCCATGATCGATCACTGCTGCTCATTTACTCATCAGGTGAGCCAGCTACTAATCGAAAACTATCTTCTCGACAATCTTGCGCCCCTCTTCGCGGATTACCAGCTCCGAATGGAACAGGTTGCGAAGGAAAAGAAGAAGCGCCAATCCAGGCAGCCCGAAAAGATACGCGCTGAAATCGAACGGCTGAATTATCTCTACCTCAAAGAGCGTGTTTCCTTTGATACCTATGAACGGGAATATCAGAGATTGGATTCTGAGCTGAACGCGGCTCTGGCGGATACCCCGCCGCCAACATCCCAAAACACATCCCACATTGAAATGGCCCTTCAGGGCGACATCCACAAAATATATGATTCCCTCGATCAGGAACATCGTCGCAGCTTCTGGCGCGGAATCATACGGGAAATCCATTTGACGGCGGATCATCAGGTCGATTGCGTGGATTTTATATAAAAGAATCTTGGTACTTACTATATCGCCCCAAACCCGGTAACCAACGTAAGATTAATCCCTTCCTGCTCAAAATATCCTTCCTCAATGGCCACATACATCGGCGCATAGAAAATGGAATGGGCTACTTCGTTGAGCGTCACATCCGTCATTGTCTTTTCGGGGGTGTCTCCGGAATCCTTGGCGCCCTCCCCGCCTCCGCAGCCGGTAAGGCTTGCGAGCAGCAGGACGAGCGCAGATGTGAATGCGAGAAGTCTCTTCTTCATAAATGCCTCCATAATTTTGATACCATATGATATGCATGCAAATTATGGCAGGTGCTATAGAATCGATCGATACTTTTCCCGCTTCCAGGAAGGGCCCTGTCCTGATTACAGACGGACAGGGCCCTTCTCAGAAATGGAAATGCTCGGATTCACGCCTTACGCGCCGCTTTCAGCGGAAAAAAGAATTTCCGTCATCAGTTCAAAAAGTACAGGGAGATCAAGGGGCTTTGGAAGATGGGCATTCATTCCGCTTTCCCTTGCCATTCGCCGGTCTTCCTCATAAGCATTTGCGGAAACGGCAATAATTGGGATCTCCGCAAGAGAGGGATTCTCGATCTTGCGGATCACCCGCGTCGCCTCATAGCCGTCCATAACCGGCATCTGAATATCCATCAAGATCAACGCATAGGAACCAGGAGCTGCAGAAAGGACCTTTTCGACGGCTATGCTTCCGTCCTCAGCGACATCCACCGTAAATCCCGCGTCCTCCAGAAGCTCCGCTTCGAGTTCCCGATTGAATTCGTTATCATCCACCAAAAGGAGTTTTCTACGGCCGAGGAATTGGACCAGGGCTACTTCTGCCCCCTCTTTATGAGGGACAAGAAGATTCTGTATGCGCAGACTGAGTATGACCGTAAAACAGCTTCCCTTGCCCGGAATGCTTTGTACATCGATATGGCCTCCCATCATTTCCACATATTTTTGAGCGATGGTAAGGCCGAGGCCGATCCCGTGAATGCCGCTCAGAGTGGTGTTGCGGAGTCGTTCAAAGGGCTCAAAAATATGCTCCAGATAGTCTGCCTCTATGCCGATGCCGTTATCTTCCACACTGAACCGATAGACGGCGTAGTCTGTAGATGAATCCCACTTTTCCATGCCGGTAATCCGGATCCGCCCTCCATCCCCTGTGAACTTTATGGCATTACCGATAAGACGAAGGAGAATCTGCTTGAGCTTATTGGAATCACAAAAAATATTGTGATGTTTGATCTCGGAAAGGTCCATAGAAATATCCTTACCGCTCACCTGATCCAACAAGGTTTCCTGGATATCCTTCATGAGCTCCAAAAGGTTACATTCCGCCTCCTCCAGCTGGACTGTGGCGGACTCCATCCGAGATATTTCCAGGATATCATTTACCAAATAAAGGAGCTGCTGGCTGGAAATACTGATTTTGTCCAGATATTCCTGAATTTTATCCGTATCCTTTACATGGTTCCTGGCGAGCGTGGTAAAGCCGGTGATGGCATTCAAAGGCGTACGCATATCATGGGACATATTGGAAAGAAAGGTATCCTTGGCAATATTTGCCAGCCTGGCATGGTTTAACGCATCCTCATAAAGCTTTTTCTGCTCCATCTCAAAACGGATTTCCTCATCGACTCTTCGATACCCGAACACCACCCTGGAGATGGCCCCCGTCCCGCCCACATTGGCAACCCGAAGCTGAAGATACTGGATTTCACCGTCTGCCTGGATTCGATAATTAAAATAATACGTCTTTACGGCGGAAAGCTTGGAGCGAATATAGTCCGGGTCAGTGGAACGGGTATAGGACGTGCGGTCCTCCGGATGAACCATGGTACTGACATAATCTATCTGAAATCTTTGGAGAGACCTGGGATGAAACTTCCTTCCAAACAGAGGCTTTGTCATTTCGCTCAGTCTATAGGGCAGAATCTTGTCCGTATCCAGATTGACATAAAGGATGGAATCATAGTTGACGCTGAGGCCTTCAATCACCTCAAGACGGCGCAGATGTTCCTGATGGATAACCTTTAGTTCCTTATCGTATTCTGCGATCTGGTTCTGAAGGATTTGCTCCTTCAACAGCTTTTCGTTTAAAAGGGCAGTTCGTTCGGCGATCCGCTGCTGCACCTTTTCCGTGGCATCGCTGATGAATACATAGAAAAAATCGCCTGCGCTATCACTCCGGATGAAATGCCCATAATCCTCCACCCAGCGAATTTCCCCGTCCTTACGGATAATGCGGTATTCCACATAGTCCAAATCGTACTGACTGTGTTCAACCTGTTCCCGGATGCTTTCTTCCACTTCCAGGAGCTCATCCGGATGGACGACTCCTCGAAAGCTATTTTTCGTCAGTTCCTGAAATTCCCCAGGGGTTTCACAGCCAAAGATGCGCAGAAGCGCCCGATTGGCATAGAGGATCTCCTCCTTTTCATCCGCACGATAGATCAGGAATCCCCCTGGCATTTTATCCATAAATTTTTTTAGTTCATATGCAGCATAGATCTGCGGTTCATCAAAAGAGGATGACAAGTCGGCAAGCCGAAATGCATCCGGATCAGCAGTATATCCGAAATCTCCCTCCAACATTGACAATAGATGCCTGATCAGATTCTGGTTCATTTTTATGTATTCGCTCAAAACAGTAGCCCCCTGATCTTTAAATGATTTTCCTGAATTATATCATTTTTCGACCGATATGAAAATATAAAAGCAAAAAATCCTAGGGCGGCCGCATCAATGATACGGCTGCGCCCAAAAATTCTGATTTAGGACATTATCAGCAAAAATGTGACAGCATATAATAAATAAGCACTTATTTTTACCCATCAAAACTTAAACGAGTGCAGGCCGCCCCAAGAGAGTTCCCTCTTTGAATCAAAAAGGCCTATTTACTAAGAAAAACGGGAAAAAATGCTTGGGCAGCCAGAATTGGGAGAATATAAACTATGGAAAAAATACTCATTGTTGACGACAGCGCCCTGCAGGCCGCCCAATTAAAATCGCTCTTAGAAGATGAATACGATGTAACCATTGCAGAAACAGCACAAGACGGACTCCGCCATGCAAAGGAAGGAACCTTTTCCCTGATTCTGCTGGATATCATTATGCCGGGTATGGATGGTTTTACGCTGCTGAAAAAATTGCAGGAGGAAATTATTACACAAAGTGTACCTGTTATTCTGATTACCAGTCTCTCTGACATACAGAATGAACAGCAGGGGCTGACGCTAGGTGCAGTGGACTACATCACAAAACCTTTCCATCCGTTGATCGTAAAGGCCAGGGTCAATTCACAGATCAAGTTATACCGCTATCGAAAGCAAGTGGAATACCAATCCAAAACCGATCAACTCACCGGAATTGCGAACAGGCGTCAGCATGATCTCTGCAGCATGATGAGATGGAACGAAGCATCCCGGCTGCTAACGCCGTTCTCCGTCTGCATGATTGACATCGATCACTTCAAAATATTTAACGATACTTTTGGACATCCCGCCGGGGATAAAGCCCTTGCTGCCGTAGCCAAAACAATATCTTCTTATTTACAACGCTCTACCGACTTTCTTGCCCGTTATGGCGGAGAGGAATTTGTGGCAATTCTCCTGGGCGACAGTTCGGGCAAAGCATTTCGGCATCTGAATAAGATACGCAGGGAAGTGGAAAATCTTCACATTCCGCATGAGCCATCCATATCCAAGTGGGTCACGGTCAGTATCGGAGGCGTTACCGTAATTCCTCAATCTGAGACATCCTATGCTTCATACCTAAAAATTGCGGATACCATGTTATATAATGCGAAAAAACAGGGCCGAAACAGAGTTGTCTGGGCTGATGAAGTTTGAAACTATGTTTCAAACTCTTTATTAGTGGCAGTATCGCAGGCGTAGCCTGCGATATGCAGGGGGATAAGTTTGAAACTATGTTTCAAACTCTTTATTGGTAGCAGTATCGCAGGCATAGCCTGCGATATGCAGGGGGATAGAAATGAAACAAATGCTGGAAAAATGAACCTATCCCATAACAGAGCACCCATTGGCAATAAAAAGGAGCAGTCACAATATATGACGACTTCACAATATATAGCTAACGTATTTTCAACAGCTATATATTGTGTGCTCCCGCCATACTGCAACGACCCCTTCATATTGAAGTCAACTTTTCTTCCAAAAGCCTCCTCTTCCTGTCAATCATCTCATCGATTTTTTCCAGATAGAGAGCCACATCCTTCACGCTGTCGCAGCGTTCAATTCTGCCGTCCGGATAAACAGCTTTGGAAATCGTCCCGGCTCCCAGAGCCAGGATGTCCTGTTTCTCTTCCATAATCAAAATATTGTATAACCCATACCTGCCCTTTGTGGCATAGCCCACATTTTCGAAATTGCCGGACATATTTTTCTGGCGGTAGAGATAATAAGGCTTCATCCCCATCCGCTCTGCTCCCCGGGCTGCTATCTCCATAGTCTGCTCCGTGTTGTTGAGCTCACCAAACCCGTTTTCTTCGATCCACTGGCTCATCCTTGAAGCCCGCTTCACCGCCAGAGAATGCACGGTTAAGCTATCAGGAGCCAGCGCTTCCACCTGGCGCATGGTATAGGCCACCTGCTCCTCCCCCTCGCCAGGCAGCCCTAGGATCAGATCCATGTTAACGTTGGTAAATCCCTCTTCCCGGGCCATGTGGAAAGCCTCCTGCACCTGTTCCACCGTATGGCGACGGCCAATGAAATCCAGCGTCTCCTGGTTCATGGTTTGGGGATTTACCGAAATTCTGGTCACGCCGTATTCCTGCATCACCCGCAGTTTTTCCCTGGTGATGCTGTCCGCCCGGCCCGCCTCCACTGTAAATTCCTTTACCTGAGAGAAATCCAGCTTTTCTCTTACCGCGGCAAGCAGGCGGCGCAGCTCCTCCGGCTCCAGGGTGGTGGGCGTCCCGCCTCCGATATAGACGCTGTCCAAGATCCTGTCCCGACAGGCCTTTTTCACAAAATCCATCTCTTTTTCCAGCGCGGCCAGGTAATCTCCAACCCGCTTTTTCCATGCGGCAATCGGAAAAGAAGGAAAAGAGCAGTACAGACAGGTGGTTGGACAGAACGGAATCCCTATGTATAAGCTGTAGCCTCGTTCATAGTGAACCGCCTTTAGGATCTCTTGCTCCCTTTTCGCGATGTCCAGGGCCAGCTGTGCCTTCCGGTCGCTGCAATAATACATGTCCCGCATATAGGCCAGAACGTCCCCATCATCCTTCCCTTCCTCCAGCATCCCCATGGCCAGTTTGGCCGGCCGGATCCCCGTCAAAGTACCCCAGGGCAGCTGGCGGTGCGTATATTCCGCCAAAAGCCGATAAAGCAGACGCTTGAGTTCATTCTTCACCGCGATCCGGTCTTCCGGCCGCTCCGGGACAAATTCTCCCCTTCTATCGCCTGCTTGTACCAAAACAACGCTATCCTCAATACGGATGCTGATTTCAGGCACATCCCCGTCGGAAGCCAATTCCCTTGTCCCCTCCTCAAAAACCTTCACGGTCTGTTCCGGATAGAAGGCTTTGACCATGGAATGGATCTCATATTCAAACTGCAGCCGGTTCATCTTTACCGCAAGCATACCTTCCCTGGCCCTCCTGTTATTGGCAGTACGGATTGTATTTCTTTTCCTCTCCAATGGTCGTTCTATCCCCATGTCCTGGATAAACTGCCACATCCTCCGGCAGCGCCAGCAGTTTTTCCTTCACGGAACGCACCAGGCTTCCCATACTTCCCGTAGGAAAATCGGTTCTGCCCACGGAGCCCTCAAACAGGGTATCACCGGAAAAGAGCACTTTTTCCTCTTCTAAATAATAACAGCAGCTTCCATGGGTATGTCCCGGCGTGGCGATGAGTCTGACCGTGAAACCTGCCAGCTCCAGAACGCTCCCGTCCCGCTCATAATGGTCGGCAGCCACGGTTTCCGCCCGGCCCGCCTGGGATGAAACATTCGCAAAGGCGTCTTCGCACACGTCCTTCTCCCCCTCAAAGGCATAGATCTGCGCCCCGGACAGCCTTCTTAACTCATTGGCCCCCCAAATGTGGTCAAAATGCCCATGGGTTAAAAGGATCGCCCCAACGCGGAAGCCCTTTCCCCGAAGAGCCTCATAAATCTGCCCGCCCCGGTCGCCCGGGTCGATGAGAAGGACCTCTTTTTCCTTCTCTTCTGCGTTCCGATAGATATAATAACAATTCGTCTCGCACATGCTGACCACCATCCGGCCAATTTCCCAATTTCCCATTCCTGCTCCCATCCGCCATTTATCATCCTAATTACGTTCTATATCAATCACGCTGTCGATACTTCTTATTTTATCGATCAGCCGGTTGAGTTCATCCCTGTTCCTAATTTCAAAAGATACTGCCAATGTGGCCTGGCCCTGTTTGTTCACCCTGGTATTCATGGAAAGGATGTCAATATTCCTTCCCGCCAGCGTGCCGGAAATATCGGCCAAAAGGCCGCTTCTGTTATTGGCGTAGATAACGATCTCCGCTACATATTTTTCCTCTTCTTCGCCGTTTTCCCGGGAAGCTTCCCAATCCGCGTCGATCAGCCTTGTCCGCTCCGGTTCCGGCAGGTTCAGCACATTGATACAGTCTGTACGGTGGATAGAGATCCCTCTTCCTCTGGTCACAAAGCCTACAATCTCGTCTCCCGGCAGAGGGGAACAGCATTTGGAAAAGCGCACCGCCACATCATGGATACCCTTGACCACAATACCGTTTTTATTCTTCGCCCTGGGAAGCATCTGCCGCGTCTGGGCATTTTCGGCCACATTAGCAAGCACTTCCTCATTGCTTAAGACCTTCGGATGGTCCCTGTCATAGAGCTCCTGCATGCGGTTTAAGATCTGCCCTTCCTTCAGTCCGCCGTGCCCCACTGCAGCCAGGAGGGAATCCCAATCCTTGAAGCCGTACTTCTTCATCTGGGCTTCCATATAAGGGGAACGGATGAGTTCTGAGGCGTTTAACCCCTTGGCCTTACAATAGGCCGCCAGCATTTCCTTGCCCTTGACAATGTTCTCTTCCTTGAATTCATTGCGGAACCACTGGTTGATCTTATTCTTGGCCTGGGTACTTTTCACCAGGTTCAGCCAGTCTCTGCTGGGGCCTTTGGAATTCTGGGAGGTTAAAATCTCGATCCGATCTCCGTTTTGTATCTCGTAATCGATGGTTACCAGCTTTCCGTTTACCCGGGCCCCGATCATCCGATTTCCCACCGCAGTGTGCACGCTGTAGGCAAAGTCCACCGGCGTGCTGCCTGCAGGCAGGGTTTTCACGTCTCCGGTCGGGGTAAAGCAGTAGACGGAATCGGAAAAGAGATCCAGGTCGCTTTTTAGAAGGTTCATGAATTCCTTATTATCCGACATGTCCCGCTGCCACTCCAGGATTTGGCGCAGCCAGGCCAACTTCTCTTCCTCCTGGGCCGCCACCTTCTTACCGTCGGAGGCTTCCTTGTATTTCCAATGGGCCGCAATACCGAATTCAGCCGCCTTGTGCATCTCCATGGTGCGGATCTGGATCTCAAAGGGCTGGCCGGAATTCCCGATCACCGTAGTATGCAGCGATTGATACATATTGGCCTTGGGCATGGCGATATAGTCCTTGAAGCGCCCGGGAATTGGTTTATACATCTCGTGGATCACGCCCAGAGCCGCATAACAGTCCTTCACGCTGTCCACGACGATGCGCACCGCAAACAAGTCGTAAATCTGATCCAGGGTCTTGCTCTGGTTTTTCATTTTCTTATAGATACTGAAAAAATGCTTTACCCTGCCATCCAGGCGGCTTTTAATCCCGGCATTGTGCATATGCTCCGCCACTTCCGCCACGATTTCCTGAATATAGGTTTCCCTCTCGCTCCTACGGATCGCAATTTTATCCACCAGATCATAATACACGTCCGGTTCCAAATATTTCAAAGAAAGGTCATCCAGCTCCACCTTGATCTTAGAAATACCCAACCGTTGGGCAATGGGCGCATAGATCTCCATGGTTTCCCGGGCCGTCTTCTGCTGCTTCTCCGGCACTTTATGCTTCAAGGTACGCATATTGTGCAGACGGTCGGCCAGCTTGATCATGATTACACGGATATCCTTTGCCATGGCTAGGAACATCTTCCGCAGATTTTCCGCCTGCATCTCCTGCTGATCCAGCGTCTTAAAGCCCTTATCGCTTAAAAATTCCGTCTGTTCCAGCTTGGTTACGCCGTCCACCAGCAGCGCCACATCAGGCCCGAATTCCCTCCTGATTTCCTCGTCCGTCATGATGGTATCTTCCACCACATCATGAAGAAGCCCTGCCTCTATGGTTTCCTTGTCAAGCTCCAGATCCGCAAGGATGATAGCCACACAGAGAGGATGGATGATATAAGGCTCCCCGGATTTGCGCACCTGCCCCTCGTGAGCTTTGGACGCAGTGTAATAAGCCTTCTCGATCATGGATATATCGTCAGAAGGATGATATCTGCGCACACGGGCGATCAGATCCTGATACAATTCTTCAGGACTGACATATTCCTTCATAGCCTCTATCCGGCCATCATCCAGAACGAGGCCCTCTCTTCCGTCCGCCGCCTGTTGAGCGATGCTCCCGCCGCCTTCATATACAATTGTTGCATTCCCATCCGTCTGCTGTCGGTTCTCCGTCTTACCCATCTCCGGCCCGGCAGGCACTGCTGTCCTGTTCTCTTCCTTTATACCCATATACCACCACCGATATTCCTTGGTTTTTCAACATACCGCATCCCGGCTCAGACAAAGAAACTTCAATGAAACCTTTTCATTCCCCCCGAAAAATCAACGCACAACAGGCAAAGGCTGCCGCACCTATTTTCCCTCATATTTAATGGCGGAGTCTAGCCGATAGCCCGCTACCTTCTGCCTGCCCTTCAATCCTTCCAGCTCCATGAGAACTACGATTCCCACAACCACTCCGCCCAAGGATTCCACCAGCCGTACCATAGCCTCCGTAGTGCCTCCCGTGGCGATCAGATCATCCACGATCAGCACCTTCTGTCCTGGCTTAATGGCATCCTTATGTATCTCGATCACAGCCTTACCATACTCCAAATCATACTCCATGGCTGCCGTCTTGCAGGGAAGCTTTCCCTTCTTGCGGATCAGCACAAACGGCTTATGCATATTATAGGCAATGGGCATGCCGAAAATGAATCCCCTCGACTCCGGCCCAGCCACCACATCATAGTCCAGATCGCTGACCAGCTCCTGCATTGTATCAATAGCCAGATGCAGGCCTTCCGCATCCTGCAACACGCTCGTCACATCGCGAAACATAATCCCCTCTTCCGGGAAATCCGGAATACATCTCACGTAATCTTCCAATCGTTTCATTTGCGCTCCCATCCGCGTGCATCGCACGCACTCAAATCGGGATGGTTGATACGTCTTTCTTTCAACCTTGCTCCAATCTGCCCGCATGGCACGCCCTTAAATCATATCCGATGCCCGCCGTTCCCGCAACAGCATACTCATAAACAAGCCACCACAAGAAACCGGAAATCCCTTTCCGGCACGTCCTGACACCATTTTCCCCTGAAAAACTATGGTTTATTATATTATTTATCCGTTCATAAGTCAACTGACTAGAAAAATAAGGCAGACCAAACGCACGAATATCGTTACTTTCCCCCTTGGACGCTCCTCTCCAGGCAGTATACCGGCATCCTGTCACCACAGCCGCATATTGCCAAATACCCAGTCCTTCATCACCCCGAAGAACTCCCGGAACATATTGTTGGCCTGCATCCCCCGGTCAGAAGGCGCCGCAATTCCGCATACCCTGGAGTATCCCTGAGCCTTTGCGAGATGGAGGCTGCGGTACACATGGAAATTGTTGGTCACGATCCCCACTGATGCCCCCTCTTCTATCAGTTCCCTGGAAAAAATGAGATTTTCATAGGTATTTGTGGAACGATCCTCCATCCGGATCCTCTCCGGTGAAATTCCCCGGCCCACCAGATAATCATACATCCCCTGCGCCTCGCTGATCGGCTCATTGCTCCCCTGGCCTCCGGATACGATCACCAGCGTGTCCCCATTTTCCTGCAGATAATCATACGCCTTATCCAGCCGCATCTGCAAAGCCCTGCTGGGGCCGCTTTCCCGCATCTGCGCTCCTAATACGATCAGATAATCCAGATTTTCTTCCCCCTTCTTTCCAAATCCGCTGAGGATCAGCCCCTCTATGAACAGAAAGAAAAGCAGACCCAACAGGAAAATCCCTGTGGCGGCATATCTCACCCCAGACGGCAGACGCCCCCACATCCCGCTTCCGATCACCAGCGAAAGGCTCACCAAAAAGAGGCCCCCCGCTCCCCAGATCAGGAAAAACCAGGAGCCGTAAACTCCGATGAGCAGAATACCCAGGCAATATAGAATGCAGATTACCCCGATTATAAATAAAAGCTTCGCCATAAATCCAATCCTCTCTTTTTTCATCCGTATCCCCCTTCATCTCACAGTGATATCTGTGAGACTGCTCAAATATAAGATGTCCCTCTACCTATCTTAAACCTTGTCTGCGATATTGTCATCCGTTAAAATTCTGCCACCGGTATCTCAATTTGAACGATATCGTCTTTTGTACTGTCAGCCACATTTCCGTTGATGATCATTTCATAGGAAAATCCCTTTAATCGCAGTCCGTTTTCCTTTACATACGTAAGGATTTCTCCGTATTTATCAGGCATTTTCTCCCAATCCCCTTTATAAAACGCCCTCAAATATTTCCCGGCGGGGCGAATGTGCAGCCCCTGCTTGCTTATTGGAGAAGGAATTTCGATAAACAGCCTGGAATAATCGTCAAAATCCCCCCTATAGAGGCTTTCTGCGCAAATCATGGTTCCATAGGAAGCATCATGCAGACGGCGGAGCTGGTATTTCTGCGTTTCCGCGATGATCATCTCCACCTGCTTATCATAGGAAGTTTCTCTGCCGATTTCTACCGTTACAAGACAGCATTCCTCTTTGTTTATGATATCGATTGCCGACAAATCCATGGTCAATAGCGTATCCATATTCTGGCGGTAATTACACAGCGTCTTTCGAACCGATTTTAAATGGGAAATTTTCAGATCCAGCCCTTCAATCTTTTCATCTAAAAGACATCTGAGGCTTTCAGCAGAACGGTTTTGCATGAAGCCCTTTATCTCTCCTATCGATACGTCCAGTTCCCTTAAAAGGAGAATCGTTTCCAGGATGGAGCTCTGATGATAACTGTAGCAGCGGTATCCGTTTTCGGAATTGATGGCAGCGGGACGGAATAGGCCGATTTCATCATACCACATCAACGTCTTTTTATTGATGCCGTGCAAGGCCGCAAATTGGCCGATTGTGAGCAGTTTCCCTTTTTCATCCATATTTGCTCCCATCTGCCCGCTTTAACGGGCATACAAATCAGGGCGATTGAAAACTTAATTCCAATCTTATACCCACCTGCGTATTTTAATTCGCTCAAGCCAAAGAGGATAAAAACGCATTTCTTTCAAACCTCCATCCATGTCTGCAGCGCCATTCCCGCAGGCACGATATACGATGCCGCAATCGCCAGGATGGGCCTCGATCGCATTCCCATCTACGGCAGAAACTAGGAAATTTATCTTCCTGGTTACTCACACGGATGGATTCCGGGCGCTCACATGTGCAAGATGCGAAAGTATGTGTAAAGCCTCTTGACAGGAACGGAATTTATCCACATTTCCCATCCAATTTCATAAATCCCCTTGACCGTACTGTTACTGTACGGTCTATGATACAACATACATGCACGAATTACAAGCAGACGGGAGCAAAGATTAAAACTCTGTTTCAATCTCCCTGATTTAAGTACCCGCTAAAGCGGGTAGACGGGAGCTAAAATTGAAACTCCGTTTCAATCTCAGATTTTGTGACGCTGATTCAAATGCCGCTTGCGCGGCGCAAGGAGAGGAAACATGGAAAACCAAAATGTCTATTCTAAACCTGTCACCTTGGGAAACGCGCTGAGATTTGCCGTTCCCACCATAGCCATGACCGTATTCATGTCGTTTTATACCATGGTGGACGGCCTGTTCGTCTCCAATCTGATCGGAACCGATGCGTTGTCAGCCATTAACTTAACGGCGCCTCTCATCCAGCTCGTCACTGCCATTTCCACCATGCTCGCCACCGGCGGCAGCGCGGTCATTATGAAGAAAATGGGAGAAAACCGCACCGAGGAAGCCAAGGAGGATTTTACCTTCCTCATTCTTGTGAATGTGGCAGCAGGCCTTGTCATGTGCAGCCTTGGATATGTGATCATGGAACCCATTTTCTCAGGAATGGGGCTATCTGCAGATGTGGAAAGGTATTGCATAGAGTACCTAAAATACTACCTCCCTTTTACCGTTCCCATCCTTCTCATGAATAATTTTACCCTATATATGATTGCCAGCGGAAAAGCCAGCCTTTCTCTGATCTGCTCCGTAACCGGCGGCGTCCTGAATATGGCGCTGGACTATGTGCTCATCGCGGGGCTGAACATGGGAATCGGCGGCGCGGCGACGGCAACCGGCCTGGGATATTCCGTAACCGCGGTTGTGGGCCTGTTCGTTTTCAGCCGGCCAAAGAACCTCTTGCACTTTAAAAAGCCTCTCCCCCGGTGGAATGTCCTCTTTCATGCGGCTGCCAACGGCTGCTCAGAGATGGCAACAGCCCTGGTTACCGGAATTATCACCATGATGTTTAATCAGGCTATGCTGCGGTATGTGGGCGAGGACGGGGTGGCTGCCGTTACGATTATCACTTATGTATTGATGTTCGCCAGCTCCCTATATACGGGCTATTCCTATGGGGTGTCGCCCATGATCAGCTTTTACTATGGGGAGAAAAACACAGAAAAGCTAAAAAAACTGACCGCGATCAGTTTGAAAGTGATCGCGGCCATTTCCGTCCTGACTGCAGCGGCATCCTTTCTCCTCACCAAGCCGCTGGTATCCATATTCGCGCGCCCGGGCCATCCGGTGTATGACCTTGCCTCCACCGGCAACAGGATCTGCACCCTGGCGCTATTTTTCATCGGTTTCAATATATATGCCAGCGGAATGTTTACCGCATTATCAAACGGAGTGATCTCGGCCGTCCTCGCGTTCTCCCGATCCTTCCTGTTCATGATGATTACCATGATTGTACTGCCCCTGTTCCTGGGCGTAAACGGTATCTGGCTGGCTACACCCGCGGCAGAACTCATGGCTCTCGCCCTGTCCGCCTTCCTGTTTCTTAAGTATCGCAAAAAATACCGGTACTAAAACCAATGCGGCCAACTTAAGGCATAGCGTCTCCCCGCCGGGAACAGCCGATTTCGCTTGCAGCCCGAAAGCCCCGGCCGTGGAGATGCTATGGCCTTAAGTTGGCCATAATGGGACTGAAACGCCCTCAGCAGGCGTTCCGGTTTAAACGACCTTTAGCCCACCACCGTGTAGGTATGCGCATACTCCGCCGCCAGCCGGATGGCCTCGTACATGCTCAACTCGCTCACCCGGTTTGTCCCTGCGATATCAAACGCGGTTCCATGATCCACGGAGGTTCTGATATAAGGCATTCCAATGGTGACCGAAATCGTCCTTTCAAAATCCACCATTTTGGTAGCAATATGCCCCTGGTCGTGGTAAAGGGATATCACCGCGTCAAAGCTGCCGCCAAGCGCCAAGTGGAAAATGGAATCTGCACCGATGGGCCCGCTGATTTGGATTCCTTCCTTCTGCGCCTGCGCTACGGCAGGCATGATCTCTTCCACTTCCTCCCAGCCGAATAGACCATGTTCTCCGCTGTGCGGGTTCAGTCCGGCAATGGCCAGCCTGGGATTTTCAACCCCAAAGCTTCTCATCCCATAGCAGCATCTTTTGATATATCCGTACACATTTTCCCGGGTCACAGCCGCGATGGCATCCTTCAGGGAAAGGTGCCTGGATAAGAAAAAAACTTTCAGGTTTCGTACCTGGAACATGGTCATGGGATCCGGTGTGGCCAGCAGGGCGCCGATCATCTCCGTATGGCCGATATAAGGGACTTGGGCTGCCTTGAGCGCCTCCTTATTGATGGTGCTGGTGGCGATGGCATCCGCCTGCCCTTCCTTCATCAGTTCCACCGCCTTTACGATGAATTCGTAGGCTGCCCTTCCCGCCTTTGCCTGCACTTTCCCAAATTCGATCTGGGATGCGTCCACATTCTTCAGGTCATAGAAGGCGATTCTTCCATAGCCGTATTCCTGCGTCCTCGCGTCTCGTATCTCCTCCAATGCGAGCGGTAGGCCGGTCACCGTAAGCGCTCGTTCCAATGCCGTACGCTCTCCCACCACAATCGGATTGCACCAATCATATACCTCCAGATGGTTCAGCGCCTTTACCACGATCTCCGGCCCCACACCGGCAATATCTCCAATGGGAATCACAATATTTTTCTTTGTCTCCATGCTCTCTCGTTTCCTTCCTCTTTTCATATGCCGGCTGCCAAGCGCATGAATCACCCGCAAGAGCAAAGCCGGCTGCGGGTGATCCGCGCTTCTATCACAAGACGCTTCCTCTCCCTCCGGCTTTTTTGTTTGGAAAGTCTACGGTGATCCATGCGTTTGCCGCACGGCATTTCCTCCTTAAATACTGATCATATGAATATTTAGGCCGTCGATCCTCTCCTTTTCTCTTTGATCAAACTTTTTATCCGTAATCACTGCGCTAAATCGGGAAATATTCTCGATCAAGCACATGGACTGCTTGTAAAATTTACCAGAATCCACCAGCAGATAGGATTGATTGGCCAATTCAAGGATAAGCCTGTCCAAATAAGCTTTATCATAGGCAGAAGAAAACAGGTCAAATTGTTCTCCCACCGAAGAGGCGCCCAGAAACGCTTTGGAAAAGCGGTACTGCTTCAGGAACTGTTCGCCAGCATGTCCTAAAATGCTCCTCGTTTTTCTCTGTATATTCCCTCCCACAATCGTTACATCAACGTCCGAATCCGAAAGGATCCCTGCAATATTCAGGTCATTTGTTACAACGGCTACCGGCTTGTCATAACCGCACAACAGCCTTGCCAGTTCGAAAGTGGTCGTCCCGCTGCCCAGATAAATCGTATCCTGTTCCCGGATAAAGTCCAGGGCTCTTTGGGCGATCCGTTGTTTATCCGTCCGGTTTCGATCCTGTTTCAAAGGAAATTCCATCTTCGAAAGGGGAATTTGAGGCAGTTGGGCGCCTCCGTGGCACCGTTCCGCCCTGCCCTGATCGCATAGGGTATTCAAATCCCGCCGGATTGTCATAGGGCTGACCTCCATTTTTCGAGCCAGTTCTTCTACCGTAACAAATTTCTTCCGTTTGATATATTCGAAAATGTTTTCCAGTCTTTCTTCCTGTAACATCTGTTTTTTGCTCCACCTGTTTGTCATCTAGAAAGCGGGCCGGGATTGCACCGTCCCTTGCCTTAGGCCTGTCCGGCCATCGGCGAAGATAGGCCCAATCCCATCCTTTTATAATATAACGTTTATCTGATTCCCTTCCATCCATCGTTCCAGGCTGTCAAATACAATCTGTGCCCTTAGTACCATGGATTCTTCCGAGGCAAAGGCGATATGCGGCGTTACGATCGTATTGGGCGTATGGAGCATCACATGATCCGAAGAAATCGGCGGTTCTGTCTCAAATACGTCCACGCCTGCGCCTCCCACTCTGCCTTCCCGAAGCGCTGCGGCAAGCGCCTCATAGTCCACCACGGGTCCCCTTGCCGCATTGATCAGAAGAGCGCCTTCCTTCATTTTCCCAATTTTCTCTCCGTCGATCAGATGTCTCGTCTCATCCGTCAGGGGACAGTGCAGCGTAACGATATCGGATCGCTCCAGCAATTCATCAAGTCCCACATAATCCGCCAATCCTTCCTTCTGCGGCCTGCGCGTCCGGCTGTAGGCCAACACCTGGCATCCAAAGGCTGTGGCCAATTGGGCCACCCTTGTCCCGATGGCGCCCATACCCACGATCCCCACCGTCTTGCCCTGCATCTGCCTTCCCACCAGGCCGTCCTTTGTTCCCTCCGTCCGGCAGCGTTCCTCCACCTGACTTACGTTGCGGAGCAGGGAAAGCATCATGCAGATCACGAGTTCCGCCACGGATTCGTTTGAATAGCCGGAGGCATTACTCACCGCCACGCCGCATTCCCGGGCCTCCTGCAAGTCCACATGATCCACTCCTGTAAATGCTACGTCGATGAACTTAAGCTGCGGACAGCTGCGGATCACATTGCCTGAAAGGGGCATATTGGCAATCATGACAACCTCTGCATCCTTTGCTCGTTCGATCAGAAGCGATTCATCCGCGCTTCTTTCATAGGCGCAAAACGTATGTCCTTTCTCCTCCAGGCGTTTTGCAAAACTGCCCAGCACCTCTGCTGAAATTCCAAGGGATTCCAATAATACGATCTTCATACACAGCTCCCATCTGCGCTTTAGCGCGCGTACAAATCAGGGGGAATGAAAAATCCGAAAATCCTTTCACTCTTACCCTCCTTTCATGTTCCATTTCGAGTCCATTTTAGTTTGATTATGTTTAAATATGTTTATATTTGTTCTATCATATCATTCGCCATAAGCCCTGTCAAACGCTTTTTTACATTCCCGTTATTCCTCCCTTTCGTTGGCTGCGCCGGCAGTTCAGACACCAGATATCAAAACGTTATGAACCGAGGGCTTCACCCGCTCTTCACGTCTCCTCAGGAATACAAAATAAGAATAAAGAAACTATTTAGCAGGCCCCCTCGCTGTAAACGCGTCGCTATCAGCAACATAAATTCTCTTCATTTGCGTACACATCCTGTCCGGAGAACTTTTTGTATCATGGAGAAATTCGGAGACTTTTCCTAAAATGATATAAAAAAGAAGCGGGCACATTCTCCTTTCGGATCAAACGTACCCGCCTCTTTTATCTATCTTGTGTGATACTTCTTACATCATACCCATTCCGCCGGCTCCGCCGGCAGGCATCGCAGGGGCATCCTCTTTGATATCAGCCACAACGGACTCCGTGGTAAGCAGGGTGGAAGCAACGCTCGTCGCATTCTGCAGTGCGCTTCTGGTCACCTTTGCAGGATCCAGAATACCTGCGTCAACCATGTTCACGTATTCTTCCTTGAGAGCATCGAAGCCCATACCCACTTCCATCTCTCTAACCTTGTTGATGACAACGCTTCCTTCCAGACCTGCGTTGGCAACGATGTGATACAAAGGAGCCTCCAGTGCCTTCAGCACGATCTTTGCGCCCGTCTTCGCATCGCCTTCCAGATCGGCAGCCATCTTCTCCACTTCCTTGGAAGCGTGGATGTATGCGGATCCGCCGCCGGCAATGATGCCTTCTTCCACGGCCGCCCTCGTGGCCGCAAGAGCATCTTCCATGCGCAGCTTGGCTTCCTTCATTTCGGTTTCAGTTGCAGCGCCTACACGGATCACGGCTACACCGCCCGCCAGCTTGGCAAGTCTCTCCTGCAGCTTTTCCCTATCGAAATCGGACGTGGTCTCTTCGATCTGCATCTTGATCTGGGAGATCCTGGCTTGGATTTCTTCCTTACTGCCTTCACCGTCCACGATCACGGTGTTCTCTTTCTGAACCTTCACGGATTTGGCACGGCCCAGGTCGGTGAGCTGGGTTTCCTTCAGGTCTAAGCCGAGCTCATCGCTGACTACCTTACCGCCTGTCAGAATGGCGATATCCTGCAGCATCTCTTTCCTTCTGTCGCCATAGCCGGGTGCCTTCACGGCAACCACGTTGAAGGTGCCGCGCAGTTTATTCACGATCAGAGTGGTGAGGGCTTCGCCTTCCACATCTTCAGCGATAATCAGCAGCTTAGCGCCGCTCTGCACCACCTGCTCCAACAGAGGAAGGATTTCCTGGATATTGGAAATCTTCTTATCTGTGATCAGGATATAAGGATTCTCCAGGTTGGCTTCCATCTTATCCATATCCGTACACATATAAGCGGAAACATAACCTCTGTCGAACTGCATTCCTTCCACCAGGTCGAGTTCCGTCTTCATGGTCTTGCTCTCTTCGATGGTGATGACGCCGTCGCCGGAAACCTTCTCCATGGCATCCGCCACCATCGTTCCGACTTCATCATCTCCTGCGGAAATGGAAGCCACCCTTGCGATGTGCTCTTTGCCGTTGATGGTGGAGCTCATCTTAGCAATGGCATCCACTGCACACTCAGTCGCCTTCTTCATTCCCTTTCTCAGGATGATCGGATTCGCGCCTGCTGCCAGGTTCTTCATTCCCTCGTTCACCATGGCCTGTGCCAGAACGGTTGCTGTGGTGGTGCCGTCGCCTGCCACATCATTGGTCTTGGTGGCAACTTCCTTCACGAGCTGCGCGCCCATATTTTCAAATGCATCCTTCAGCTCGATTTCCTTGGCGATCGTCACACCGTCATTGGTGATCAGCGGAGCGCCGTAGGACTTATCAAGAACCACGTTCCTTCCCTTCGGTCCAAGGGTTACTCTTACGGTATCAGCCAGCTGATCCACACCGGATTCCAGCGCCGCACGCGCCTCTGCGCCATACTTAATTTCCTTTGCCATATCTTTCTTCTCCTTTCACCGCCGCAGGCGGCCTCCAAATTTGCTTATTCTACGATCGCCAGAACGTCGGACTGCTTCACGATAATATATTCTTCATCATCAAGCTTCACTTCCGTGCCTGCGTATTTGGAGTAGATCACTTTATCTCCAACCTTTACTTCCATCTTGATCTCTTTGCCGTCCACCGTGCCGCCGGGGCCCACTGCGATAACCTCCGCCTGCTGGGGTTTCTCTTTGCTCTGTCCGGGAAGAACGATTCCGGATTTCGTCGTTTCTTCAGCTTCCAGCTGCTTTAAAACAATCCTGTCGCCCAAAGGTACTAATTTCATAAAAATGCCTCCTTTATACTTTATAAAATTCTTACACCGGTCTTCTCTTGTTGTTAGCACTCATTTCAATCGAGTGCTAAGCACAGTACTTATATTATGTTCTCACCCGCTTTTATGCAAACACCTCCGCAAGGCCAGATTCCATTTGTCCTTTGTATTACTTTTCTTTTCTTCTATTATCTTCCATTTTCTTAATTTTATACTTTTTTACTGTTATTCCTGGGCCGTCTATCTTACAAAACACATGCCGTTCCCGGTTGAAGTCTCCCTTTAATCTTCCATATAGTCTCTGTAATCTGCTTCATTGGCAAACAGCATATATTCTCCATCCACACAGCCCATATATCCGTCTCTCACATAATATCCCTTCATCCCTATCTCCTTTCTGGCTGCCGGTTTCGTCTTCTACCGGCCGGGCTTCGTTTGCTAGGTACAGGATAACAGAGGCACTGTCCCATAATATGGACTTTGCCTATCCTCTTTGAAAAAACAGCCGGGCGGCGCATTCCTGCGTTTGTCCTGGGAAACAGCATATTTTCCTTGAAAATCCGGCACTTTTATGTATAATGGAATGAGTGACTTTATAAATAGGAATACACTGGAAGAGAAATTCGAAAATTAATTGGATTGCCTGCCAAAGCGGGCGGATGGGAGTCTATATGATCAGTGCAAATAACGTAACGCTGCGCCTCGGTAAAAAGGCGCTCTTTGAAGACGTAAACATCAAGTTCACGGAGGGCAACTGCTACGGACTGATCGGCGCAAACGGCGCCGGAAAGTCTACCTTTTTAAAGATCCTGTCCGGAGAACTGGAGACCACGAAGGGCGATGTGGTCATCACCCCCGGCCAGCGCCTGTCCGTCCTGGAGCAGGATCACTTCAAATATGACGAATACCCTGCCCTGGACACGGTCATCATGGGGAATGCCCGTCTCTATGAAATCATGAAGGAAAAGGAAGCCATTTATGCTAAGGAGGACTTTTCCGATGAGGACGGCATCCGCGCCAGCGAACTGGAGGCGGAATTTGCCGAAATGAACGGCTGGGAAGCGGAGTCCGACGCGGCCAGCCTGTTAAATGGCCTGGGCATTGATACGGAGCTTCACTATAGCCTCATGAAGGAGTTAAACGGCAGCCAGAAGGTGAAGATCCTGCTGGCCAGGGCCTTGTTCGGCAACCCGGATATCCTTCTTCTGGATGAGCCCACCAACCACCTGGATCTGGACGCAATCGCCTGGCTAGAAGAATTCCTGATCGGTTTTGAGAACACGGTCATCGTGGTTTCCCACGACCGTTATTTCCTGAACAAGGTATGTACCCATATCGCGGACATCGACTACGGCAAGATCCAGCTCTACGCGGGCAACTATGATTTCTGGTATGAATCCAGCCAGCTCCTCATCAAGCAGATGAAGGAAGCCAATAAAAAGAAGGAAGAAAAAATCAAAGAACTGCAGGAATTCATCTCCCGTTTCTCCGCCAATGCCTCCAAATCCAAGCAGGCTACTTCCAGGAAGCGGGCGTTGGAGAAGATCCAGCTGGAAGAAATCAGGCCTTCCAGCCGGAAATATCCCTATATCGACTTCCGCCCTGACAGGGAGATCGGCAATGAGGTGCTCACCGTCAGCGGTATTTCCAAAACCATCGGCGGCGTGAAAGTATTAAACGACATATCCTTCATCATGGGACACGACGATAAGATCGCCTTCGTAGGGAGCAATGAATTGGCCAAGACCACGCTTTTCCAGATTCTTATGGGGGAAATAGAACCGGACGAAGGCACCTATAAATGGGGTGTCACCACCTCCCAGGCCTATTTTCCTAAGGACAGCAGCCGGGAGTTCGACAACGATTATACCATCGCAGACTGGCTCATGGGCTATTCCCCGGTGGACGATGTGACCTATGTCCGCGGCTTCCTGGGCCGTATGCTTTTCGCAGGAGAAGACGGCGTGAAAAAAGTACGGATCCTTTCCGGAGGCGAAAAAGTACGCTGCCTGCTCTCCAAAATGATGATCTCAGGCGCCAACTGTCTCATCCTGGACGAGCCTACCAACCATCTGGATATGGAGTCCATCACCGCTTTAAACAATGGTTTGATTAAATATCCCGGCGTGGCCCTGTTCGCCTGCCGTGACCATCAGTTCGTACAGACCACCGCCAACAGAATTATGGAGATTCTGCCCGACGGAACGCTGATCGACAAGATTACCACCTACGACGAATATCTGGAAAGCGACGCCATGGCAAGGAAACGCACGGTTTATACCGCTGCCAGAGAGGAAGACGAGAACTGACCATGAAAACAGTAGACCTGCACGTACATTCCAATCGTTCCGACGGCAGCATGACGCCAGCCCAGCTGGTGGATCTTGCGCTGGAAAAAGGCCTCTCCGCCTTTGCCCTCACGGATCACGACACCACGGACGGCCTGGAGGAGGCCATCCGCTATGCGGCGGATAAAGAGATCGAAGTCATCCCCGGCATCGAATTTTCCACGGAATACCGCGGAAGGGATATTCACATGCTGGGGCTGGCCATCGAATACGACGCTCCCCTTTTCCGCGACCAAATCCGGGCTTTCGTGGATTCCCGCATCCTGCGCAACCAGAAAATGTGCCGGAACCTGATGGAGGCCGGCATCGATATTTCTTATGAGAAATTGACGGCCGCCTTCCCCGGTTCTGTGATCACCAGGGGGCACTATTCCAGATACCTGCTGGATCACGGCTATGTAAAGAGCATGCCCGAGGCCTTCGATCGCTATCTGGGGGATCG
Organism: uncultured Lachnospiraceae bacterium; assembly: GCA_947650005.1. Taxonomy (GTDB): domain Bacteria; phylum Bacillota; class Clostridia; order Lachnospirales; family Lachnospiraceae; genus Eisenbergiella. Next base: position 26,034 of record CANSTU010000049.1, read on the forward strand.
CACTCCCTACTTTGTCCCCAGGCAGAAGGTCACGCCAGCCCAGGCGGTGCAGCTCATCCTGGATGCCCATGGCATTCCCGTTCTTGCCCACCCTACCCTGTACCATATGGGAAAAGAGGCGCTCCAAAAGCTGGTCACAGAGCTAAAGGAAGCGGGGCTCATCGGCATCGAAGCCATTTATTCCACCTATTCCGCGGGAGAAGCGCGCGAAATGCGCCAGTTGGCGGAGCGAAATCACCTGCTCGTCAGCGGAGGTTCCGATTTTCATGGAAGCACCAAACCCGGGCTGGAGATGGGGACTGGGTACAACGGCAGGCTGATTATTCCCTATGATATCTGGGAGAAGCTTAAGGAAAAAAGGGCGGAAATGCTGCAAGGCTAAGCTTCTCTTCTGTCAGGTTACCCTCAGTGAACAAGGGGCTGCATGCCCCAAGTGCCGTATTTTGGCGGCTGGCAGCGTTAACGTCAATCGGCGTAGGTCCAGTACGCCTCCTTCCGTTGCCTTGTCAGCCCTCAAAATACGGCGCTTGGGGCGTGCAGCCCCTTGTTCACTGAGAGTAAGAAATCAAGAAGGTAGGGTAAACGCATGAATAGGATGCCGCCTGGCGCCGAAGCGGGATGGCAACGGGGCCAGGCGGCATATTCATGCGTTCATCCTGCCAAAATGGCTTTCCGTCCTGCGCGTTTTCACGGTTCGATCGGATCGTCCCATAAAACATCGCAGGAATTCCCGGCCTGAAACGATATTCTTCACGGAGAAGAAAGGGGCCTTTTCGGAGCGAATCCGGCCATGAGCGCGCGTCGGACGCGGTCATAAAGCACCTTTCCGGCCACTGGAATCCCCACCATCGCCGTCATGTAGACGACTGCCAGGATCCCTCGGGGAAGGTCTGCAGGCAGGGGCAGACGGGGCAAAAGCCCTTCCAGAATTATCATATGATATAAAAATACATAGAGGGTATATTTTCCCAGCCATGCAGCCGCGCGGAACAATCGTTCCAGCGGCCTATTTTTTATGAATAGAACCAGGCCGCATAAGGCAAAGGCTGACGCCAGCACGGTCAGGGAATAGACGGTCAGCGTGATGCCAGGCGGGTTCACCCGAAGTTTCCACCCAAAGAAGGCCTCATCCAGAGCAAATCCGTCCTTGAGCAGGAAGGTGAGCGACGCCCCCAGGGACGCCAGTGAAATACACAGGGCGATGAGCGCCTCCTTTTTCCCCTTTAATTCGATTTCCAGCTGAGCAGCTGCCATGCCCAGCACAAACAGGAACAGATAGGTGCCGCCGAACAGATACCTCCCGCCCCCGTAGGTATCCATGATGAATGTGTCCTCCACGCAAAACACGCTAATCCCCCCAACCGCTGCCAGGTAGAGCGCCCGCCAAAACCAATGCGCTCTTCTTTTTCCCACATAGACTGTCACCAGATATAAAAACGGGGACAATACCACCAGCTGCAGATAGATCAGTACGAAATAGAATTGTCCCTCCAGGCTGAAATTCAATACCCAGAGTATGAACTCATAAAAACTCCAGGAAAAGCCGCCCCGCACATACTGGCAAACCGCTACAGCCACCAGATAGGGCGCGATAATGCGCCACAGCCGCCGAACCGTCCATCCCACCACGCTCTCCTCGACCTTCCTTCGGCGAAGGGAATAAAAGGACGTCATCCCGGCCAGAAAAAAGAAAGCCGCAACGGAATAAAAAAAAGCAGACTGAACCGCCTCACTTTCATACAAAATCCCTTTTGTATGATCGATCAGAACGGCCAGGATCGATAAGAATCTAGCAAAATCGATCCAAAGCACCTTTTCGTTTTCAGTTTTCCACATAAAAATTTCTTATCCTCCGGCACCCCTTTGTGCATTTTCTTCTCACACCCCTCCGGGATCCTTTGATCCGAGAAGGGCTTAGAAGCCTGGGCAATGCGTCGCATAGCAGCCTAAAGGGGCGTTTCTTTATTTTTCACGATCACGTAACTGCGGTTTAGTATAGCACTGCGCAATTGCGCGGTCAATGATTTCTTCGGAATTCATAAAATCTTAATTTTGGGCAGCATTTCAGGCTTCCTCTTCGGCCGCCTCCTTTCCGGCCGAAACCATGGCGGATATCAGAAATATCACGGTCACCGTAAAAAAATTGAGACATAAAGCCTATCCTCAGGCCCCATGTCTCCTCTTCGTAAATCGATTATGTCCCGCGCCTTTCCGCATTTTCTGTAAGGGGCAGGATAGAAAGCTCTTTTTTATAAGCCGCTATAACGTTCAACCTTCCACGATCAGATATCTTCCGTCGCCTACTTCAAACACTTCTTCGGCCTCCAGCAGTTCATCCAGGCCGGCATTCTCCATGTCAATGCCCTCTTCCTCAAAATAATCCCTCACCGCTTCCGGAGAATCCACCACAACAGCCATACATTCTTCCAAAAAGGCCTCCGCCTCTTCCAGGTTGGAAACCACATCCTCCTCAGGAAAAAGTTTTCCCTGATTCTTAAGGAAACACATCAAAACGGCATCATCATACTCATGCATGTTTGCTCCCCTCCGCGTGCAAGGCACGCTCTCATATCAAGGAGATTGAAACGGAGTTTCAATTTTGCTCCCCTCCGCGTGCAAGGCACGCTCTCATATCA
>CANSTU010000050.1 GCA_947650005.1 uncultured Lachnospiraceae bacterium
AGGAAGCACAGCCAAGCTACGGGCCCGCTGAACCATTCTTGCGTTTGGCTTGACGACGAGAATTGGAGGGGAAATATAGACAAATCCGATAAAATGTCTATTGAAGAGGCAGGAAAAAATGTCTATAATGTCCCGGTGAAAAGAATTTGACGAGAGAGGTGTCTTCATGGAAGAAAAAAAGGAAAAGGGAAATTTCTGGCTGGCGGTCGCGTCCTTTATCGTGAACAAGAGGAAGGCGATATGGATCCTTTTTGTGATCGCGATTATTTTCAGCGTCCTATCGGTGAACAAGGTTTCCGTGAATCAGGATATCACGAAATACCTGCCGGGGGACAGTGAGACGAGGATCGGGCTGGATCGGATGGAGGAGCAGTTTTTCACCTATGGCAGCGCCAGGGTCATGGTTTCCAATATGACCTATGAAAAGGCAGAAGAGCTGGCAGATCTGCTGGCGGACATCCACGGTGTGAAGGAAGTGGTTTTCGATAGCTCCGAAGATCATTGCCGGGGGACGGATATGCTCTTTGACATTACTTTTAGCGGACGTGAAGATGATGCGGTAAGTAAGGAAGCGTTGGACGAGGTACGTAAGGCGCTTTCCGGGTATGATACCTATGTTTCCACACAAGTTGGGGCGGAGGAGGCGTCCAGTGAATCTCTGGCAAAGGATATGAATCTGATCCTGGCGCTGGCGGTTGTGATCATCGTGAGCGTGCTCCTGATTTCCACGAAAGCCTATCTGGAAATCCCGGTACTGCTCATCACCTTCGGAGTGGCGGCGATTCTGAATAAGGGTACGAACTATTGGTTCGGAACGATCTCCAGTGTGACGGATTCCATCGCAGTGGTTCTGCAGTTGGCGCTGGCCATTGACTATGCGATCATCCTTTGCGATCGTTTCATGGAGGAGCATGAGACGATGGATGCGGAAAATGCGGTAAAGGTAGCCTTGTCAAAGGCTATTCCGGAGATCAGTTCTTCTTCGCTGACCACCATATCCGGTATGGTGGCCATGATGTTCATGCAGTTTCGTTTAGGATATGATATGGGGATCGTGCTGGTGAAATCCATTATTTTCAGCCTGCTTTCCGTTTTCCTGCTGATGCCAGGGGTCCTTCTGCTCTTTGCCAAGGGGATCGACGCATCCCATCACAGATGTTTTGTGCCCAATATTACCTTTGCCGGGAAGCTGGCGAACAGGACGAAGTATATCATCCCGCCGCTTTTTGTGATTTTCTTGGCGTTCGCTTTCATCGAATCCAGCGGATGTCAATATATCTATGATACGAATTCAGTGGAGAGCGCCAAAAAAAGCGAAACGAAGATTGCTATGGAGAAGATCGAAGAAACCTTTGGGGCTTCCAACCAGATGGTAGTCATGGTGCCGCGGGGTAATTATGAAGCGGAGGAAGCGGCGCTGCGGGAATTGGAAAAGCTGGAATATGTGGACAGCGTATTGGGCCTGGCCAATGTTTCCATCGATGAGGATCATCTCCTGACGGATAAGATTTCTCCCAGGGAATTTTCGGAACTGACGGATCTGGATATCGAGGTGGTGAGGCTGCTTTATGTGGCCTATGCATACCATGTGGAGCAATACGGCCCTGTTTTCACCGGAATCGATGAATATGAAGTGCCGATTATAGACATGTTTTTGTTCTTATATGATCAGTACCAGGAGGGTTATGTAACCCTGGATGAACAGATGGACAGCGATTTGAACGAGCTCTATGATACCTTGCATGACGCGCAGCTCCAGCTGCAGGGGGAGGATTATTCCCGTTTTGTCCTGTCCTTAAGTCTTCCGGCAGAGGGAGAGGCGACCTATGCGGCCATGGATGAGATCCGTTCCGTATGCGGCCGATTTTACGCTCTGCGGGATATTACCCTGGTTGGAAATTCCACCAGCAACTTTGACCTGATGAGCTCTTTTGCATCGGATAATCTGGTGATCAGCATTTTAACGGCCCTGTTCGTTATGATTATTCTGTTCTTTACCTTTCAGTCCGCAGGGCTGCCGGTGCTGTTGGTTCTGACCATACAGGGGAGCATCTGGATCAACTTTACGGTGCCTGCTCTGTCTGGACAGCCGATTTTCTTCATCGCCTATCTGATTGTATCGGCGATCCAGATGGGAGCCACCATTGACTATGCCATCGTGATTTCCAACCGGTACCTGCAACTGAAACGGGAAATGCCCATCAAAGAGGCGATTGTGGACACGCTGAATCAGTCCTTCCCCACGATTTTCACATCAGGGAGTATCTTAACCTGCGCAGGATTTCTGATTGGACGGATCGCCTCCGATGCCACGGTGGCTTCCATAGGTACGGCGCTGGGAAGGGGAACGTTGATTTCCATTATTCTCGTCCTGTTTGTGCTGCCCCAGATCCTGCTGTTCGGGGATTGGATCATCGAAAAGACGGCGCTGACCATCAACCTTTCCCGATATAATACAAGGGAAATGGGAGGAAAGATGGTGGTAAACGGACATGTAAAGGGTTACATAGAGGGTGAAATAGACGCGGAGATCAAAGGCAATTTCCAAGGAAAAATGGAAGCGGCCCTGGAGACGAAATGGCCGGGGAAGCAGGGGAGCATAGAGATTGAGGAAGGAGGGAGGACAGAATGAGTTTAGTGTATAAGAAATGCGGGATGGCCCAGCTGGGGACTTGTGCGGAACTTAGATGGGAAAAATCATACAGGCAAAGGAGCGTCCGGCTGTGTGCCAGAAGGGCGGCAGTATGGTTCCTGGCGGCAGCATTGCTCGGTTCCCAAATGGCGGGAAGCGTATGTATGGCGGCTGAAAATAATAAAGAAGCCGGAATACAGACGCAGGAAGAAGAAATCAGGATTACTTCTGTGGAGGAGTTTTTAAAGTTCGCAGAGGGCTGCCGGGAAGACTGGTACAGCTATGGGAAGGAATTTTATCTGGAGACGGATTTGGATTTAACCGGTGCGGCATTTGAGGGAATCGCTTATTTCAACGGGGCTTTCTATGGGAACGGCCATCGGATTACGGGCGTTTCTCTGGGTGGGAAAGGTTCTGACTGCGGAGTGTTCCGTTATGTGGGCGTTTATGGCAGCGTGGACGGCCTTCAGGTGGAAGGAAGGATCCAAAAGAAAGGAAGCGGAGAAAATATCGGCGGGATCGTTGGCGTGAATTTTGGCCTGATCTCGGACTGTACGTTCCGGGGAGAAGTGAAAGGGGAGGAAGCTGCGGGAGGAATCGCCGGATACAATAAAGCCGACGGAAGGATCGTGAGATGCACCGTTATGGGGGAGGTCATAGCGGTAAACCGGACGGGGGGAATCTGTGGAGAGAACAAGGGGACGATTCAGGATTGTGTGAATGAAAGTACGGTGAACGGCGAAGATCTGGAAGCAACGCTGAATCTGAACGGAATGGATTTGGGACAGCTGAACTTAACGCAGAACGTGGTGACGAGAAATGACAGCGGCGGAATCGCCGGACGATCCGGCGGGTCAATTGTGGGATGCACGAATCGGGGAACGATAGGGTATGCCCATGTGGGTTATAACGTGGGCGGGATTGTGGGAAGGCAAGACGGAACCGTCATAGAATGTGAAAATGAGGGAGCGATTCTGGGCAGGAAGGATGTGGGAGGCATCGTCGGGCAGGCAGAACCCTACAGAGAATCGGAGTATCTTTCCGACCGTCTAGAGAAGTTGCAGGATGATCTGGGGCGGATGAATAACCTGGTCGTGCAGATGTCGGATGCCTTAAGCAGAACGTCCAGCGAAACCAGCACCTATATAAAGACCCTCCAGCGGCAATATGAGGATACGGTGGATAGCCTGAACCGGGAGGTCAATTATTTAAGGGACAGCATTTCAGAGGATAGAGAGGAGACTAGAGGCTACATAGACAGTATCAGCCAGGCGTTGGAAAATATGAGCGAGATCGGTAACGACACGGTGAACCGGGTGATGGATCAGGTAAACAGCACCATCAGCGATGTGAATCGCACGGTAAATGATGTGCGCGAGGAAGTAAAAGACCGGATCGATCAGGAAATGGATAAAATCGATAAGGATAAAATCGACCTGCCGGATTTAAAGCCTGGCGGAGAGAAAGAAGACGGGGAAGACGAGAAGGAGGATGGAGATAGGGAACCGTCGGACGGAAGCAGTTCCGGCAGCGGGGATGGCGGAAATAGCCCGTCAGGTGAAGGAAATAACGAAAGTGATTCATCGGCCGGAGGAAGCAGCGGAGACGGTTCGTCAGGCGGAGGAAACAACGGAGACGGTTCATCGGCCGGAGGAAGCAGCGGAAATGGTTCGTCCAGCGGAGGAAATAACGCGGGTGATTCATCGGCAGGAGGAAGCAGCGGAGACAGTTCGTCAGGCGGAGGAAATGATGAGAGTGATTCATCGGTCGGACAAAATAGCGGAGACGGTTCATCCAGTGGAGGAAACGAAGGGGACGGTTCATCGGCAGGAGGAAGCAGTGAAAGCGGTTCATCCGACGGAGGAAGCGATTCATCCAGAGAAGGAAACAGCATAAGTGCATCCGGCAGAGAGAATAGAGCGAGTATGTCGGCTATTTCCTATAGAGGAAAAAAACAGGAAGACAGCGCGCAAACTATGGAGAACGGAAGAAACGCTTGGCTGATTGAGGAGGGGAAATGCAACGGTTTCCTTTATACGGATAACTGCGCCCAACCGGAGAAGGATTCGATCCATAAAGGCGGCCATGCCGCGCAGAATGTTGGAGAAATGCCGGCCGTATGGAGTTCGGACGCGGGATTTAGTATATCTAAAGATATGCCGCAACTTCTGGACTGTACGGCATCCGGAGGATCCGGCGGAGAAGACGGCGCTTCGTCAGGAGATGGGAATTCCCAGGAAAAGTTGGATTCATCCAAGGAGGATCCTTCCAGTGAGGATTTCTCGAAAGAAGATACGCCCTCCGAGGATAGGCCGCAGGAAACGCCCTCGGAACCTTCCGTTCCGAACCTGGATATAGACCGGGACAAATTAGAGGAAGAGTTAGAGAAGGTCGAGGAGGATTTTACCCGGAAGGATTATATCCGGACGGAGCCGGACCCGGAAATCAAAAATAATCTGAACAAAATGAAAGATGAGATATCCGGGATTTCAGGCAGCATGAAGGGGATGTATGATTCCATTTCCTCCGGGGAAGAATCCATGGGAGATGCAGCGGGAAATATCTCCAATGAGTTGGCGGATCAAAGCAAGCTTTCCGGCGAGACCATCGATGAACTGACGGATTCGGTGGACAATGGCATTCAGTCGATGACGTCCAGTCTGAATGGTCTGATGAGCACCCAGCAAAGGATCCGAGATTCCGTAGGAGAAGACCTGGATATCCTGATGGGCAACGAAGAAGCGGATCTGGACATATCCTCTGAAAATATAGAGAAAAGAACCCAAGGCGTAATCGCAGGCTGTATGAACTATGGTGAAATTCAGGCAGATCTGAATCTGGGAGGCATTGCCGGAATCATGAACGTGGAATACGATATCAGTCCGGAGATGGATTTGGATTTGACTGGTTTGACGGATGTAGCCGTGCGTTCCACCACCTATAACGTATTGATTCATTGCGTAAACTATGGGAAAGTGACGGCAAAGAAAAATTTCTGCGGAGGAATCGTGGGCAATGAACAGCTGGGGCTGGTATATGACTGCGAGAACTATGGCAATGTGCGGACGGAGAACGGAGTCCGAGCAGGAGGAATCGCAGGAATAAGTACGAGCAGCATCCGCGACAGCTATGCTTTCTGCAACATCAGCGGAAGCGATTATCTGGGAGGAATCAGTGGAGACGGCTACGATATCAGCGGGTGTGCCGCCATATGCCGTATTGAAAGCGATGGCGGAGAATGTATCGGAAGTATTGCTGGGTGCGTGGACGAAGAAGCCGTTGTATCCGGAAATTTTTTTTCATCCGATCATTGGGAAGGAATCGACAATATCAGCTATTTCGGTAGGGCGGAGGGCCGTTCCTATGAGGAATTGATGGAGATGGGTATGCCCCAGGGTTTTACCATGGTGACCGTAACCTTTGAAATGGACGAAGAGGAAATCGGGACGCTTCAGATTCCCTATGGCGGAAGCGTGGAAGAGGAAGATGTGCCAAGTCCCGGGTTGGAGAACGGTTACCTAAGCTGGGAATGCGAATTCCCGATTCGGGGGGTGACAGAGAATATCACCGTAGAGGCGCAGGAGCATGACTGGATTACCAGCTTGGCTTCTCCGGATACGGACGACCGTGAAAAGACGGTATTTCTGGTTGAGGGAAAATTTTATGCGGATGCATCCCTTGAACTCACACAGTGCGCCCAGGAAAAGGAAGGGGCGGCATACGCCTACAACTGGTCTGTCACCGGGGAGGCTCTGGGGGAAAATGACTACATCGGCCATTTCCTCATTCCCGAGGGTTCGGATGAAGTGGAGGTATGGCTCCTTTCCGAGGGAACTTGGCACAGGAGTGATACGAAAAGGGACGGAAACTACGTGACGGCCCCCATTGCGGCAGGAGAAGGCTTTGCGGTCTGCCCGACAAAAGAGGATGCAACGGCCTATCTGTTGGCCGGATGTGCGGTTCTGGCGGTAGCAGCGCTCATGGCTTTAGTCATAAGAAGGAAGAGAAAAAAACGGCATACTACTGGAAAAGAAGAATGAAATCTGGTAAAGTTCCTTTAGAGAGAATGGTCCTTAAGACGATATAGAAAGATAGGAAAAAAGGATGTTGCCGGAACAGTTTAAAGAACGGATGAGAAACATGCTGGGCGCGGAATATGAGGAATTTCAGGCCGCCCTGGGAAAAGAAGAGTATCATGCCCTGCGCATCAATCCGCTGAAGGCGGATATTGCGCAGGCGTTAAAAAAGCTGCCCTTTTTGCTCAGGCCGGTTCCCTGGGCGGAGGGCGGATTTTATTATGAAGGCCAGGATCAGCCGGGAAAACACCCCTTCCACGACGCAGGAGTGTATTATATCCAGGAACCCAGCGCTCAGTCTGCGGCCGCCCTGCTGGCCGCCCGGCCTGGGGAACGGGTGCTGGATCTGTGCGCTGCTCCGGGCGGAAAGAGCACCCAGATCGCGGCCTGTATGGCCGGCCGGGGAATTTTGGTGTGCAATGAGATCCATCCGGCCCGGGCCAAGATCCTTTCTGAGAACGTGGAACGTCTTGGCGTGCGTAATGCGGTGGTGACCAATGAGACGCCTGACCGTCTGGCGGACCGGTTCCCCGGGTTCTTTGACCGGATCCTGGTGGATGCCCCTTGCTCCGGTGAGGGCATGTTCCGCAAGAACGACGCGGCCTGTGAAGAATGGAGCACAGAGAACGTGAAGCTATGCGCCGAAAGGCAGGACGCCATACTGAATGCTGCCCATGCCATGCTGCGCCCGGGAGGCACGCTATGCTATTCCACCTGTACCTTTGCTCCGGCAGAAAACGAGGGAAGCGTCAGCCGATTTCTCCATGCCCACCGGGATATGAGAATGGAGAAACTTCCCTGCCCGGAGGGTTTCGCTCCCGGCCGGCCGGACTGGATTGAAGACCCAGAAGAAGGCGTGGAACACTCCTTCCGCTTATGGCCCCACAAGCTCAAGGGAGAAGGCCATTTCGTGGCGGTACTCAGGAAAGAAGGCGGCTTTGGCCGGGAGGATTTTCAAGAACAGGAAAATGGCCGAAAACGGTTCGCGGACGGAACAACCGAAATGCCTTTAAAGGAGGGCGGATCAGCCAGAACCTTGAAGAATGGCGCTCAATCAGCGCACCGTAAAGACAAAAAAGCCGGAGGCTCCCCTTCTGGGGATAGCTTCACGGCCTTTGCCGAACAATATTTGCTCACCCCCTTGACCGGTTCCATGCTCCGGTTTGGAGATCAGATCTATCTGCCTCCGTCCGGGCTGCCGCCTCTGCAAGGTCTGCGGGTACTCCGCCCGGGCCTCCATTTGGGAACGGAAAAGAAGGGACGCTTCGAACCCGCCCATGCCCTCGCCCTGGCCATCAAACCGTCGGACGCCCGATATGTATATGATATGTCATCAGACAGCCGCGAAATCCGTGCATGGCTAAACGGCGAGTCCCTGCCTGTGGAAGGAGAGAAGGGCTGGTATCTGATATGCGTGGAGGGATATGCGGTCGGATGGGGCAAATTGGCCGGAGGGATGTTAAAGAACCATTACCCGAAAGGACTGCGCCGGCTAATTTAAGATAGGTCTTTTTTGACCTATTATGGGATATGAGAAAACATTTTTGATAATTCCTGTTTCAAAAACCCAAATCCACAAGCTGTTCAATCATACGTCCCTATCTCCCAGATGATAAAATGTTGGCAGGAAAACCAGCCGGTGGCCGAGAAGCAGCCATGCCCGGCTGGTTTTTCTTACCAGAACTTTATTTTCCCCGAATCAACCCATGGACGGCCTGCAGCGAATGGACTTCGCCGTTTCCATGCTCCTTGACATAACGGATTCCCTCTGCGGTGGCGCGGGCTGCCGCCATGGTAGTCATATAAGGAATCCGGGCCTTTATGGCAGCCTTTCTCAAATAACTATCGTCGTGAATACTGTCTTTGCCCACCGGGGTATTCACAATGAGCTGAATCTTTCCGTTCGTAATCAGATCGAGAATATTAGGACGTCCTTCATAGAGCTTATTCACCCGATCGGCGGGAATGTCGGCTTCCCGGATGAGGTCATAGGTTCGTCCGGTGGCTAGAATGGAGAATCCTGCGGCGTTGAAATTCTGCGCCAGTTCCACCACTTCCGCCTTATCCTTTCGGTTAACGGAGATCAGCACCGTACCCGTGAGGGGCAGCCTGGACTGGGTCGCTTCCTGGGCTTTGAAGAAGGCTTCGCCGTAGGAAGCGGAAAGGCCGAGCACCTCTCCTGTGGAACGCATCTCCGGCCCGAGGACAGGATCAACCTCCGGAAACATATTGAAGGGGAAGACGGCTTCTTTTACCCCATAGTAAGGGATGTGTTGTTCCTGCAGAGCGGGAACGGGAGAGGGCTTTTGTGTGAATTCTGCGGTGACGATGTCGATGGCCAGGGGCACCATACGGATGTTGCATACCTTAGATACGAGCGGCACCGTACGGGAGGCGCGAGGATTGGCTTCCAGGACATAGACCTTACCGTTTTCAATGGCATATTGCATGTTCATCAGGCCTTTGACGTGCATCTCCTCCGCGATCTTCCTCGTGTATTCCTTAATGGTTTCCAGATTTTCTTCTGAAATATGCACAGAGGGAAGGATGCAGGCGGAGTCGCCGGAATGAACGCCGGCCAGCTCGATATGCTCCATAACTGCAGGGACAAAGGCATGGGCGCCGTCGCTGATGGCGTCTGCTTCGCATTCCGTGGCGTGATTTAAGAAGCGGTCAATGAGGATGGGACGATCTGGGGTAACGCCCACGGCAGCCTTCATATAGCCTTCCATGCTTTCCGGGTCGTAGACCACTTCCATTCCGCGGCCTCCCAGCACATAGGAGGGACGAACCATGACGGGATAGCCGATGCGCTCCGCGATGTCCAGGGCATCTTGGACGGTGACCGCCATGCCGGATTCGGGCATGGGGATTTCCAGCTTATCCATCATGGCGCGGAACAGATCCCGATCCTCCGCCAGATCGATGACGGAAGGGGAGGTTCCCAGGATCTTTACGCCGTTTTTCTCCAGCTCTCCCGCCAAGTTCAGAGGGGTCTGACCGCCGAATTGGGCGATGACGCCCACGGGCTGCTCTTTTTTATAGATACTCAGAACATCTTCCAAGGTGAGGGGCTCGAAGTAGAGCTTGTCCGAAGTATCGTAGTCTGTGGATACGGTTTCCGGGTTACAGTTGACGATGATGGTCTCAAAGCCCAGTTTTTTCAGGGCAAGGGAGGCATGGACACAACAATAATCGAATTCGATTCCCTGCCCGATGCGGTTGGGACCTCCTCCCAGAATCATGACCTTGGGCTTTCCGGCGCACACCGGGTTGCGGTCAGGGGCGTTGTAGGTGGAATAATAGTAGGCGGAGTCCGGCGTGCCGGAAACATGTACGCCCTCCCAGGCTTCCTCCAGCCCCAGGGCAATCCTGCGGGAGCGGATCTCCTCCTCCGGGATCTCCAGGATTTGGCCTAAATATTTATCGGAGAAGCCGTCTTTCTTGGCACAGATCAACGCCTCGTTGGAGGGCATGTGGCCTCGGCAGGCACGCAGGGCCTCTTCTTCCTCCACCAGCTCCTTCATCTGTTCGATGAACCACTTCTTCACTCTGGTTACGGCATGGATTTCCTCTACGCAGGCGCCTTTGCGGAGGGCCTCATACATCTGGAAATGCCGTTCGCTGGAGGGAGTAGCCAGCATCTGAAGAAGCTGTTCTTTGGTTTTCATTTGGAATGATTCGATGTTGCCCAAGCCGTAACGGCCGGTTTCCAGGCTGCGGATGGCTTTTTGGAAGGCTTCTTTATAAGTTTTACCGATGCTCATCACCTCGCCCACAGCGCGCATCTGCGTGCCCAGACGATCTTCCACGCCTTTGAACTTCTCAAAAGCCCAGCGGGCAAATTTGATTACCACATAGTCGCCGTCCGGCACATATTTATCCAATGTGCCGTATTTTCCGCAGGGGATATCCTTTAGGGTGAGGCCGGTGGCCAGCATGGCTGATACCAGGGCGATGGGAAAACCGGTGGCTTTGGATGCGAGGGCCGAAGAACGGGACGTCCTGGGGTTGATTTCGATGACCACTATCCGATCCGTCGCCGGGTCATGGGCAAACTGGACGTTGGTGCCGCCGATGACCTGGACGCTTTCCACGATTTTATAGGCCTGCTCCTGCAGACGCTTCTGGCACTCCTCGCTGATGGTCAGCATGGGAGCGGCGCAGAAGGAATCCCCGGTATGTACGCCCAAGGGATCGATGTTTTCAATGAAGCAGACGGTGATCATGTTGTTGTCAGCATCCCTCACCACTTCCAGCTCCAGTTCCTCCCAGCCCAGAATGGATTCCTCCACCAGTACCTGGCCAACCAGGCTGGCCTGCAGTCCCCTGGCGCAGACGGTTTTGAGCTCCTCCACGTTGTAGACCAGGCCTCCTCCTGCGCCGCCCATGGTATAGGCGGGACGAAGCACCACGGGATAGCCCAGCTTGTCCGCAATCTGAAGCGCTTCCTCCACACTGTAGGCTACTTCGCTGCGGGCCATTTCAATGCCCAGGGCATTCATAGCATTTTTGAACTCGACCCGATCTTCCCCTCGTTCTATGGCATCCACCTGGACGCCGATAACCTGGACATGGTATTTGTCCAGGATACCTGCCTTGTTCAACTCGGCGCATAGGTTCAACCCGGACTGTCCGCCCAGGTTGGGAAGCAGAGCGTCGGGACGTTCCTTTGCGATGATCTGCTCCAGCCGCTCCACATTCAGGGGTTCAATGTAGGTTACATCTGCTGTCTCCGGATCGGTCATAATGGTGGCCGGATTGGAATTGACCAGAACGATTTCATAACCCAGCTTTCGCAGGGCTTTACAGGCCTGGGTGCCGGAATAGTCGAACTCACAGGCCTGTCCGATGATGATCGGTCCGGAGCCTATGATCAGTACCTTTTTGATATTTGTTCTCTGTGGCATGGTTCCTCCATTCTGCTTCTTGGGCGGCTTACGATGCTCAGCCTGAAAACTCTTGTTTTGCTCCCGTCTGCGTGCAAAGCACGCATTCGAATCAGGGAGGTTGAAAGCGTCTTTCTTTCAACATTGCTCCCGTTGGCGTGCAAAGCACGCATTTATCTTCATTTTTAGCTCCCATCTGCGCGCTTTAGTGTGCGTGCAAATCAGGGGGAACTCTTTTCTTCTGCAATATTATATAGGAAAGAAGGGAATAGGGAAAGGTTTTTTTAAAATTCTTTCTACGCGAGAATTTTCCAAGAGAATCAGGCGTACAAAACGATTACATCGGCATTCAATTTTTATTCATCCTATCAGCAATCCAGGCAATCCGCTTTTCCCGTCCGGCAGCTGTCTTGGCGTCAAAGCTGTAGGCTTTGCGCTTCCTTTCGTACGCCTTATCCACATGAAGCGAACGGCTCCAGAATTGTTGGTTTATTTCATTCATACCTACTTATCATAGATTTTGAGGCGTAATGTTTGAATGTATTGCAATCCCGCAAAAACCAAGGCAGATCCGCGGATGGCCCAGGAAGGAGCGTCCTGGGAGGATTTGGCCTGTTTCGGGTATTGCCGCGGCTTGCGAAAGCCTCAGGCATATGTTAGAATAATTTTAGTGGAAAAGGCTGGAAATTGAGCAATTTCAATCTCCCTGATTTGTATGCGCGTTTTGGCGTATAGATGGGAGCATATTTGTAAGCATGCATCTGAAGCGGCCGATGCGGAGGGGAATGGGCCGACACGGGCCGGGCCTGCATGGTTACGGAAATTGGGAGGGAAAATGATACAGGAAATCACAATGAAGAGTACCCTTCGGGAGGTGTATGCCCATCCGGTCGGAAGGGACGTACTCAAAAAAATCCTGCTTCAGGCTGGGATAGGGGAGCGGGCGGTTACGGGCAGGCTGACCGGGGGAATGTCTCTGCGGACTGTGGCGGCCCTTACGGGGAAATTCCTGGATCAGGCGTTCTGGGAAACCTTTCTGGAACTCATGAACGGCGAGTCAGACGTACCGGAGGAAGTGCCTCCGGCCGAAATCAGCCATAAATGGTGGAAGGAGGCGGTTTTTTATCAGATTTATCCCAGAAGTTTTGCGGATACGGATGGGGACGGGATCGGCGACCTGGAAGGGGTGATCGGGAAACTGGATTATCTGAAAAATCTGGGGGTGGATGCGTTGTGGCTGTCTCCGATTTATGATTCCCCCAACGATGACAATGGTTATGATATCAGAGACTATTACAAAATCATGGAAGAGTTCGGCTCCATGGAGGATTTTGACCGGCTGGCGGAGGAAATCCATGCGCGGGGAATGCGGTTGGTGATGGATCTGGTGGTGAACCACACTTCGGATGAACATATGTGGTTTCAGGAGGCGGTGCGCAGCCCCTACAGTCCCTACCATGACTATTATTTGTTCCGGGAAAATGAAAACGGGGAGGCGCCGAACAACTGGACATCATTTTTTGGCCAGGGAAAGTACGGGGATGCCTGGAGATACATTCCGGAAAACGACGAATGGGCGCTGCATCTTTTCTCTAAAAAACAGATGGATTTAAATTGGGACAATCCCAGGATGCGCGCCGATGTGATTTCCATGGTGAAGTGGTGGCTGGATAGGGGCGTGGACGGTTTCCGGCTGGACGTGATCAACTATATTTCCAAAGCGGATGAGCTGCCGGACGGAAACGAAAGTGTGGGGAAGCTGATCGGCTATGTGGGGATTGAGCACTATTTTTACGGCCCCCGTCTACACGATTATCTGCGGGAGCTGCGGGTTAAGGCTTTTGATCCCTATGATGCGTTTTCCGTGGGGGAGACCCCGGGGGTGGGGATGCAGATGGCAAAGCTTCTGACGGGAGAAGGACGTCATGAGCTGGACATGGTTTTCTCCTTTGACCATTTGGAGACGCCGGGGCATACCCGCTTCGAGGACTATCGTTATGACCTGAATTACCTGAAAAGCTATTATATGGAATGGATGGAGCAGTATGCCGACCTCTGCTGGATGTCTCTTTTCTATGAAAACCATGACAATCCCAGAATGATATCCAAGGTCAATCCGGATCCTGGAGTGCGCACGGCGCTGGGAAAGCTGCTGGGAACCATACAGTTTTTCCTGAAAGGGACCCCGTTCGTCTATCAAGGGCAGGAGCTGGGAGCCGTAAACGGTAATTTCACGGATATTTCCCAGATTCAGGATGTGGAGAGCCTGAACCTGTATGAAGAATTGCGCCGAAGTGTGGGGAAGGAGGAAGCCTTTGCCAGGATATTGGCCGGAACGAGGGATCACGCCAGGCTCATGATGGATTGGCAGGAGGCGGCAGAACAGAAGAAAAACCGGGATTCCATGTATTTCTATTATAAGAAGATGATTGCATTGCGGAAAAAGTATCCGGCTTTGGTTTATGGGGACGTGGAATTCGTATATGCGAAGAGAAAAGATCTGTTCGCCTGGTTTCGGAAGCTGGACGGGGACGTGTGGTATGTGGAATGCAGCCTGAGTGATAAACGGATCAGGCGGCCTGCCTGGCCGGAGGGTGCGGATAAAAAACTGGGCAGAAGCGGATTCTGCGGCATATTGACGAATGTGGCGTGCAGGGAGAAGGGATGGATGCAGCCCTATGAGGCGGCGGTATATCACAAGAGGTAAGGCGTATACAGAATGTGCCTGATGCGCATTCTGGCGTTCTAGGCATCGGATACGATGCCTACAGAAAGGATGTTTCAGGCTTAGGCGGAAGTTTAAAGTTTCGGTTTTGGCGAAAGCAAGCATGCTTTTACGGAGCATGAAAAGGAAGCAAAGTGGGCCGCAGATGCGGCGGAATGGAGGGAAAATGAGCAACAAATTACTGCAGGAAAACGGGTACATGCCCTGGGAGTGCAATCCGGGCTGCTTTAAGATCAACAAGAGGGCGCCTCACGGGGACATCATCCCGTATCCTTCTCTGGAGGCGGCTGCGATGTGTGACAAGGATGCCAGGGCGGTGACGGATCTGAACGGTACCTGGAAGTTTCTGTTCTTTGATAATCCAGAAGCCTGCGATGCGGCTTTCCCGGAGGGATTGGAGCAGGTGATGGATACCCATACCTGGGGGCAGATCAAGGTGCCGGCAAACTGGCAGATGGAGGGATATGATTATCCCCAGTATGTGAATGTGAAATATCCCTGGGAGCTGACGGAGGATATCATGCCGCCCCAGATTCCTCGGGCATACAATCCGGTGGGGATCTACTGTCGTAGCTTCTGGTGGAATAAAAAAGAAGGGGAAAAGCTGATTCTCCATTTCGACGGAATTGAATCCTGCGGGGAAATCTACCTAAACGGCCGCTTCGCGGGATATACGGAAAGCTCGTTCACCCAGGCGGAATTCGATATCACGCAGCTGGCCTGCGAAGGGGAAAACCAGCTGGTGGTGCGAGTGTTGCGCTGGTGTGACGGAAGCTGGCTGGAGGATCAGGACTTCTTCCGGCTGTCCGGCATTTTCAGGGATGTGTATCTCTATAGCTTGCCGGAAATCCATATCAGCGATTATCGGGTGGACGCGCTTTTGGATGAGACGTACCAAGACGGTATGCTGAATGTGGAAATAGACGTGGCGAAAGACGCAACGGACTGCAGCGTGCAGATCGTCCTGTACGGCCCGAAGGGGAGGGAGGTCCTGGATTCCGGCGCCCTTCCGGCACAGGACGGGAAAGTATCTTATCAGGCTGCGGTGGAGACGCCCTGGCAGTGGAGCGCGGAACATCCGTATCTGTATACGGTGGTGATGACGCTCCGTCATGGCGAAGAGGAGAACGTCGTTTCCTGCCGCTGCGGGTTCCGTACCTTTGAATTGAAGGACGGGATCATGCTGATCAACGGGAAGCGGATTATTTTCAAGGGAACGAACCGGCACGAATTCGGAGCCGAATTTGGCCGGGCCATCACCCGTGAGGCCATGGTGGCGGACGTGGTTAGCATGAAGCAAAACAACATCAATGCGGTGCGTACCTCCCATTATCCAAATCATCCCTACTGGTATGATCTGTGTGACGAATATGGATTATATGTGATCGATGAAAATAACCTGGAGACCCATGGGACTTGGGCCTACGGCGTACCGGAGGATCAGCAGCCCCTTGTCCTTCCCGGCAGCAATCCGGACTGGACGGCTGCGGTGGTGGACCGGGTGGCGGATATGTACTATCGGGATCGCAACCATCCTTCCATCCTCATCTGGTCTTTGGGGAACGAGTCCTATTGCGGGGAAAATTTCCGGGCCATGGCGAAATTCCTGCGGGATCACGACAGCACGCGGTTGGTGCACTATGAAGGGGAAGGGCACTGCCCCGGATATGAGGACGTGACCGACATGATCTCCACCATGTATACCCCGGTGGAGGAATGGGTGAAGCTGGATCAGAACGAAGCCAAAAAGCCGGCCATTCTGTGCGAATATTCCCACGCCATGGGCAATTCCTGCGGAAGCCTGGTGAAATATACAAACGCATTTGAAACCTATCCCAGGCTGCAGGGCGGCTTTATCTGGGACTATGTGGATCAGGCCATCCGGACAAAGGATGAAAACGGGAAGGAATATCTGGGATACGGCGGCGATTTTAACGAGGGCTACCACGACGGGAATTTCAGCGGAAACGGCCTGATGTTTGCGGACAGGACGGAAACGCCCAAGATCAAAGAGACCAGGATCTGCTATCAGAACATCTCCTTTGCGGATGTGGACTGGGAGAGCGGGGAAATCACCCTGCAAAATAGGAGCCTTTTCACCGATCTGGAGGAATACCGGTTCGTCTGGAACCTGTATGTGGACGAAAAGATGCGCCTGGGCGGCGATTTCCAGATCGCCTGCGCGCCCGGAGAGAGCGTACAGGTACGCCTTCCCTTTGCCGAAGAGCTGGCGGAAGGAGGCCTTCCGGCGGGAAGCGAGGCGTTCCTCAACCTGGAGGCCGTTTTGAAGGAGGACACCCTCTGGGCAAAGGCGGGTTATGCGGCGGCGAAGGGGCAGTTTATCACGGGAAGCAGAAGCGATGGGATGGACTGCATTGATGCAAAAGGAGAGCTGCGGATTTCGGATACCTTTGGGGCCTGGATTATCACGGGGAAAGACTTTGAATATCGGTTTTCCAAGAGAAGCGGGGCGCTCTACAGCATCCGTAGAAACGGAACGGAATATTTGAAGGAGCCCCTTTCCTGCAATTTCTGGAGGGCTAGTACGGACAACGACAGAGGCAGCAGGCATTCCTGGCGTTCCATGGTATGGAGGTATGCGGGACAGCAGGCATTTAAGTGGGTGATGGAGCCGCAGAAGAAGGACAACTGCGTGGTGGTGCCCATGAAGTTTATCCTGCCCATTTCCATGGAAATTACCTTGGAGACAACGGTGACGATCCATCCGGACGGTACACTGGTGTTTGACAATACCTGGTCAGGCGGAAAGAACCTTCCCGATATCCCGGAAATTGGCCTGATGTTCACCCTTCCTGCGGGATTTGACCGCATGGAATGGCATGGCAGAGGGGAACATGAGAACTATATTGACCGGAAGGAATCCGCTTTTGTGGGTACCTGGCAGTCAAAGGTGGCCGATCGGATGGTTCCCTATCTGATGCCCCAGGAATGCGGCAATATGCTGGATGTACGGCGGCTTACGGTGGTGAACCGCAAGGGCGGCTGCTTAACCTTTACCGGCCTTCCCACGGTGGAGGCGAATGTGTTACCCTATACACCGGAGGAGATGGAGGTGGCAAGCCATCATAAGGATCTTCCTCAATCTGATAAAACGGTGGTGCGCATTAATTATAAGCAGATGGGCGTGGGAGGAGACGACAGCTGGAGTCCACGCGGCTGTGCCCATGAGGAATTTAGAATCAAGGCGGAGGATGCATGCAGCTTCTCCTTTGCGGTAAAGCCGGAATAAACTTTTGAAACTTCGTTTCACACTCTTTATGGGAGGCAGTACCGTAGGCATTGCCTGCGATATGCAGCGGATAAGCGGGAAAGATTCATAAATCTTTCCCGCTCTCCTGATTTGTCTGCGCGCTAAAGCGTGCAGTTGAAAGCTGGGATAGGAAAAGGTTCTTGCCAGGCCGTTTCAACGGCTGGGCGGGAACCTTTTATGATGACAGGCCTGCTTTCTTCAGGGCCTGATGCCATGGTGTTGGGGCAGTCCGGCCGCATCGCTTCGCTGATGCGGTTTGGGGACCATGGCACAGCGCCTGGAAAGAAAGGTGCAATTAAAAATGGAGAAGTTGCCAAAGCGCATATTTTCGGTTATGCTTTATTTGGCTGCGGCGCAGCTGCTAAGGAGTATTCTGTGAATATCGTATTGGGCGGATTCATGGGTTCGGATGAAGAAGTGGTAAAGTTTAGAAATGCGGAGGTATGAGGACATGGCGGACGTATATGACAGATTTTATATGCCTGAGGACGCGGGAATTTCATCGGTGGCTCTGGCAAATTTCCTGAAAGAATGTGACGAGATCCATTATAAGCTGCGGACGCTCCATGTGATCCGTCATGGAAAAGCAGTGGTGGAGGCTGCCAGATATCCCTTCCGCGCCTTTGATAAAAGGCTGGTGTATTCCGTGAGCAAGACCTTCACTTCAACGGCTGTGGGCGTGGCTGTTCGGGAGGGATTGCTCCATACGGATGACAAAGTGCTGGATTATTTTCCGGAATGCAGGGAACTGGAGATGGACGTTAGAGCCAGAACGATCACGGTTCGCAACCTGCTCATGATGTGCACCGGTCATGCTGCTGATACGGTGGCGGACATGTGTAACGGTGATCGGCCATGGCCGGAAATTTTCTTCACCAGGAAAATGGCATATGAGCCGGGCGCCCATTTTATCTATAATTCCGGCGGAACCTATATGCTTTCGGAGATAATCAGCAAAGTTACGGGAATGTGTCTCTTAGACTGGCTTCAAAAGCAGGTCTTTGGACCGTTGGGAATCACGGACGTCTGCTGGGATACGAACGGGGATGTGAACATGGGCGCTTGGGGACTTCTGATTGCCCCTCGGGATTTGTCCAAACTGGGCCTGCTGTATCTGAACAAAGGCATTTATAACGGAAAACGTATTCTCACGGAGGAATGGGTGGAAGAGGCCGCCTCACCCCTTATTTCGACAAACGCACAGGGCTGTGCCGGATGGGGAAAGCATTACGGATTCCAGATTTGGGAAAATGTGCCGGGCAGCTATCGGGCGGATGGTGCATTTGGCCAGTATTGTATGGTATTTCCTGCGAAGGATCTGGTCATCACGACCACGGCAGAGGAAGCGGACGGAACCAGGATCTTTCCGCTGCTCGAGAAGTATCTTCTCAACGATATGGCGGAGAAAGAAATGCCACGGGATGCTTCGGCTTATCAGTATTTGAAGAAGGTGCTTTGCCAATGGGAAGCGCCGATTTCCTATCCTGCCAGCGCATCCTACCTGTTGGATTCCCTACAGGGAAGGGTATATTGCCTGGAGAGCCGGACATCGGAGGAAACGCATTCGATGTGCTTCGAGGTGGAAAACAGCCGGATGTGCGTTACGATAGACGGACTGCAGGCGATCAGGAGTTCCTGCGTGATCGATCTGTTTGGAAAAACCAGGTATGCGATCGAGATACCCAGCAACAGTCCGGTTCGCGGCGAGGCAGAGAGAAACAGATTTTGGCAGTATGCTGCACACCATGCATGGATTGATGAAGATACGTTGTTTTTGACCGTCTGCTGGCAAGAGACAGGGCATTTCCAGACATGGAAGTTTCATTTCTTAGGAGAGAAGCTCGCCCTTTATATTACGGATGGCTTGAAAGGGATGTTTGAGATCAAAGGAGCCGTGAGCGACAGGAATATGAGATTTGCGGACATGATATTTGACGGAGAATTGCAGACAGTATAGATATGGTGCAAAAAAGACATATGGAGCCTGAAAAAGCGCAGAGGAATCGAATCCCCTGCGCTTTTTATCTCGGCAAACGGTTGGTTTTTCCGGGGAAAAATCCCCTTCCTATTTTTATAAAAATAGTATATAATAGAAAAGCAAAATAAAATTTTGCTTCTATTTCAGAAAACATATCTCGTTGGTGTACAGGATGTTTCCGTGCGCCATCAGGCAGGTACGGGCGGAGTAAAGTTGTGTTTGGCTTCGGCAGTGCCAGTTTTCCAGGTTGAATCATCATATTTTTATTCAGATGTAAGAAATTGAATGGCATCGGTATCGTAGGCACAGGCCGCGGTATGCAAGGTTATAAAAAAATAAGAGAGACCAGGCATGTTCCAAATACATGAATTTGGAATGATGCCTCGGATTCGTAAATCTGCAAGGAAGCAGGAGGAACAGCATGAGCATGAGAGAAAAATATCAATCGCTGGCGCTTGTTGATCTGAAGGAGATCGCAAAGGCCAGAGGAATGAAGGGAACTTCTTCTATGAAAAAAGCCGACATCATTGATGCGATGGTCGCTTTGGACGAATCGGAAAGGAGTCAGAAGAACGGAGAATCCGCTTCTGAACAGATTCCTGATGCCGAAAATAAGAAGGAAAAGGCGTCGGATAATGGGACGGAAGGACGGGGAGAGAAAGCGTCGGACGGCCGTATGGCGGAGGAGAAGGTAAGAGCATCGGACAGCCTAGCGTCGGATAATGGGACAAAGGCTGCGGATGGACAAGCGTCCAAGAAAACTGATGCGGGACGGGGAAGCAGACCGACAGGCAGGCGTGTATCCGACGAGAAGAGAACCGGAACGAGCGCCAGACAGCCGCTTGCGGAAAAGAGTGGAACAGGAGAAAATATGCCGCAGACCGGTGGGCAGAGCATAGGCCGCCAGGAAGCGGGCCGTCAAAGTGCAGAACAGGGAACGGGCCGTCCGGCAGCGGAGCAGGGAACGAGCCGCCAGGGAGCGGAGCAGGGAACGGCCCGTCCGGCAGTGGAACAGGGAACAGGGCGTCAAGGCGCAGAACAGGGAGCGGGCCGTCAAAGTGTAGAACAAGGAACGGGCCGTCCGGCAGCGGAGCAGGGAACAAGCCGCCAGAGTGCGGAGCAAGGAACGGCCCGCCAGGCAGTCCCGCAACAGGAAAGCAGGAGGACTATTCCCAAAAGGCAGGACGCATCCGGGAGGACGGAGAATCATTCCGCTTCTGTAGAGCGTGGAAACGGCGCCAGGAACCAGAGCGCAGGGAATACATCGTACAGAAACGGGGAGAAACGTGTGGTACGCAGATATCCCCAAGGGCAGCCGGAAAACGGGCAGCGAAGATATCCGGAAACGAGAAACGCTGCGGAAGCGGGGGGAGGCGTGGAAACAAGAGAGGCTTCGGAGTCAAAATCTGTCGGGCAGGCCGTAGAGTATGCGGAAGGGCGGAATCAGACGGAGGTTACGCGTCAAGATAATCCGGTCGGCGCACCGGTTTATGGAGGAAATCCTTCCGGCAATGAGGAAGAGCGTTTCCCTTCCGAACTGGACAGCGGCATTTCAGCCAACGGTATTCTGGAAGTTCTGCCGGACGGATATGGCTTCATTCGCAGCGCGAACTATCTGCCCGGCGATAATGACGTTTATGTAGCGCCCAGCCAGATTCGCAGATTCGGATTGAAGACAGGCGATATTGTGGTGGGAAATACCCGGGTAAAGACGCAGAACGAGAAGTTCAGCGCTTTGCTTTATGTGAAATCCATCAACGGGCAGTCTCCCGACGAAGCAACAAAACGATATAACTTTGAAGACATGACGCCAATTTTCCCTGACGAAAGGATTCGGCTGGAATTATCCCGTTCTTCGGTATCCATGCGGATCATGGATCTGATGAGCCCAGTGGGAAAGGGGCAGAGGGGAATGATCGTATCCCCTCCCAAGGCAGGTAAAACCACCCTGTTAAAACAGGTGGCTCAATCGGTGAAAACGAACCATCCGGATATGCATTTGATCATTCTGCTGATCGATGAACGGCCGGAGGAAGTAACGGACTTCCGGGAGGCGATAGAAGGGCCGAACGTGGAAGTGATCTATTCCACCTTTGATGAACTTCCGGAGCATCATAAGAGAGTGGCGGAGATGGTGATCGAACGCGCCAAACGTCTGGTGGAGCATAAAAAGGATGTGATGATCCTCCTCGACAGCATCACCCGTTTAACGAGGGCCTATAATCTGGTCATCCCGCCCAGCGGACGGACACTGTCAGGCGGTTTGGATCCGGCCGCTCTGCATATGCCCAAGCGTTTTTTTGGCGCGGCAAGGAATATGCGCGAGGGAGGCAGCCTGACGATCCTGGCAACGGCTCTGGTGGATACGGGCAGTAGGATGGACGATGTGATCTACGAGGAGTTTAAGGGAACGGGCAATATGGAAATCGTCCTGGATCGAAAGCTTTCCGAAAGGAGGATTTTCCCGGCCATCGACATTCCTAAATCGAGCACCAGAAGGGAAGATCTTCTGCTTTCCCAGGAAGAACTGGAGGCCACAGGAGTGCTGCGCAAGGCGCTTAATGGCTTGAAACCGGAAGAGGCAGTGGACAAGATCCTGGATATGTTCACGCGCACCAGAAACAATGTGGATTTCGTCAATGTGGTCAAGAAGATGCATTTTGTATAAATTCTCTTAACCTGAGTACCCGCTAAAGCGGGCAGGGAGGTTAAAATGATGAATGATAAAGCGGAACTTTTTGAGCGGACGCCGATACCTAAAGCGGTGGCCAAGCTTGCTGTCCCTACGATTCTCAGTTCTCTGGTGATGGTGCTGTACAATCTGGCAGATACCTATTTTGTGGGAATGATGAATGACCCGGTACAAAATGCGGCGGTGACGCTGGCAGCTCCGGTACTTTTGGCCTTCAATGCGGTGAATAATCTGTTCGGCGTGGGAACCTCCAGCATGATGAGCAGGGCATTGGGAAGGAAAGACTATGACACAGTGTATGCCAGCTCGGCGTTCGGCTTTTATTGCGCGTTGTTTAGCGGAATTCTTTTCTCCTTTTTCTGCAGCATCGGAAAGGCTCCTCTGCTGAATCTGCTGGGAGCGGATGCAGCGACTTGGGAAGCCACAGGAGCATATATGAGATGGACGGTGACCTTTGGCGCTGTTCCTGCCATCCTCAACGTGGTGATGGCCAACATGGTTCGGGCGGAAGGGGCGGCGTTCCACGCCAGCGTGGGTACCATGAGCGGGTGCCTTCTGAATATTCTTCTGGATCCCTTTTTTATCCTGCCCATTGGCCTGAATATGGGAGCGGAAGGGGCAGGGCTTGCCACGTTTCTGTCCAACTGCGTGGCATGCGCCTACTTTTTGGTCCTGTTGTTCGTAAGAAGGAAGGATACCTATGTGTGCATCCATCCCGCCAAATTCACGCTGCGAAGCAATGTGGTGCTGGGAGTATGCGGCGTGGGGATTCCTGCCTCGATCCAAAATCTTTTGAATGTGACGGGAATGACCATCTTGAACAATTTTACCTCTTCTTATGGCCCGGATGCGGTGGCGGCCATGGGGATTTCCCAGAAGGTCAATATGGTTCCCATGTACGTGGCCATGGGAGTATCCCAGGGGATCATGCCTCTTGTGAGTTACAATTATGCCAGCAAAGATTATAAACGGATGAGAGGGACGGTCTGGTTTGCGGCAAAAGCTGTCCTGGGTTTTATCATGGCGGCAGCAGTCGGCTATTTCCTGGGGGCAGGGCGGATCATTGTCCTGTTCTTGGATAACGAAGCCATCATCGCCTATGGGACGCGTTTCCTGCGGGGCTTCTGCCTGGGGCTTCCGTTCCTTTGCCTGGATTTCCTGGCCGTGGGCGTATTCCAGGCTGTGGGAATGGGAAGAGAAGCGTTGATCTTTGCCGTCATGCGCAAGATCCTGCTGGAGATCCCGGCGCTGTATCTGCTGAATTTCCTGTTCCCTCTCTACGGTCTGGCTTACGCGCAGTTTGCGGCGGAACTGGTTCTGGCTGTTGCCGCTTTGGTCGTGCTGATGCGGCTGTTTAAAGGATTGGAAAAGCAGCGGGCACAGGCGGAGTAAAAGTTCAGACGAGTCTGAACCATTATGTATCCAGGCATGTAAATCGCTGCGCGATGATGGATGACGGCCACCGCATTGTCATACGGTCCGTGCAGTAAATACACAGATCTGCCTGGACGGTTACCTGGGCGGGGCAATCCCTTTCAGATATTAAGGAAATGTTTCTTTTCAGGCCGAATTGGCCGTGTTATAATTAACGATTAGCAACAAATACAACAAAAGCGATGGCGAAAGGTTCAGGAGGACGCATATGGCTGGCGGAGTGACGAAGAGGACGCAGGGAAAAAAGACGCAGACGCAGGGAAAGAGCGCAAAGGGAGCGCAGAAAAAAAGCGCCGCAACACAGACGAGAAGGGTGCCCTCCCAGGCGGAAAATGTGGTGTTTGCCATGGATATCGGGACGCGCAGCATCATCGGCATGGTGGGCCGCGTGGAGGAAGATCGTGTGAAAATCATTGCCATAGAGAGAGAAGAACACGCGGAGCGGGCAATGATCGACGGGCAGATTGAAAACATAGATAAAGTATCTGCCTTGGCCGAAAAAGTGAAAAAAAGGCTGGAGAACAAAGTTCGCTTTAAGCTGAACCGGGTCTGCGTGGCGGCAGCGGGGCGCGCCCTGCGGACGAAACGGGCGGAATACGAAATGGAGCTGCCAGGAACACAGCTGATCGATGATGAGATCATTAGCCGTCTGGAGGCGGGGGCGATCGGACGGGCCGAGGAGGCTTTTGATGCGGAAAGGGAAGCAGGAAAGGATGGCAGACGGTTTTATCTGGTGGGCTATACGGTCTGCCAGTACTTCTTGGACCAATATACAATATCCAGCCTGAAAGATCATAGAGGCCATCATATCAAGGCGGATCTGATCGCTACTTTCCTGCCCAGCGAAGTGGTGGAAAGCCTATATACCACCATGAATAAAATCGGGCTGGAAGTGGCGAGTATTACGCTGGAGCCGATTGCGGCTATCAATGCGGCGATTCCGGAGAACCTGCGTCTTCTGAATCTTGCTTTGGTGGATATCGGGGCAGGAACTTCAGATATTGCGGCCTGTACCGGGGGCAGTGTGACGGGCTATACCATGGCGACCGTAGCTGGGGATGAAATAACGGAGACGCTCATGCGGGAATATCTGGTGGACTTTGCCACAGCGGAAAGTATAAAAGCCAGGCTCGGCCAGGAAGAGGAAATCATCTATACGGATATTCTGGGATTTGAACAGAAGCTATCCATACAACAGGTGAGTGGGTGCATCCAGAAAACCTCGGATTCCCTCTGTGGAGAAATTGCGGATAAGATCGTGGAGATTAATGGGGGAGCCCCGTCGGCGCTCTTTTTGGCAGGAGGGGGAAGCAAGCTGGCCGGGCTGAGGGATTCGCTGGCAGCGGCCCTTCAGATGGATCGCAGCCGAGTGGCCATTGCGGGAAATTATTTTCAGGCAAATGCCTATTCCGAGGAATACGACCTGAATAACCCGGAGTATGCCACGCCGCTGGGTATAGCGATCTCGTCAGGACTGAACTTGATTAATGACAGTTTTCGAGTGATCCTGAACGGCAGACCGGCTAAACTGTTCCGAAGCGGCAGTTTTACGGCCCTGAACCTGTTGATGATGAACGGATACAGTTTTCGGGATGTATTGGGCCGTTCCGGTCCGAATCTGACTGTGACGGTGAACGGAGCGCGGAAGGTATTTTATGGCACGCCGGCTCAGCCGGCCAGTCTGCTGATCAATAAACAGGAGGGCCAGTTATCCATGGTCATCCATGCGGGCGACAGCATTGATTTTGAACCCGCTGTTTCCGGGGCACCGGCTAAGCCATGCCTGCAGGATGTGGAGGGCGCTGCGCAGAGCGAGGACATTACGCTGAACGGAGTTCATGTACCATTGAGCACACCGTTAAAGACAGGGGATGCCATCTGGATGAAGCTGCCCGGAGGACAGGGACCGGCTGGAGAGACGGCTCAGGAAAAGGAAGGCCCAAAAGAAGAGGACGAAACGGTTCATACGCAATGGCGGGAAGAAGAAAACTCGGCGTTAGGGAAGGACGAAACGGAAGAAGACAGCGAATCGGCGGGCAGGCAGGAGATCCCGGAACGGGACAGATTGCCTCAGGCCGATGCCGCGGAACAGACCCGCGTCCTTTTAGAGACCGGGAAAACGCAGCAAGACAGGGAACCTGATGGGATATTGTCAAAGAAAGATCCCGATTCGGCGGCCGGTGTCGGAAATGGGCCGGCATTTACGCGGACAGCTCCCCGGGAAATGCTGTTCCGACTGAACGGCATGCCGCTCAGCCTTCCCCGGAAAGAGGATGGAAGTCCGTATTATTTGATGGATTTGATTCAATATTCTGGAATTGACCTGGATCATCCGAGGGGAACGGTACGACTTCTTGTAAACGGTATGCCGGGGATGTTCCAGCAGGCCTTACGAGAAGGGGATCGGGTTGACATAGAGGAAGAATCAAATACATAGAAATGAATGCAGGCATAAGTTTGGAAGTAAACTTCCAAACTTTCAATTGGCTGCCGTATCGCATGCAAAGCCCGCGATACGGCAGGAATATAAAAAATGGCGCCAGTTCCTTGGAAAGAAAAAGGAATTGGGCTTTTGATGTGGAATAATAAAGTAATAGAGTGCCGTAAAACGGCGCAGAGAGGTTTGAAAACAGAAGTTTTGGCGGTTGTCTGCCGATTCATGTAAGGCTGGGATGCTGCATCAGCAGGCAGACAGCCCAATCAGGGGGAGAACGACAGCAGATTTGGCGGCAGGAGGGCCGCAGGCTGCGGAAGGTACGGATTTATATCATATAAAAGGGGATGCGGATGGCGATAATTCGTGAGAATCTGGAAAAATGGGAATCGGAGTATCTGAGTCCCTATGCCGCTTTGAGCAAAAATTCCCTGGGGAGGATGAAGGATGAGGAACCCTGTGACATCAGGCCTGTTTTTCAGAGGGATCGTGATCGGATCCTTCACTGCAAGGCTTTCCGCAGGCTGAAGGATAAGACTCAGGTATTCCTTGCGCCTCAGGGAGATCATTACCGGACGCGGCTGACCCATACCTTGGAGGTATCCCAAAATGCGAGAACCATAGCCAGAGCCCTCCGTCTGAACGAGGAACTGGTGGAGGCCATCGCTCTCGGGCACGACCTGGGGCATACGCCCTTTGGCCATGCGGGGGAGCGGGCGCTGGGCCGGGTCTGTCCCTATGGGTTCGAGCATAGTGAGCAGAGCGTGCGGACTGTGGACGTATTGGAAAAGGACGGACAGGGGCTCAATCTGACCTTTGAGGTGCGAGACGGGATCAGAAACCATCAGACAAAGGGTATGCCGGCGACGCTGGAGGGCAGGATCGTGCGGATTTCGGACAAGATCGCCTATATCCATCATGACTGTGACGACGCCATCCGGGCGGGAATTTTGAAGGAGGGAGACATTCCCCGGGAGATACAGGAGGTGGCTGGAGCGACCACAGGGGAACGGCTGGATCGATTTATCCACGATATTGTGACGAATAGTTTTGGGAAAAATGAAATATGTATGTCCCCTGCCGTGGAAGAGGCCATGAAGAGCCTGCGCCGTTTTTTATTTGAACATGTTTACACCAATCCACACGCCAAGAGCGAAGAGGGAAAGGCGGAGATCCTGGTGGAAACGCTTTACGAGTATTATCTTCATCATATGGATAGACTGTCTCCGGAATTACGGGAATTGATGGAGAGAGGGGAGGCAAAGGAACGGTTGGTATGCGATTACATCGCAGCGATGACGGATCGGTTCGCCATCGCGCGGTATGAAGATATTTATATTCCCAGAAGCTGGGTGGTCATGTAGCGGCAAAAGGGAGTGAGGATTGAAAATTGACATTTTCAATCTCGGTTTTTGTGATGCTGCGCGTCCCAAAGTTCCCGCTGATTAAAATGCCGCTTGCGCGGCGGAATGAG
>CANSTU010000051.1 GCA_947650005.1 uncultured Lachnospiraceae bacterium
CGCTCCGGATGGTTCTGCCGGGATATGGGCGGCAACGGTCTGCATGCGGCTGGCGCGGCTTGGGCCTTGCCTAAACTCCTCACAGTCCATGTTCCCTGCGAAAGGCCCGCAGATCAAAGAATACGAGGACGCAGGAGAGTATGGCCGTCAATGTATTGCTGGCCATCATCACGATGCCTACGCTCTCGCTTCCCAGGGCGGTATATCGCTGAAGGATCCAAAGAAGGGCGATGCGAAAGATGAACAGACGGCAAAGGTTGATGAAGAGGATCTTCCTGGTCTTGCCCAGGCCATAGAGAAAGGCCATAACGGATGCGCTGATACCCCAGGGAATGATCGTCCCGATGGCGTCATAGCGGAAAATCCCCTTGATGATGGCCTGAAATTCAAAGTCCACACCCTCTGCAGAACAGGCATATAGGTAACTGAGGAAATCGATCGAAACAAAACTGATCAATAGGCCCACAGCACCCAATATCAGGTTGATCACAAAGATTTTTAAAAAGGCTTCCAGAGCACGGCCCGGTTTCCTGGCTCCCAGGTTCTGGCTGATGATGGCGGCGCATCCTTCCTGATAGCCGCTCTGGGCATTGGCGAAGATTCCCGTGATATTATTGCATATCCCCAGGGCCCCCACCGTCAGCACGCCATATGCGCCGCACATAGCGTTGACGACCACCTTTCCTGCGGAAAATGCCGCTTTTTCCACGATCACCGGGAAAGAGATGTCCAGAAGGGGCCCCGTCGTCTCCCGCCTCAGGCTGACGCTGGCCATCTCAAAGCGGAATGCAGATTCTTTGCGAAGCATATGATAGACGCCCACCGCAAGCAGGGCAGTCTGAGAGAGCACACCCGCCACTGCGATCATGGTGATGCCGGAATTCAGAATGTAGACAAACACCGCGGTCAAGGCAAGCTTCAGCACGATCACGATCATGTTCAGCCAAAAGATCCTCCTGGTATTTCCCCTGGCCCGCTCCACCGCAATATAGGCGTTATTGAAGAAGGTCACCGCCAGCCCTGCCAGTTCCACCGCAAAGTAGGCGCTCCCGCCAAGGATCAGCTCCTCTGGGGTCCGGGACAGGCGTAGAAGCCAAGGGGTGAACGGGATGAGAAGGAAGAGCAATAGATCCAGGATGCCGCACATGGCGAACAGGCTGCTCACCTGTTTTTTCACCAAGCCATAGTCTCCAGCCCCATAGGCTTCCGATATTTTCAGGCTGCTCCCCATGGCCAGACCGGCTCCTGCGGAGGAAACCAGGATGCTGATCTGGGAAAGGTATGCCACCGTGCTGACGGCCTCCGCGTTGATATGGGATGCCATCAGGGAGTCCAGCATTTTATACAGGGTGTTCAGCGTCTGATAGAGAGCCAGCGGCGTTCCCGTCCGCAGGAGCACCTTCCACAGATCCATGTTCAGCGCATAGTCCCGGAACGCTTCATCTTTTTCGGCATTTTCCTTGTTTGTCATCATCCCTTTTCCATCCCGGACGGCATCCGTTGCTCTTTTCTGCCGTTTTTTCTTTCGTCAGCCTGCGTCTTTCTCCACACTCGGATTCCCTGTTGTGGCTGTCTCTTAAATCGGTACTTCCAGGCGCCAGGGCCGCAGGCAGGAGCCTCTTTCTTCTCCGTCCACAGTCACTGACAGGCGGCCGTCTCCCGTTTCCAGGCAAACGGTGACCTCATGGCCCCGTATCCGCAAGCCAGACAGGCGGAAATGGTCCAGGCCGATGTCCACCGGTTCCACCACGATCCGATCCGGTCCCACGCAGATCCCCGCCACATAGCGCACCACCAGGTCGATATAGTAGGAATGGCTGTAATCCACGTCGTCGCTGATGCATTCCCCCGTCATGCTGTTATAATGCTCCACCAGGTAGGGCACGCTTCCATCCCCGCCATGATAATGCATCCCGGTGAATTTCCGGAAATATTCCCCGAACTTTTCGTCCAGCACATGGCCTCTCCTCAGGCTTTCCCTCGCCAGGGCGTCCAGCACCATGCTGTTGGAAAAGGGCCATGCAGGGCCGTTCCAGATACATCCGTTCCTACCCTTGAAGAACTGTCCCTGCCAGCCGCCCTCCGCCGTAAAGACGGGGCAATCCGTACTCACCGACGGAAAGGGGCAAGGGGTAGAGAACTCTTTTAAAAAGAGATGCTCCATCCCTCTTTTCGCTCCATCCGCTCCCAATTCCTTCCCCATGCCAGCAAAATAGGGAAGGAATCCCACGATATTCTTTACCTTCGCCTTTTCGTTGGTCTGATAGTGCAGATCATAGAAAAAACCTGTCTCTTCATCCCACATCAGGCGCAGGATGTCTTCCCGGATCCCTTCCGCCTCTTTCCGATAGGCATCCGTCTCAGGATCGAGGCACAGCTCGCCAAGATAGGCAGCCGCCAACGTATTCAGATAATGATACACGTTCCGATCCACCCTTTTAACCGGCGTATAGGTCTCCTTATCCATGCAGTCTTTGGGAAAATCATGAAAATACCAATAGCTGGGTTGATATTCCATGCCAGTAAGCTGATGAACATATTGGATGAGCAACCGATCGTTCTCGTTTCCATATACCTTTTTCCAGCCTTGTATCTGCCTCTTCACCACCGGCAGGGCCTCCCTTGCATAGGACAAATCCCCGCTCACCAGGTAGTACTGCCAGACCGACCAACCGAAGAAATTGGCATAGGGATTCCCGTGCCAATCCACTTTGGCACAGCGGAATTCCCCATTCTCATCCTGGTTGTCACGCATCACGTGGAGGGTAGAGATCCCGTATTCCTTCTCCCCATACCAGCGCAGATCCAACAAATGCATGGGAACGCTCAACGGGATCAGCTTGGTAAATTCCCATCCGTCAGGCTGATAGGGCGTCTTTCCCATCTTATGGGAACGGCCTTCGCAGAAATACGTCTCCTTCAAATTGCCAAGTTCGGGTCTCATCATATTATGCCGCAGCACATACCACCGATAGGCCCAGATCCGATCGATCTGTGCGTCGTCCGAAGTAAACGAAGGCGCACATTCAAACCAGGACTGATACGCCTCCTTTTGCGCCCGTAATGCCTTTTTCGGTTCGCAGAAGCACTCCTGTATCCGTCTGCAGCCTTCCTCCATCCGCTCCGTCTCCCCCTCCAAACAAACCTGGGCAGCAATACAGAGCTCCAGCCTCCCCTGAGGCTGCAGGATCCAGTCACGCCTTCCACCCTCCTGTCCGTTTATGAAATAACGGACGGACAGCTTTTTTCCATAGGTGGTCGCAAACGTTCCGTCCTCAGTCCCGGGAATAAAGGTCAGGGTGAACGGCCGATCCCCCCTGTTTTCCCATACCATACAGGAGACCGCCGCATCTTCCAATGTAATGAATTTTTGCTCTTTCAGATAGATTCCCGCTTTTTCCGCCGTCATCGCAACATGGCTCGGCTTCCACTTAATCTTAGCGGGCTCATAGTTAGATAAGATATCACATACCACTCGGAAAAGGCAGGGAATATTGATCTTATGAATGAAATCAATACGTCCCACAAAGCCGGGTCGAACCTCCAGATAGTCCGCCCACATCCGGTATCCGCTGGCATCCATCAAAATGTTTTCCGGGTTCGTGCGCAGCCGTCTTCTATTTCCCTTCAATATCTTATCTATAACCATGAGCTTCTCCCTTTCCCATGCCCCGCCTGCCGTTTCTTTACACAGAAATTCCCGACAAGCCTGCATGCTCTTATTGTAAAGGTACACTCATATCAAGGAAAAGACAACCGAACGACACCGTGTTTCAGTTTCAATATTTAACAACCTTGCTCACGTCTGCGTTCTTTTGCACGCATTTGAATCAGGGTGGTTGAAAGCACTCTTCTTTCAACCTGCTCACGTCTGCGTTCTTTTGCACGCTTCCTGCTAATCGGAGAATGAGTTCTTATAAAAAAAGAGAAGCCACCACCGTCACGATTCCGCAGATCCCGATGGCCAGGCCGCTCATGGCCCCTTCTGTCTCTCCCAGCTCAATCGCCCGGGATGTTCCCACCGCATGGCTGCAGGCGCCGATGGCCAGCCCCGCCTCCATCGGATCCTTTATTCGGAATAGACGGATCAGAGCGGGGGCCAGAAGGCTCCCCATAATTCCCGTGAGGATGACCGCCACCACCGTGATAGGGACGACTCCTCCATGTCCCTCCGATATCCCCACCGCAATGGGCGTGGTCACCGACTTCGGCAGAAGAGACCAGGTCATATCCTCTTCCAAGCGAAGAAGCCTGCACAGCAGGAATACGCTTCCCATGGAGGTGATGGAACCCGCCGTACATCCAGCCAGAATGGGCAGCCAGTTCTTTCGCAAAAGCTCCGCCCTGCTGTGGATGGAAACAGCCAGGCAGGCCGTGGCAGGCGCCAGGAACAGGTTGATCATGCTCCCCCCTTCGTTATAACTTTCATAAGGAATTCTGAAAAGCAGCAGCATGCCGATCACCAGTACAATCGCGATCAGCAAAGGATTGCACACGGTCAGCCCGGTTTTCTTTTGGATCCATGTCCCTGCCCAAAAGGCGAATATACTGAGTGCAATCCCGAACAACGGGGAAGATGCCAGTTCAGCCAAGATCCTTTCCCCCCTTTCCCCTCGCCATGATGCCCATAACGGCCCTCACCGTCCATGCCGTCACCCCAAAGGTGAGCACCATGGTCACAAAGCAGATGACCACCAGCTTCCAGGCGCTGCTCTTTAAAAGATCAAAATAGTTCATAATACTCACCCCCGCGGGGATGAAGAAAAACGCCATATTGGAGAGCAGGAAGTCCGAAATCTCACCGATCTGCGCTCTTTTCAATATGCCCGCTGCCAGCAGGATAAACAATGCAAGCATCCCAATGACGCTGGCTGGGAAACCAAAGGGCAAGCCGTCCTCCACGATATGACAAAGCCAGCACAGGGCGGCCAGGATACCCACTTGACGCAATATATTCATAGGACTGTAAATTCCTTCCATTTTCATCGTAACATCCACAAAGACGCAGATGATACCAGAATCAAGCTTTCCCAAACCATCTCATACCGCAAGCCTTATCTGGCACATCTCCATGGTCTTAAGCGCCGCAGCATGGCTTTCCGGCGTCACGCCCGCACAGCAGGAAGCATCCACCTGGATGATCGTCTCCGGCATATATGCCTTGAGCAGCAGGGCATTGGACACCACGCAGATATCCGTGCATAAACCCACCAATTCGATTTCCAGTTCTTCCTTTTCGCTTTCCGAACGCAGCAATTCCGCCAGCGCGGTTGACCCAAAGGAAGGCTTGTCTATGATTACCGCTGACGGCATCGCTGACGCGATCCTATCGCAGATCTGCCATCCCCGGCTCCCTCTGATGCAGTGCGGCACCGGAAGATGCTTTCCTTCCTGCGTCTCCATGTAGTTTTCTTCATGAGTATCACGGGTGGCATAGACGCAATCCGCCGGATACGTTTTAATCTTGGCTTCCACCCTGTCCACAATGGCCTGCGCCTCCTGCGTTCCCAGCGCGCCGTCAACGAAGTCGTTCTGCATATCGATAACTATCAGTATTTTTTTCATTCCCATACCTCCACCTATCGCAGGCGGCGCCTGCGGTGCCGCCTCCAATTAAAAAGTTTGATACATCGTTTCAAACATGTTCCCCTATCGCCGCTGAAAGTGCATACGCACTCAATAAAAATACCCCTCTGTCCTGTTTTCCTGCTCCATAACACCCGCAAGCCATATATTATAAAAATCCGCAAAATTCTCGGAATAGGCGCATTGCAGTGCAGCTTCTCCGGTAAGGTATTTTCCAGGCACTTCCCCATATTCCTTGCAGAAACGATAGTAGCCGATGTTCCCGCCTTTGGCGATATTATCCTCAATCTGGGGATCAAAGATATATTCCCTTCCGTCGATCACCGCCACCACCCACGCATGGGTAGTGTGGCTGCCATCCTTTTTGGAAGTCAGTCCGTATTGGACATAGCAGTCCACACCGATCGCATCCAGCATCTTTGCAAAAGCGATGGAGTAACCGATGCAGTCTCCGAAATGGTTCTTTATCACCATATAGGCCATGCCTTCCGCATACGTGGTAAATTCCAGTCCGGCGTCCTGCGGGGCGACGACGCAAAACCCGTACTCCGTATTCTGGATCAACCAGTCATAACAGGCTTTGACCTGATCATATTTGGTCATATCTGGCGTGAAAAGTTGAGAAAACAGGCCGTTCATCAAATTAATCAACGGCGGGGATGCAACCCCCTTGGGCTCGGTTTGGACGGAATTAATCAACTGCACCGTACCGTTCCCCTTGGCCTCAACCCAAGTTCCCATCATCAATGCCAGAATCAACGTACAGGCAATCAGTCTGCCCCTTTTTCTTCTCATCTTTGGCTCCTATCTGCGCGCTTTAGCGCACATACAAATCAAGTTGACCCCATCTGCCCGCTTTAGCGGGCGCTCACATCAGCTTCCCCAAACGCCAGATATTTTTCCATATCCCGAAGCAGCTCCTCCGTAAGCGCAATCAGATTCTGCGCATCCTTTTCCACCACGCCGCATTTTTTATAACGGTAAAGGAAATAGGGCGTCCCTTTGGCATTAAAGGTAAGGCAACTGCCATAGTGACGCAGAAACGCCGGGATATATTCCACCTGCAGCATGGCGTCCGGCCGTAGGAGAAACTTCAGTTCTCCGCCCCGGCCCTTCACCTCCGTCACATACAGACTATGGGCCCGCACCCGGATCAGGGCAATGCGCAGCAGATTGTCCACTGAAACGGGCACCTCTCCGAACCGGTCGAGAAGCTCTTCCTTCATGTCCGCACTCTCTCCGGCATTTTCCACCCCCGCAATCCGCTTATAGATGTCCAGCTTCTGCTGTTCGTTCACAATATAGGAAGGCGGGATAAAAGCATCCGCCTCCAACTCCACCGTAGTGGTGAAATCCACCTTCCTGCTTTCCCCCTTCATCCCCCGCACCGCGTCGTTAAGCATCTTGCAGTACAGGTCGTACCCCACCGCCTCCATGTGGCCGGACTGCCTTTTTCCCAGCAGGTTTCCCGCGCCGCGGATCTCCAAATCGCGCATGGCGATTTTAAAGCCGCTGCCCAGATCGGTGAATTCCCGAATGGCAGACAGCCGCTTTTCGGCCACCTCCCGCAGGATCTTGCTCCTGCGGTACATCAGGAAAGCATAGGCTGTCCGATTGGAACGGCCTACCCGCCCCCGCAGCTGATACAGCTGAGACAGGCCCAGCTGATCGGAATCGTGGATGATCATGGTATTCACATTAGAGATATCCAGCCCAGTTTCGATGATGGTGGTGGACACGAGCACATCGATTTCCCCATTGATGAAGTCGTACATGATCCGTTCCAGCTCATGTTCCTTCATCTGTCCATGGGCGAAGGCCACCGACGCCTCCGGCACCAGCTTCTGCAGGATGGCCGCCGTGTCAGCAATGTTGTTCACCCGATTATATACATAATAGACCTGTCCGCCTCTGGCCAGTTCCCGCACGATGGCCTCGCGCACCATTTCTTCATTGTACTCCATCACATACGTCTGAATGGGAAGACGCTCTCCCGGCGCTTCCTCCAGCACGCTCATATCCCGGATCCCCACCAGGGACATATGCAGAGTCCTGGGAATGGGCGTGGCGGTTAGGGTGAGCACATCCACGTCCTCCTTGAGCTTCTTGATCTTCTCCTTATGGCTCACCCCAAACCGCTGCTCCTCATCGATCACCAGAAGCCCCAAATCTTTGAATTGGATGTCTTTGGACAAAAGCCGGTGCGTTCCGATCACGATATCCACCAAGCCTTTTTTCAGATCCGTTACCGTCTTTTTCTGCTCCGACGCCGTCCGAAATCGTGACATCAAATCCACGCGCACCGGAAAATCCTTCATTCGTTGCAGAAAGGTGTTGTAATGCTGTTGGGCCAGAATGGTGGTAGGGACCAGAAACGCCACCTGTTTTCCATCCTGCACTGCCTTGAAAGCCGCCCGGATGGCGATTTCAGTCTTTCCATATCCCACGTCTCCGCAGATGAGCCGATCCATGATGCGCCGGCTCTCCATATCCTCCTTGGTGGCAGCAATGGCAGCCATCTGATCATCCGTTTCCTCAAAGGGAAACGTCTCCTCGAATTCTCGCTGCCACACCGTATCCTGAGTAAAAGCAAATCCTTCCTGCTGCTGCCGCAGAGCATAGAGCTCCACCAGATCCTTGGCCACCTCATCCACGGCGCTTCTCACCTTTGACTTCGTCCGCGTCCATTCCTGCGTCCCCAGTTTATTCAGCTTCGGCGTTTTGGCCGCATCCGCAGAAGCGTATTTCTGGATCACATCCAACCCGGTGGCTAACACATATAGATTTCCGCCGTCCCGATAGGAGATCTTCATATAATCCTTGGTGGTGCCGTCCATCTGCACCTTTTCGATCCCCTGATAGATGCCCAGACCATGGCTTTCATGCACCACATAGTCCCCCACCTTGAGCTCGCCGAAATCGTTGATCTTCTGGCCCTCAAATTTCTTCCTACGCTTCTTCTTTTTCTTCTGCGCCCCGAAGATATCGCTTTCCGTGATCACGACGAATTTGAGAAGCGGATATTCAAATCCCCTCTTCACATGCCCGTAAAACAGCATGACTTCCCCGGGCATCACTTCCCTAGCTCCATCTTCGCTATAAAAGCTGGAAAGCCCCTGCTCCTGTAGATCCTCTGCGAGACGGGACGCCCGGGTGCGGGACCCAGACAGCAGCAGGACACGGGCGCCATTCCTTTTATACCGCTTCAGATCCGCCACCAGCGCTTCGAAGCTGTTATTATAGGAAGACATGCTTTTCACGTTCACGTCGAATTTTGCCCGAGGCTTCAATAACGCATTCCTGCTGTCCATGGAGGAAAGCAGCACGGTACGCATCCCCTCCAGAAAGGAAACGGTCTCCTCGCTTCCGTACAGAAGGTCCGCCTGCCCCGGCAGGATATAACCCTTTTCCAGCCGGTGCATCATGCTCTCCCGAAACTCCAGCTCCACCGCCTCCGCATGCTCCCTCACCCGCAACGGTTCATCCAGAAAAACGCAGGTGGAACGCTCTGGAAAAAAATGCAGGAAAGAAATCGTGTCTGAAAAAAAATAGCGAACATAACTCTCCAGGTTCACGGCCTGGGCGAATTCCTGCACCTGTTCCCGCAGCTCCTTCACCTGGTTTTTGATCCTGGACGCTTCCTCCGTGTGAAAATCCCCGCGCAGCTTCTCGGAAAACTCCTCCGTCTCCTTTTCAATCCGCCGCAGTCCCTCCCGCTTCTTTTCCTCCGTTAAAATCATTTCCGTAGCCGGATAAATATCCACCCGGGAGAGTTGCTCCACACTCCGCTGGCTTAAGATGTCAAAGGAGCGGATGGACTCCACCTCTTCTCCCCACAGTTCAATGCGGTAGGGATTCTCCTCCGTCAGGTCAAAAATATCGATGATACCGCCCCGAATGGAAAACTGGCCCGGCGCCTCCACCTGGTACGTCTTCTCATATCCCATCTGCGAAAGGTGTTCTGCCAGTTCCCCTTCGTCCACACTGCTGTCCGCCTCCATATGGATTACGGCCTCCGCAATCTCCTCCAAAGGCACCTGCGGCGTCATCAAAGCCGAAAAGGTGGTGATCAGAGTGAGCGGCTTGCCCTCTATCATCCTTCGCAGCGCCTTCATTCGCTCCTTCACCAGCTGGTTGCCATGCACGTCCGCCTGATAAAAGATCAGGTCCTTAGCCGGATAAAGGACGGTGCCTCTATCGTAAAACTGATATTCCTCATAAATTTCTCTGGCCCGAAGGTCACTGAAAGTAACGATAACTTTATAAGGAAAGCCATCGCCCAGCCCATAAATCAGATGAAGCCGTTGGGAATCCCCGCAGCCCGTATAGCCCACACAGGCATGTTCCTTCCCGAGAAGCCTCTTTCCCTCTTCATACTCCGCCAGTTCCAGCAGAGGCGCCATCAATGCTTTCATTCTAACCTTCCTGCCCGCTTCAGCGGGCGTAAATTCACGGTTGAAAAACGGCTGAATGCCATTTTCAATCTAACCCAATAACCAGCCTTTTTCCGGCCTGCGAATCTCAATGCGTACGCAATACGCCTGCCACAAGCGCAACGAGGAGTGCATCCTAACTTCCATTTGTCCGTTTTGCATTAAACCGGTTCATGGACGCATCCGGCCCTTCCTTGATTACCGTAAACGCCGCTTCCACCGCTAGTTCCACGCTTTCGTCCATGTTTTTCCGCTCTGCCCCAGTAAAATGCCCCAGCACATAGTCAGCCAGATCATACCCCTCCGGCTTATTCCCCACGCCCATACGAATCCTGCAGAAATTCTCCGTCCCCAGGTGGGTGATGATATTCTTCAATCCGTTATGCCCCCCGGCGCTCCCTTTTTTCCGAATGCGCAGCTGTCCCAGATCCAGGCTGATATCGTCGCAAACCACGAGCAGTTCCTTTTGGACGTCCACCTTATAATAATCTATGACCTCCCGGATGCTTTCGCCACTCAGGTTCATAAAGGTCTGCGGCTTCACCAGCACTATCTTCTCGCCCTCCATATAACCGTGCCCGACCAGCGCCTTGTGCCTGCGCCAGATCACCTGGATTCCATACTTTTCCGCAAGAGCATCTATCACATCAAACCCCACGTTATGACGGGTGTTCTCATATTTTTTTGAAGGGTTTCCCAACCCTGCGATCACATACATCGTGCCATCCTTCCTGGGCAAACGCCCTATTCCTGGCGCATTCCTGTTTTTCTTCGATTTCCATTCCGATTATAACGTAAAATCCCTCCGTTTACAACACCCGCGCGATCCCGACCGGAGCCTCAACCTTGAAACCATTGCTTCACGAAGCCGGCGGAAACAGAACCCAGCCCAAAGGGGCGCGGCCCAGGAGGCGGTGTGAAAGCCGTCCCATGTTTCCACGCGCCGTCGCGCCGGGCATTTCGACGAGCCCTGGACGCTTCCCTGTCGGGCAACGGCCCTCCCGGGAAACAGGTCTCATCTACATGGCGCGAAATGCGCGTGGAAACATGGGACGGCTTTCACACCGCCTCCTGGGCCGCGCCCCTTTGGGCTGGGTTCTGTTTCCGCCGGCTTCGTGAAGCAATGGTTTCAAGGCAATTCCCCTGGACAATTTAAGATTCCCTCTTTCTCTTCCATTCTTGCCATGCTATACTAATTTTTATCATTTATTTTTAAAAAAACGCAAACTATTTCTCTATCCGGGCAGTCTAATAGGTGAAAAAGGGCTGCCGACGCTTCCTTAAATCCATACGCGCTGCAGACGCGGCGCGCCACTAGAAATGAAAGGCAGCGGATATTCAGCAGACAGAAAGGAGTTATCCCATGAAACACTCATTGAGCCAAAACCAGT
The DNA here is from genome assembly GCA_947650005.1 of uncultured Lachnospiraceae bacterium. Lineage (GTDB taxonomy): Bacteria > Bacillota > Clostridia > Lachnospirales > Lachnospiraceae > Eisenbergiella. Next base: position 11,411 of record CANSTU010000051.1, read on the forward strand.
TTGCCCGGCGCATGGAGGCTTCCTCCGGCAAGTTCTATCGTCTGGCTTACTGCTATGTAAAAAAGGAACACGATGCCCTTGAGATCATCTCCGAAGCCACCTATAGAGGGCTTATCCATCTGGGCCGTCTGGAAAACCCGGAATATTTTGATACCTGGATGAGCCGGATCATCATCAACTGCGCCTATGATTATCTCAAAAAACAGGGGAAATATCAGTACACGGAACCGGACGATACCCTGCCCGCACCGGATACCGACTTTTCCGTGGATGACCGGCTTGATCTGTACCAGGCCCTGGATACCTTATCTGCGGATGAAAGATCCCTGATCATCCTAAAATATTTTGATGAAAAAAGCTTCCGAGAAATTGCAGACATTCTAAATATTCCCGAAAGCACTGCGAAAACCCGGCTCTATCACTCCCTGAATCGGCTGAAATCCCTATACCAGGAAGCCTGATGGAAATCATGGGCCATTTAAATCGCAATAAACCGAACGTGGGCCTGCACGCAAACGGGAGCAAGATTGAAACTTTGTTTCAATCTCCTTGATTTGAATACGTGCCTTGCACGCAAATGGGAGCAAGATTGAAAGTTAAATTTTCAATCTCCTTGATTTGTACGCGCCAAAACGCGCAGATAGGAGCAAACATGAATAAAGGTAAAGAAACGTATCAGAATATCCCCATTCCGGAGGGTCTTTCCAACGCCATCCAGGACGGAATGAAACGGGGCAGACGACAGATGGGACGCAAGTGGGTCATTGCCGCCGGTTCCCTGGCAGCCGCATGTGCTGCAGCCATAGCCGTCTTCCTGCTGCTGCCCGGCGACGGCGTCCTTACTCCGGAGAATGCAGACCAGCCTTCCACCGCCAAACTGGAGCCGGATGCGCAGGAGCAGATCTCTGCTTGTTGGCCAGGGCCTGACGCAGAGGAAAACGGCGAACCTTTGAACATGGAACCAAGCAATAACCTCACGAAAAATGAAGAGCCTCAGGACAGCCCTGCATCCGGCCAAGATTTCGTTGGGCAATCCCCTTCCTCTCTTCTGGTAAACGGTACAGTGGAAGAAATCGTGGACGGACAGATCCTGCTGAAGAATCAGGATGACGCCAACACAGGCATTCCGGATATCAGCCTGAATATCAGCGAAGATACGGTCTTTCTGGATGCCGTCACATTTGAATCCAAAACTCTTGAGGATATCCAGGAAGGAGACCTGCTTTATGCCCACGTGAGCCTCATCATGACCAGGAGCCTCCCTCCCATTTCCAACGCCTATGCAGTTTTCGTTGGAGCATCCAGCGACATGGCCGTGCCCTCCTATGCTACCGTCACGGAAATTACCACGGATGACGCGGGAAATCTTCTCCTCACCGTTGACCAGGATCTGATCCTGATTCCTGGGGAAGAAACCGTTATCCGCAGCTACGATGGCACGCAGCTGGACGCCTCTGACGTAAAGGTGGGGGACCGCATCCTGGCCAGCTATCAGTTCGTCACCATGAGCATTCCCGCCCAGACCAATCCGGATCTCATTCTTCTGATGCCGGAAGCAGACGGGTTATAAAAGCCCTCGGCGTCCCTCTTTCCAAGTCGCCTGCTGTTTTGGGAAACGCCTCTGTGCCACTCTCTTCCCGAATGAAAAGGCTGCCTGATGCCGTATCCCGGCCAGGCAGCCTTGTTTTAGTTTCCTATTACATCATCCGGCTCAGAAAGAGCCTTTTCATAATGTTCCAGAATGATGCTCTGGATGCTTTCCCTTGTTGACTGATTGATCGGATGGGCGATGTCACGGTATTCACCGTCGGTGGCCTTTTTGCTGGGCATAGCAATGAAAAGTCCCTTCTCTCCTTCAATTACTTTGATATCGTGCACGACAAATTCATTATCTATCGTGATGGAAACGATAGCTTTCATCTTTCCTTCCCTGGTGATCTTACGCACACGTACGTCTGTAATTTTCATTTGAGTACCTCCCTAATCCTTCGTCAAAAAACATATCTTTCGTTTTTCTCTACCACAACCCGGATTCCGTCCTCTCCTTTATAGAACGTATTCGCCCGGATCGTATCACGGCTCTCAACGATGCAGTTCTCGATATGTGTATTGTCTCCAATATAAACATCATTCAGGATAATGGAGTTTTTAATATAGCAGTTGTTCCCTATGAATGACTTTTTAAATACAACAGAGTCCTCCACCGTGCCATTGATGATACACCCACTGGAGATCAGGCTGTTGCTGACCCGGACACCCACATTGTATTTCGCGGGCGGAAGATCCTCCACCTTGGAATAAATATCCGGATACTGCCTGAAAAAATAATCCCTGATCTCCGGTTTTAAAAAGTCCATATTGGTTTCAAAGTAGTCTTCCACGGATGCAATATTCCGCCAATATTCCTTTATTTTGTATCCATACATTCGTTTCTGGTTCTTATAGCGGATGAGAATATCCTTCACGAAATCGTATCTGTCCTCCATTGCGCAGCGTTCAATCATTTCAATCAGAAGACGCCTTCGGATGACATAAACGCCACAGGAAATGGTGTTGGACCTGGCCACGATAGGCTTCTCGTCAAATTCCTCAATCCTGCTCTCCTCATTCATTTTCAAGATGCCATAGCGTTCAACATTCGCCTCTTCCGGCATGTCCTTACAGACAATGGTTACATCGGCCTTCTTGGAAATGTGGTATTCCAGCAGTTTGTTATAATCCATCTTATACACGCAGTCGCCAGAAGCGATCACCACGTAAGGCTCATGGCTGCTCTTTAAGAAGGACAGATTCTGGTAAATGGCGTCCGCAGTCCCCCGATACCAGGAGCTGTTGTCCACCGTTACCGCCGGTGTGAACAAGTATAACCCGCCCTGTTTTCTTCCGAAATCCCACCACTTTGAGGAATTGAGGTGTTCATTCAGGCTTCCTGCATTGTACTGGATGAACACGCCCACCTTCTGAATGTGGGAATTGGACATATTGCTGAGCGCAAAATCGATGCTCCTGTAGCTTCCGGCGATGGGCATGGCACCGATCGCCCTCTTCTGGCATAGTTCCTTCATTCTGTGGCTATTGCCGCCTGCCAGTATGATTCCTATCGCTTTCACTTTTGGCTCCCATCTGCGCGCCATGCGCGCGTATCAACTCAAAAGAATTGTATACAAAAGCGCAAATCCCAGGCCGTTCCCGGTTTCAACGCTCCACACCCACCTTGATCAGATATTCGCCGCCCGGAAGTACATCGTTTCGGTAGTCCGAACGCTCTGTAATACCGGATATCACCGTATTCTTACCAATCCGCACACCGTCGGGAATCGCACTCTTCTCCCCTATCGTCACGAGGCCACTGTTATAGATATGGGGTGCAAGGCTATTCTCTATTTCTTCCCCTTCCCCCAGCTTGACGCCGTCTCCCACCCGGACATTCTCCGCGATGATGGACTTGTTCACTTCACAGTTCGAGCCAATGGATGTGTTATTCATGATGATGGAATCCCTCACCACCGTCCCTTTCCCGATGGTGACGCCGCAGCCGATCACAGAATTATATACCTGGCCATAGATCTCCGTCCCCTCCCCCAGGATGCTCCGTTCGATCACCCCGCCGGGGGCGATATATTGCGGCGGAAGGATTTCGCTCTTCGTATAAATTTTCCAGTATTCTTCATATAAATTGAATTCCGGGACGATATCAATCAGTTCCATATTGGCCTCCCAGTAGGAAGCTAGGGTCCCCACATCTTTCCAGTAGCCGTTAAACTCATAAGCATACATGGGAGCTCCCTGCTCATGGCAATAAGGAATGACATGTTTACCGAAATCCAGGTTCGGCTGTTTCGCCCTGGCGATCAGGGCCGATTTCAGCGTCTTCCAATTAAATATGTAAATTCCCATGGAAGCTAAATTACTTCTGGGATTCGGCGGCTTTTCCTCGAAATCGGTAATCCTCCCGTCTTCGTCCGTTATCATAATCCCGAATCGCTTCGCTTCCTCTATGGGAACCGGCATAACAGCGATCGTACATTCCGCACCGCTACGCTTGTGACAGTCCAGCATCACTTCATAATCCATCTTATAAATATGATCCCCGGACAGGATCAGCACATAATCCGGATTATAGCTCTCCATGTAATCGATATTTTGGTAAATTGCATTGGCTGTACCCGTGTACCACTCGCTGTTCTCGCTCTTCTCGTAAGGGGGAAGCACCGTCACGCCGCCGATATTCCTGTCCAAATCCCACGGAATACCGATTCCGATATGCGTATTCAGGCGCAAAGGCTGATACTGTGTCAAAACGCCCACCGTATCCACTCCGGAATTAATGCAATTACTTAGTGGGAAATCGATAATCCGGTACTTGCCCCCAAAGGATACCGCTGGCTTTGCCACCTTTGATGTCAGTACTCCCAGCCGGCTCCCTTGTCCCCCTGCCAGCAGCATGGCAATCATTTCCTTCTTAACCATGTCAACCTCCACGCCGCTCCCTTTGCGGCATCACAACATGAATTGTACAATTCATATATGGAAAATTTTCCGTCTTTGACCCCGCTCGGAACGCCTGCGGCATAAATGCCAGTTGAAAAACGGACGTCTAACCTTTTTCAACCGATCACCTCTTGTTCCTGCATCTTGAAACAATATAGATTCGCCTATATTAACGTATTACGATTATAACATACACGATTCAAAATGTGAATAATAATTTACAACTTCTTTCCTTTTTGCCCCAAAATGTTTGTGGATATTTTCTGTATTGCACTTTTATTGCGTTTCATTTTTATATAAAATAAATATTTATTTTCTCCCATCCCTATGAATCCATTTCTATATTTACCAAAATAGCGCTTTATCCCCTCCGAAAATCCCGGGCGCATATTATCTGCTTCCACAGCGTCTGTCCAAAACGTCTCTTCCAATGATATGTCCAAGGGTTTGCAAATGATGCATTGCTTTATCCCCTTGCCAGAATACTGCGAGGAGAGGAACAACCTGGACGCTTCCCGCACGGCTCTCAAATTTTCTATTGGTTTTTTTCTTGTAAATGCGTATAATACATAACAGGGTACTTGACATACCACCCCAAATATATAGAAACAGGAAGGGAACAACCCATGTACCAGGTAGATTTTGATCATCCGTCACACGTTTATTTCATCGGTATAGGCGGCATCAGCATGAGCGGCCTTGCGGAAATTCTCCTCTCCGAGGGTTTTACGGTATCCGGCTCTGATTGGAACCATTCCCCCCTCACCCGGCTTCTGGAAAGCCAAGGCGCCCGCATTAACTATGGAAATCCCCAGAAGGCGGAAAACATCACGGACGATATCGACCTCGTGGTCTATACCGCTGCCGTCCATACGGATAATCCGGAATACGCAGAAGCGGTACGCAGACAGCTCCCCTGCCTTTCCAGAGCGCAGTTTCTGGGACAGATGATGAAAAACTACCGGACGCCCATTGCCATAAGCGGGACGCATGGTAAAACCACTACCACCTCCATGATCGCAGAGATCCTTCTAGCCGCCAAGACCGATCCCACCATTTCCGTCGGCGGCATCCTCCAGTCTATCCACGGAAATATACGGGTGGGCGGATCGGAACTTTTCGTTACGGAGGCCTGCGAATATACCAACAGTTTTCTCAGTTTTTTCCCGCGCATCGCAATCATCTTGAATATAGAAGAAGACCACATGGATTTCTTCAAGGACTTGAGCGATATCCGTTCCTCTTTTCGACGTTTTGCCGCTCTTCTTCCCCAGGACGGACTTCTGATCTTGAACGGTACCATTCCAGATCCGGAATATCTTACGGAAGGGCTTTCCTGCCGCACAGTAACCTTCGGCATGACCCCCTCCTGTGATTATTTTGCTTCTGATATCTCCTATGACGAAATGGCCCGCGCCTCTTTCACTCTGCATACGCCGACAGGTCCTTCCCTTCCGATCCACCTTGGCGTCCCTGGAGAGCATAATATCCAGAATGCCCTGGCCGCCCTAGCCCTTTCAGAGGAATTGAAGCTGGATCTGTCTTTTGCTGCAAATGCCCTGCATTCCTTCCAAGGTACCGACAGGCGTTTTGAATATAAGGGAGAATGGAAGGGAGCAACTATTATAGATGATTATGCACACCATCCTACGGAAATTACCGCTACGCTGAAAGCCGCAGCCAATTATCCTCATAAACGTCTCTGGTGCATCTTCCAGCCCCATACCTATACCAGGACGAAGGCCTTCCTGAAGGATTTTGCCAAAGCGCTTTCCCTGTCAGATTATGTCATACTAACGGATATTTATGCCGCTCGGGAAACGGATACCCTGGGGATAAGCTCCGCTCATTTGCTGCGGGAGATTACGGCCCTTGGTACACAGTGCTGGCATTTTTCTTCTTTTGAAGAAATCCAAAATTTTGTCCAAAAAAATTGCCTTCCCGGCGACCTGTTGATAACTATGGGAGCCGGAGACGTGGTAAACATCGGGGAATTTCTTCTTGGCCAATAGTTATCCACATATCCACATCCTTTTGCTTCATAAAAGGATGTGGATATTTTTTCTCTGCCCCTCCCGTTTTTCCCGCCCTTTCCCTCTCCCATCCACATTTTCCACATTATCCACAATTTGCCGGAAAGCCCATGGCTGCGGGCTTTTTCAGCATATTGACGGTTTCTTTTTCCGGGTGGCTATGGTATAATTTGCTTGCTTTAAGCAGAGGTGAGATCATGGGAAACCTGAAAATTTACCAAGACAATTACGTCGGTTTCACAATCGTTTCCAATTGTTTTATCGACGAATATATGGCGGAGGCCAATGATGCGCAGCTTAAGATTTATCTATATCTGATGCGTATGATGCAGGCTGGACGCCCCTTTGACATCTGTGACATTGCCGATGCGTTTAACCATACCGAGAAGGACGTCATGCGCGCATTGAAATATTGGGAGAAACGCGGCGTCCTTTCCCTGGAATACGACGGCAACAGGAATTTGGTCGGTATCCGTCTGTTGGAGCCAGATCAGACTGTTACCCCACCTGTATCCGGGTCATCTGACGTATCGTCTCCCAGTCGGCCGGAGGTTCTCCCTCAGATGAAGGATGATACTGCATCCGAAACCGCAGATGCCAGGGCCTGTGTCCCTGCGCCTTTTTCCAGGCCTTCTTATAGCCTTGATGATCTCAAGGCTTTTCAGGAAAAGGATTCCACCGCGCAGCTTCTTTTTATTGCGGAACAGTATCTGGGACGGACGCTCAGCCCATCCGATATGAAGTCCATCCTATTTTTCTCGGACAGGCTTCATTTTTCGGATGATCTCATCGACTATCTCCTTCAATACTGTGTGGAACGGGGGAAGAAGGATTTTCGATATATGGAAAAGGTTGCGATCAGTTGGGCCGAGGCCCATGTAACCACGCCGGCAGAGGCGGAAAGCCATTCCAGCAAATATGATCGTACCGTCTATACCATTATGAACTCCCTGGGCAAGCACAACGCTCCCACCAGAAGGGAGGCGGAATTTATCCGTCGTTGGCGGGAAGAATATGGACTGGAGCCCGCCATCATCCTGGAGGCCTGTGACCGCACCGTCCTGGCCACGGACAAACATCGGTTTGAATATGCGGACAGAATCCTCCTTTCCTGGAAGGAAGCCGGCGTACATCATAAAGCGGATATTTCCCGCCTGGACAAAGGATTTCAGAAGGAAAAGCCTGCCAAACAGTCTGCCGTGCGCCCCACGGATAAATACAACCGTTTCATGCAGAACACCTACGATTATGACGAGTTGGAAAAACAGCTTTTGAGCAATCACTGACCAGCCCATACGGCCGTCGCCCCTATGCAAGGAGAAGATTCGTGGCTTTATCGAATACCCAATACAATTCCATCATGCGGCTGTACGAACAAAGACAGACAAGAAATCGGCATGCCCGTGATGAGAGGCTGCATTTCGTCTATACCCATGTCAATGGATATCGTACCCTGGATGAGTCCGTTGCCACCCTTTCCGTTTCCCAGGGCAGAAAAATGCTCAACGGAGATGCCAATGCCCTTGCCGTCCTGCGGGAAAAGCTTCGCCAGGTAACGCGGGACAAGCGCCGCCTTCTGGAGGACGCAGGCCTTCCTATAGATTATTTGGAACCCCTTTATGACTGTCCAGACTGCAGGGATACCGGCTATCGGGACGGTAAAAAATGCCATTGTTTTAGGCAGGCGGAAATATCCCTGCTCTACCAGCAGTCCAACCTGAAGGACATCCTGCAAAAGGAAAATTTTGATACCCTTTCCCTGGAATTTTTTGAGGGAGAAGAACTGGATGCGTTCCGCGCTACGGTGAAAAGGTGCCGGGATTTTGCCGCCTGCTTTCCCAACACCCACCAAAGCCTCTTCCTCTATGGCACCGTTGGGACGGGAAAGACATTCTTAAGCAACTGTATTGCCAGAGAAGCCCTGGAAGCCGGACACTCCGTGATTTATTTCAGCGCTTCCGTGCTCTTTGACACGCTTTCCCGCAATACCTATGACTATAAGGCCCAGGAAAACCTGGATTCCCTGTATCAGGATCTGTATAACTGCGATCTTCTCGTTATCGATGACCTGGGAACGGAGCAGAGTACGCCCTTTATCCTGTCCCATCTCTTTACCTGCCTGAACGAACGCATTAACCGGAAGAAATCTCTGATCGTCTCCACCAATCTCTCTCTTCCTGAGTTAAAAGACCGTTATCAGGATCGGATTTTTTCCAGGATCACCAGCAATTTTGAATTCTGTAAGCTGACAGGTCCGGATATCCGGATGTGCAAAAAAAGATTAGCAAACAACAGAAAGTGAGGATTCCCATGGCGGAAGAAAAAAGAAATCTGGAAACCATCCCTGCAGGTTCCCTCGGCATCATCACCCTTGCTGGATGTCAGCACTTTGGCGATCAGATAGACCACTACCTCGTCAAATGGCGCCGTGAACGGGAAAGCGAACACAAGAACAGCCTCGCCTATTCCGGTTATCAGCGCGACTCCTATCTGCTTAAGACCCAGGTTCCCAGATTCGGCACCGGGGAGGGTAAGGGCGTCATCCTGGAATCCGTACGGGGCATGGATCTGTATCTTTTGGTGGACGTGGTAAACCACAGTCTGACCTATCCTCTGTACGGCTATGAGAACCATATGTCTCCGGACGACCACTTTCAGGATCTCAAACGCATCATCTCGGCCGTGGGCGGAAAGGCCCGTCGGATTAACGTCATCATGCCTTTCCTGTATGAAAGCAGGCAGCACAAACGTACCAGCAGGGAATCCTTAGATTGTGCCCTGGCCCTCCAGGAGCTGGTCCGGATGGGCGTTGACAATATCATCACCTTCGACGCCCACGACCCCAGGGTGCAGAATGCCATTCCTTTAAACGGTTTTGAAACCGTGCAGCCCGCCTACCAATTCATCAAGAATCTGCTGCGCAATCAAAACGACCTGCTGATCGATTCCGACCATATGATGGTCATCAGCCCGGACGAAGGCGGCATGACCCGCGCCATCTATATCGCGAACGTGCTCGGCCTGGATATGGGTATGTTCTATAAACGGAGGGATTACACCCGCATTGTCAACGGCCGCAATCCCATTGTTGCCCATGAGTTTTTGGGTTCGGACGTGGAAGGAAAGGACATGATCATCATCGATGATATGATCGCGTCCGGGGAAAGCGCTCTTGAAGTGGCCCAAGCCCTGAAAAAAAGAAAAGCACGTAAGGTATTCATGTGCAGCACCTTTGGACTGTTCACAAAAGGCCTGGAAATATTCGACAAGGCCTATCAGGACGGCCTCATCGACCGCATCCTGACCACAAACCTGATCTATCAGCCCCCGGAACTGCTGGAGCGGGAATGGTATATCAACTGTAACATGAGCAAGTACGTGGCATACCTGATCGATACCTTAAACCACGACACTTCCATCAGCGATCTTCTCAATCCCAATGAGAAGATTCAGAAGCTTCTGGGAAAGTATCGGGCAAAAAAATAGGAAAACTGCTTTCAGATACTAATGCAAGAAAAGCTGACCACAAAAATTTGTAGGGGCGGAGCCTTCCAGGAATAGAGCTGTTTCCAGGAAAGTCCCGCCCCATCATCCAATCTTCTGCGGCATCTGTTTATGCTGTCTGCCGGAAGCATCCCCATCCAAATAAGCCTATATCATCTCATTTTGGCGATGCAGTTCTGGCGCCTCATATTGATCCATAAAATCCTCTCCCAGATAAACGATCTCTTCCGCAAACTGGATGCTTCTCACCACCGTGAAAACGGAAATCACCCGACGAAACCTCAAATCCGGAATAAAGTTCAATATCTCCATTGGAAATTTACTATCCAAAACAATATATGACGAAAATACCTTCCGATAGTCCAAGACATCCCTGGGATGGGGCTTAATCATCACCACCGACTCTTCTCCATCTATTTTTCCATACTGCTCAATACAGTCCCTGAAAATCCGCTCCCGCACTTCCAACCCGCACAACGGTTCTGTGAGAAGCAAAATCCGATTTTTCCCGTCTCCTGTATTCAATTTTTCATTGATTTCGTCCATGTCCCGAACGAATAACCGCACCAGGATATCCTTTCCCTCTCTGTCCAATCCATCCACCAGTTTCTTCCTGGATTTCTCGATATACTTCGGGCAGGGATAGGGCAGCACGGAAATATCGTTCACCTCCATGTCAATACAGTACTTCGCCCAGCCATTTTGAATAAAAATCAGATTATGGGCGGCCAAAAAGGCTTTTAATCTGAAATGCCCCCGGTTATCATATCTGGCCGTATCGTAGGTACTGATACAGTCCAGCCCGTCTTCCATCGCATGATATGGGATCTTCTTCCAACTCAAATAATATCCGATTGGGTCGGAATCACAGAACACATACACGTCCTTGTATTCCCTGAAATCCACAGGCACATACTTTTCCTGGAGCTTTCCCAAAAGTTTTGTATACCGCATTCTGGCCAGCAGGTTCAGGAACAGATTTCCTCTGTCTCTATGGTACTCCATCACCAGCGCAGACTTAATATCTTCCTGTTCGTCGAACATATATACCGCATGAAAAAGCCCGCATACATCAGCGCGGCTCTTCAGATCGCTGAAATCGTTGGACATGGTGCTGAGCACCAGGGCTGCATTTCTCCGATCCGTCTTCGGCAGGTTCAATTCCTTCAGACATGCCACGTACACATGATAATAGGTATGACAAACATATATCCTGTCCTTCATATGAATAATTATGCCTTTCCGTAACCTGCAAACTGGAATGCATACATAGTACATACGCCGCAGGCACTCAAAACAAGCAAAGAAAACTATTTCACGGTTGAAAGTGGAATCCCTAATTATCTCGCTGCCAGTATTCCACCCGTATCATCGAAAGCGCTCTCTTCCCTCTATCCATAGCCTCCTGTGCACTCTCCCCACTGGTGATGACATGGCCCAGCCTATCGTTGCTGGATCGGGTTTTGTGCACGCAGTCGCCTTCTTTTTTATACAGGACTATCTCCTCCACGCCTGCCATCCGATAAACTTCCTCCGGCACTTCCATGTGCCGAATCGTGCCTTCTTCTCCCTGCAGGAAATGGATAGCAGCGCCCTTTTGACGCGTTGGAGTTAATTCAGGCTTTCTTCCAACGGCAAGAGCCACGGAAGCGCCCACCATATCCACTCCGGTGGAAAGAGGCACCAGCCTGGAAGTGATGAAATCCCCGCCCAGCCTGGCGGCCAGCTCTACGATCTTTACACCATCCTGCGTTACTTTCACCTCCGTATGGGAAGGGCCGTTTTGCAGGCGGATCGCTGCCACCGCCTGCAGGGTAACGCGGCGGATCTCCTCCTGAATCTCCTCTGGCAACCGGCTTGGCTCGCAGTGGCATAGCTCCACGAAATAGGGGGGAGGCGTGATGAATTTATCCGTAATAGTGAGGATCTTCGTCACTCCGTCCACGGTCATGGCCTCCACGCTCACTTCGGGCCCTTCCATGAATTCCTCCACCATTACGGTTCCGCTGCGCGAATTTTCTCTGCTGTATTCGTAGATCCGGCACAGCTCGTCGCGGCCTTTCTGCTCTTCTTTGTCCAGCAGCACTACGCCCCGGCTTCCCGCATTGTCTGCAGGCTTGACGATACAACGCCCTCCCAGGCGCCCCACCGCCTCCAGAAATCCTTCCTGGTCATCCACCGCATTATATATGGGGATGGGAACGCCACACTCCTGAAGCCGCCTCCTCATATGGCTCTTCACCGTAGCACATAGGGCGTCTTCATAGGACAGATCCGGCTTTTTCCCTAATTTTTCGTTTACATAGGCCGCCGTCCTCACCGGCCCGTCGCTGGTGGAGGTAATGATCACATCCGGTTGATGGATCAATGCCTGTCGATATACCTCCTCCTGATCGAGCGTACTCACCACCAGTTTCACATCCGCCAGGGAAAAGCCCACCGCATTCTCGTCATAATCTACCAGAATAATCCGGTAGCCCAGCTCCTTTGCCTTTTTGATGGCCGGAACCTGCAGGGCGCTGGCTCCCAGTATCATCATTGTTTTACGCATCCACGCCCTCCTGTACTATCAACAATTCACCGGATATAGAATGTTGATCCCCCCGTGAATGCCCGGCGCTCCTGCCGGGATTCCAGCGGATCACCCGATCAGTCCCCAGTCCAGCGGCGTACCCTTCTTAATGTCCGACTGGGCGCATTTTCCCAGGATTTCTTCATAGTACATGGTATGCAGGCCGAACGCCGGCCGGATAGAGCGCACATTTTCCCGCGTGAATTCTTCTCCTGCCTTCACGTCCTTTACCACAAACAGAGAACGTCCATCCTCCCTGCTTCTTTTCTGTCTTTCCGTCAGCTCATAGGTCACCTTTCCCAACGCCTTTTCCACGATGCGGATCTCCTCCGCCATCTGCTTGAATTCCGCAGGCTCCATGGAGAACGCCGCATCAGGCCCTCCGTCCGACCGGGACAGGATCAAATGCTTTTCGACCATCCTGGCCCCCAGGGCTACGCTTGCCACGGCAGCTGCGGTCCCCATACTGTGATCCGACAGGCCGACCATACAGCCAAACGCCTCCGCCATGTTGGGGATCACCCGCAGGTTCATGTCCTCATAGGGAGACGGATAGGTGGAAGTACATTTCAAAAGAATAATCTGCTCGTTCCCCTCCACCCGGCACGCCCGTACCGCCCGTTCGATATCCTCCAGATAAGCGATCCCCGTGGCCATTATTACAGGTTTTCCCAACCGCGCAATCTTACGAATCAACGGAATATCGTTAATCTCAAAGGACGCCACCTTATAGGCGGGCATATCCATTTCTTCCAGAAAGTCCACAGCCGTCTCATCAAAGGGCGAAGAGAAACATTCCAACCCCAGGGATGCAGCATATTCTTTCAGCTTCGGGTGCCACTCCCAGGGCGTATATGCCGTCTCATACAGCCTGTGCAACGTCGTTCCGTCCCAGATCGTCCCCTGAGTAATCTGGAAATAGGAATTATCGCAGTCCAGCGTGATCGTATCCGGCAGATAGGTCTGGAGCTTCACCGCATCCGCCCCCGCTTCCGCCGCGGCCCGAATGATAGCCTCCGCCCGGTCATAATCTTGCAGATGGTTTGCCGACACCTCCGCCACCAGAAATGTCTTCTCCCCCTCTCCCACATATCTGCTTCCAATTTGAATACGGTTCATTTTTGCTCCCATCTGCGCGCTCTAGCACGCATCCAAATCAAAGTGTTCCCATCTACGTGTATCAGTACGCACCCAAATCAAGGCCATCCCATCTGCGCGCTTTAGCGCACAGGCCAATCAGGGGAAGGGAAAGATTTGAAAAGCCTTTCCGTCTACCTCTCATTCTGCAGCCAGGCGGCTCTTTACCGGAGGCTTTCTTCCCTCTCTTCCATCATGCGGTACTTCAACTCCGCCAGCTCCCAGTCAGAAGGATTGTCAATATCCTGCGCTTCCATTTCGGATAAAATGAGTGGCACATAGCCGTCCTCCAACACGCCCCGACAAGCTCGATACCGGTCCACTCGATAGCAGTAGAACTGGCCGCAATCGTAGTACATGGGTTCCAGATCCTGGGAACGCTTCATATAGTTCTCCGGATAGCAGTATTCCAGCCTGCCGCTCCGCACTGCCATCCCCCGCTGAGGCGGAAAAGAAAAACGCAGAACAGGCATCACCCCAGACGCATCCTGTTCTACCAAAAGCCCCATGGCCCGTTTCAGTTTCTCCGCAGTCACAAAGGGCGCCGTGGGATAGAGGCAGGCCATATAGGCGAACGTCTTTCCCCGCCTTTCGTATTCCTCCAGCACCTCCATCAGCACATCATCCGTGGTGGCAAAATCCCCTGACGTCGCTTCGCTCCTCAGAAAGGGCACTTCGGCTCCAACGCTCCTGGCCAGTTGCGCGATCTCTTCATCATCCGTGGATACCATTACTTCCTCAAACAGGCCCGAGGCGAGTGCTGCTTCGATGGGATAACACAGGATCGGTTTCCCCAGAAATTCCTTTTTATTTTTCCCCGGTATCCTCTTGCTCCCGCCTCTGGCAGTGATGATTGCAATTGCGTTCATACTTAACTCCCATCTGCGCGCTCCAGCGCACGTACACTTCAGTCCAATTGACAGATCTCCTCCGCAATCCGCCCTGCACCCCGGCCGTCCGTCACTCGTCCGAGCGCCTTTTTCATCCGTTCCCGAAGCGGCGCATCAAAGCGAAGCCGCATCAGGCCTGCAAGAACCATCTCCAGGCATCCGTCTGCGTCCCTGCGGATATCGCCTGCAAAGAGCATCCGTTCCTCTTCTCCAAAGAACTCTCGATCATATTGCTGGTTATCCGCGCTGACGAAGAAAACAGTGGGCACTTGCATGGCGCTGAGCTCGAACAGCATGGTGCCCGCGGCGGATACCGCCGCATCGCAATCCTCCATCAGTTCAGCCATGTGCTCCACCCGGGAGTGCAGGCAAATGTTAGGATGTCCCTGCGCAAGTTGTTCTAATCCTTCCCGATGCCCGAGGAAACCTCCCATCACCACATGGAAAACCACACCTTCCCAGTTTTCCTCTGCAGCCCGGTTTTCCTTCCCCGGCCCGGCCAGCTGCCCTTCAGGCTCATGCTGTCCCTCTGAATCATAACGTCCTTCGGACATACACCGCCCTTCGGACACACACCGTCCTTCGGACATACACCGTCCTTCGGACATACACCGTCCTTCGGACATA
>CANSTU010000052.1 GCA_947650005.1 uncultured Lachnospiraceae bacterium
CATGAAAGGAAACGTATCAACTTCAAGCGTTCAGGCAGGTTTGTACATCCGCAGGGCATTTTTTTACAATGGACAAAGCGGGGAGAACATTATATAATAGCCTGGTGAAGCATCGTGAGACGCACGGCAGCCGGCTTTCAGACGTGTGGCGGTTTTGGATGCGAAGCGATGCGGGATGTTGAAAAGCCGTTTTGGATTATCCGTTTCGGCTGGTTGTAGGGAATAGATACTGATTGGATATGCCGCATGAGCGGCAGAATGAGAGGACAAATGAGAAAAAAAAGTACCGTATTTGCGATAGTAACTCTCCTGGGTTTGGTTCTCGCATCTGGCTGTGGGAAGAAAGAGGAGACCATGGCTGAGGAAACGCCCACGGCTGTGGAGGAAAGCACGCTGGAAGAGACGGAGCCCGTGAGTGAACCGGAAACGGAGACCGAGACGCAGCCGGAAGGGCTGGAGGTAATCGGGGAACGGGAAGAGGTGGACGGGAAGATGCAGAGCTATCTGACCGGAGAGTGGAAAGATGCTGAAGTAGTGACCAGAAGGCCCATTGCGGTAATGATTCCCAACAATGCGCCTGCGCTTCCCCAGCGCGGGATTGACAAGGCAAGTGTCATCTATGAAGCGCCCGTAGAAGGGAGAATAACCCGGTTGATGGCGATTTTTGAAGACTTCGACGACATGGACTATATCGGGCCGGTTCGCAGCAGCAGGGATTATTTTGTATACACGGCCATGGGATACCAGGCGATCTATTGTAACTGGGGGCTTGCCAAGCCTTATGTGGAAGAGTTGATCAACAGGGACACAGTGCAAAACGTGAGCGAGGCGGTGGATGGAATCCATAATCCGGCAAGCGAGGCCTTTGTCCGGCTCGACAGGCCTGGCTACAGCAAAGAGTTCACAGGCTATCTGACCATTGAGGGGTTGAAGGATGCGGTGGAACGATTGGATTATGAGTGGGAATATGATGATGACTTTGTCCCGCAGTTTACCTTCGCCCAGGAGGGATATCGGGCAGAATATGAGGACGCTGCGGATGCGAAGATCATCCGTCCCGGCGGAACGGGCTCCAATGCCGGAGGCTATGGCGGTTATAACCCCTATTTTGAATATCGGGAAGAGGATCAGCTCTATTATCGTTTTCAGGATGGGAAAAAACAGATAGACGAGGACAATGACGAGCAGCTTGCCGTGTCCAATGTGGTACTTCAATACTGCCACGGTGAGGTGAGGGATTCCCACGACTATTTGGCCTTCGGCGTCCACGGACAGGGGACGGCGCTCGTTTTCACGGGAGGAAAGGTGATCCCCGCCGTCTGGGAGCGTCTGGAAGGAGACGGCGTTCCGCCTAAATTCTATGATGAGGACGGCGAAGAGATTATTTTTAACCAGGGAAAGACCTGGATCTGTAATATTTGGGAAGAATATTCGGAATATGTGGAATGGGAATAAAAAATGAAAAAGGGTTGAATCTCCGAAACATAGGAAAGCGCCTTTGGAGAGATCTGAAGGGCTATAAATGGGCCCTGCCTGCATTCTTGGTCTATGATGTTATGGTAACGACCCTCTTTGGCGCTTTCTGCCCCCTGGTGATTTTGGCAGGGCTTCCCTGCCCGGGTTGTGGGATGACCCGGGCGCTTTACTGTGTGGCTGTCGGCCGTTTTGCGGATGCATTTTCTTATAATCCCAGTATTTATCTGTGGATTTTGGCGGGAATTTATGCCGCGTGGCACAGATATGTGCGCGGCCGGCGGCCGCCCGGGTTTCCTTTGATTCTGGGTGGAATCGGGGGTGTGATGATTCTGTATCATTTTTATCGTATGGCAGTTCTTTTTCCTGGCTCCCCGCCTCTGATTTTGAAAGAGGATAGCATTCTGGGGTCATTATTTTCATCTTATAATAAATTATTGCGCAAAATATGGGATATCCGTTCATAGGATGACCGGATCTTATTCGGAGGAATTTAGGATAGGGCAGGAGGATGACGTCCTGCGGAAAGGTATGGTGTGATGATGGAAGATAAAAATTGGGGCGGTATGTGGGATGAGAGCAGAACCAGTGCGGATTCCACACCTGAAATGAAGGATTTGTCGGAAGAGAGAACCGGTCAGGCGGAAGATGTGCAAAAAGTGCCTGTCAATTTCAGCAATGCCCGAGGGAACGGGACTGAGGCGGGTAACGGTGGTATGGCGAATCAATATGCACAGTCTCCGACCGGCGCCTGGCAGAATCAGCCCTATCAAAATCCGCCTCGGCCGAACCAGGGATATCCGGGCAACGGATATGGAACCCCTAATCCGTACCCCTATCAGGCCAGCCCTTATCAGGGGGCGCCCCAGATGCCGGAAGGATTCGTAGGAGGCGGAGAGGAACCGGTGAAGGTATCGGAATGGATTCTCACGCTGGTGCTGCTTTCCATTCCCTGTGTGAATCTGATTATGCTGTTCGTCTGGGGATTTAGCAGTACGGAAAAGAAGAGCAAGGCCAATTTCTGCAAGGCATCCCTGATCTGGGCCGGAATCGTATTCGCAATTGTATTTATGATCTATATTGTGGTTGCAGCTGGAATTATTGCAGGACTTAGCTGAACGATTCCGGGGCAGGAGAAAACCAATGGCACATCCTGTGGCGGTGTGCCGGGCGCTGCGCGTTTAGCGCTCCCAGCGTCCGGACGCCCCGCAGGGAAGAACCAGCCCGCTTTCCGTGACGGGAAGCCCGATTTCGTTCGCTTCCACATGTCCTCCTAGGATGGGTGCGATGCATAGGTTCATCATGTAGGAAAGAACGGCAGGCTGCAGCCCTGTGGTATAGGAATTGAGGAGGAAGAAGCGGGCATCGGGGGAAAGCAGTCGGGCGCATAGCTGTAGGAAAGGGAAGATATTTTCTTCGATTTTCCAGATTTCGCCCTTGGGTCCTCTGCCATAGGATGGAGGATCCATGATGATACCGTCATAGGTATTTCCCCTGCGCAGCTCTCTTTCCACGAATTTGACGCAGTCGTCCACCAGCCAACGGATTGGGGCATCGGAAAGGCCGGACGCGGCAGCGTTTTCTTTTGCCCAGTTCACCATTCCTTTAGAGGCGTCCACATGGGTGACGTGTGCGCCCGCTTGGGCGGCGCTTAAGGTGGCGCCTCCGGTGTAGGCAAAAAGATTCAACACCTTTAGCGGCCTGCCAGCCCTGGAAATGAGATCGGAAAACCAGTCCCAGTTGACGGCCTGCTCCGGAAAAAGCCCGGTATGCTTAAAACTAAAAGGCTTCAGTCGGAAGGTAAGCTGCCCATAATGGATGCTCCACTCCTGAGGCAGGCCGAAAAACTCCCATTCTCCGCCGCCTTTGGCGCTGCGATGATAATGCCCGTTTCGATTTCTCCAGCCGGAATGTTCACGCTGTGATTCCCAGATGACTTGAGGATCGGGGCGGATCAGCAGATATTCGCCCCATCGCTCCAGCTTTTCACCGCGTCCGGTATCTATGACTTCGTATTCTTTCCACTGTTTGGCGATCCACATGTGTTGCTTTCATCCTTTCCTGACGCGTTTTCGGTTTTCTGGCTCTTTATCCGCCAGCTTCGGAAACAGAAGACAAAATACCCCAGTTTGGTACTAAACAGAAGACTGCAGGGATAACCTTTCATAAAATCTGCGCGAAATTCATCTCTGGTTAACAGGTCATTTTTGTTAAGCTCGTGCTCCTTCTCTGTCCGGAACATTCTTCCCATATGCTGGAAGAGCAGTTCAAATACCTTCAGAGAGGCTTCATTTGCCATTTCGCCCTTTTGAATCTGCTTCATCCCCAGCATCTGACCGCCCCCCCCCGGAGAATCAAGGGCTCCTCTACACCCAACAGAAGCTGCAGCCTGCTGCCGCCTTCAATATCATATAGCAGACGGGAATAAAAACCGTTTCCGATGTTCTGTCCCTTATAATTTGCACTGACCAGCTTTGCCTCGATTCGGAATACATCCAGCATGGCCCTGTTGACGGCCTTGGATATGGTGGATACTTGAGAAGAATAATCGAAAATTTTTTTTGTCGATACCTTTCCTACGATCGCTTGATCCTCCGTCATAATATGGCCGGTCAGCCATCCAGTCATAGTACCCACGAACCGCTGGACAGACAAGGGGGAATAGTCCGACAGCGTCAAATCCTTTTTCAGGGAAACTAGGGTTTTGTCCCTGAAAGCGTCATGAATCTGTTTATGCCGCGCATATCCGCCGTACTTGATGGATCGCATAAACGCTTCTTCCTCTGAAAAATGCTTCATTGAATAATCTTCCAGATATTTGACGCCCTCCTTGTATGTATTTTGATATTTCTGTGGATCTACGGAAAGATCAATCAGCTTTCCTATGATCCGAAAAAGTTTGGCATGTGCTTTGTCCACTACCTCTGCACCGATATTAAACTGCTCATCCCATATTACTTTTTCCATGAAGATTCCTGCCTCCCAACTTTTATCATTGACTCCCGCAGGCAATGAGTCAGGCGTCGTGCCTGCGGCGGATCTAAAGTATATTCAGCCTGACCGTCGCCGCGAGATTGACTCTGTGTTCCATTATAATAACCTTTGATCTTTTTGTCTACTTTCAGTTATCCCCTACGCGCCACAAATGGCGTTTCAATCGCAGCGGTTCGCCTTACCACGGCCCGCCCACGCAAGGACCATCCCAGACAGGGCGCGGCGGCCTTGCTATGTTTCCCCACGCATTTCGCGCCATGAAGATGAGACCTGCTTCCCTGGAGAGCCATTGCTCGAGAGGGAAGCGTCCAGGGCTCAGCGGAATGTCCGGCGCGATGGCGTGGGGAAACATAGCAAGGCCGCCGCGCCCTGTCTGGGATGGTCCTTGCGTGGGCGGGCCGTGGTAAGGCGAACCGCTGCGATTGAAACGCCATTTGTGGCGCGTAGGGGATAAAGGGGCCGATTGGCACGTTCGTGCGTTTAGGGTGGAGAATTGTATTTATCGCTTGGCAAGAAGGGAAAAGCGTGTTACAATACCTGTGAATTACATAGGAAAAGTAGCATGTATGATAGAGGCGCGGTATTGATCAGTACCATCCGGCATAGGCCCAGGACGGCTGTCCGTTTGGGAAAGGGAATACCGCCGAAGGGATATCTCCGTCCGGGGGATATGCCTGGGCCGTTGGAAACAGACCTGTCAAAGGGTACAGGCAGTTTCTTTGGGAGAAAATCCGGCGGACTGTCACAGGGCAATGTGGAGCGCTATCAGGGATGACCAATGGACTAGAGGGAGCCATGAGTGTGTTTTCGCAAGGGAAACTATCATTCAAGGCTTTTTTTGTGTGATCAATATATGATCTATGTGGATGACAGAAGATGAGAGGAGATAGTAAAAAATGAGAGGACTGGCAAGAAAAGCCGGCAGATGCGCGGGATGGATTTTTCTGCTGGCGGCATGTTTTTCCATGACGGCGCTGGCAGCCGAGGGCGAGGCGCCCCAGCCTGCTATGTATGCCACATTTGCATCCCTGATACCGCCTATTGTGGCGATTGTGCTGGCTTTGATTACAAAGGAGGTCTATAGCTCCCTGTTCGTGGGAATTCTGGTGGGCGGGCTGTTTTACTCCGGATTCGGTTTTGAGGGGACGATTACCCACATCTTTGAAGGCGGTTTTCTGGCGGTCTTATCCGACAGCTATAATGTGGGCATCCTGATCTTCCTGGTGATCCTGGGAGGAATGGTGAGCCTGATGAACAGCGCGGGAGGTTCGGCAGCCTTCGGGCGTTGGGCCAAGGAGAAGATTAAAGGCCGTGTGGGCGCACAGCTGGCCACCATTGTTTTGGGGATCCTGATTTTCATTGACGACTATTTTAACTGCTTAACGGTGGGGAGCGTCATGCGTCCCGTAACGGACCGGCACAATGTATCCCGTTCCAAGCTGGCCTACCTGATCGATGCCACGGCAGCGCCCATCTGCATCATTGCGCCGATTTCTTCCTGGGCAGCGGCCGTATCCGGCTTTGTAGAGGGAGAGGACGGATTTTCCATTTTTATCCGGGCCATTCCTTACAATTATTACGCCCTGTTCACCATCCTGATGATGGTCTGCCTGGTGGTGATGAACATTGATTACGGCCCCATGGCTGTGCATGAGAAAAATGCGCTGAATGGGGATCTGTTCACCTCCGGAAAATCTGAGGCGAAGGCTGCGGAAGAGGAAACGGCGAATCCCAAAGGAAAGGTAATCGATCTGGTGTTGCCCATTGCGGTGCTGATTCTGTGCTGTGTGGTCGGGATGATTTATACGGGCGGTTTCTTTGACGGGGAAAATTTTGTGACGGCTTTTTCCAACAGCGATGCTTCCGTGGGACTGGCTCTGGGAAGCTTTTTTGCCATGGCTCTTACGATTGTTTATTACTGCATTAGAAGGGTGATGAAGTTCCGTGAATGCATGTCCTGTATCCCTGCGGGTTTTAAAGCCATGGTTCCGGCGATCCTGATCCTGTCCTTTGCCTGGACGCTGAAAGCCATGACGGACAGCCTGGGCGCCGCGGAATTCGTAGCGGGAGCCATGGAGCAGGCGGCGGGCGGCCTGATGAGCCTCTTACCTGCGATCATTTTCCTGGTAGGATGTTTCTTGGCATTTGCGACAGGAACCAGCTGGGGAACCTTTGGCATCCTGATTCCGATCGTGGTGGCCGTATTTGAAAAATCGGATCCGCAGCTTATGATCATTTCTATTTCCGCATGTATGGCAGGGGCCGTATGCGGGGATCATTGTTCTCCCATTTCGGATACCACCATCATGGCTTCCGCAGGGGCGCAGTGTGATCATGTGAATCATGTGTCAACCCAGCTTCCCTATGCGATCACGGTGGCGGCGGTTTCCTTCGTGACCTATCTGTTGGCTGGCTTCGTGCAGAATGTATGGGTTCCGCTGCCCGTGGGGGCGGTTCTTATGGTGGGGACGCTCTTCGCGATTAAGAATATAACCGGGAGTAAGAAGCCGGATAGTGTGTGATAAAAGGCGTGCTGATAAACAGGGCTGGGTTTTTCCCGGCCTTGTTTTACTTTGCGGTAGGAGAATAGATATTATGTTTGGGAGGGGCGGCCGCCTGATACTACATACATTCTTATTCTCTATCCAAAAGATTACCAGAAAATAGAATTGCCCGCCCTGAGATTGATCCAGAGATACATTTTTGTTATGATGGATATGGTTTAAAGCCGGTCATGGACAGGAGGTGCGGTTTTCCGTGATAAAAATTGCCATTTGTGACGACGAGGCGGTGATGTGCGGCCAACTGAAGAAATTGGTTTCTATGGAAATGGGGCGGCAGCAGAGACAGGCGCGGATCGTATGTTATACCAGCGCCGTAAAGCTGCTGCTTGGGGAACTGGACTATGATTTGATCTTTCTGGATATCCGTATGCCGGATCTGGATGGGATTGAGCTGGCGAAAAGGCTGCGGGAGAAAGAATTCTCGGGGGCGCTGATCTTCGTAACCGTCCTGAAGGAATGTATGTTGGATGCCTTTGAGGTGGAAGCCATGGACTATCTCTGTAAACCGATTGATGAAGCGCGGCTGGAGGCGGCTATGAAGCGTGCATTGAAACGTTTGGAGCAGAAAACGCAGCGGCGGCTTTTCATCAGGACAGCGGATCGGTGCAGATCCGTTAAGCTGGCAGATATCTATTACTGCGAGGTGATAAACCGTAAAATTTATCTGCATACAAAGAGCGGTGTTTTAGAGTATTATGGGAGGATGCAGGATGTGGAGAAGCAGACGAGCCCGTGTTTGGTTCGGTGTCATCGCAGTTTCCTGATGAATCCGGACTATCTGCAGGAATATGCGGAAGGGGAAGTCTATCTGGAAAACGGGGACCATGTCCCTGTTTCCAAAAAGTACCGGCAGGCATTCCGCAGGAGGCTTCTGTGCCTTATGGACGAGGAGGAGTAGGATTGGACTGGCGGTTTTGGGATATGGCGGATGGGGCTTATTTTTTGCAATGGCAGATTGCCATACCCAATCTTTTGGGAAATCTATGCCTGCCAATCATCGTCGTCTATTTTTTCTGCCAATATTGCGGCGTTTCGTTTAAATGGAGGCGGGGGCTTTGCTATGCGGCGCTGTATTGCTGCCTATTCGGAGCGGAGATGGTATGGAAGATTCCAGGAAGCCTGGGGTTGCTATTGGAGATTTGTCTTCTCGCCTGCTTCGGCAGATTTGGCCTGAAAAGAAAATGGGGGATTGCAGCGGCCATGGCCATCCTGATCCTTTCCGTCCTCAGCGTTACGAGCAGCGTGGTCCGCTGGTTCGATTACAGAGTGGCGGCCCCCTTTGTAATTAGGCATACGGACTGGATCCCGCCTTCGGATGCGGTGCGGGAATTGGTGAAAGTGGCGCTGGCGGCCGGCCTTTTCGTTCTGATCCTGCATGAATTTATGTCTTGTATGGTTGTGACAGGCCGGCTGGCCCTATTACAGCTGGTCATTCCCGCTCTTTTCATTGCGATGATGGAACGGGTGCTTCAGGATTCCGTCTATGGCCGCGGGATGGTGGTGGATCATGAGACGCTGGAGATGATTCCTGATTTCCAAATTCA
Organism: uncultured Lachnospiraceae bacterium; assembly: GCA_947650005.1. Classification (GTDB taxonomy): domain Bacteria; phylum Bacillota; class Clostridia; order Lachnospirales; family Lachnospiraceae; genus Eisenbergiella. The sequence continues at coordinate 8,576 of CANSTU010000052.1, forward strand.
TTATGGAGAAATTCTATTCCTCCAGGTTTTTGCCGGGCTCTGCCTACTTGCGGTATTGCTAGTGCATCAAAGAATTGTGAAAATGCTTCGCTCTCAGGAACGGATGCGGCTGCTGGAACAGCAGACGGCGGCGCAGGAAGTCTATATGCAGGAGGCGAAGGCACGCTATGGGCAAACCCGTTCCTTTCGGCATGATATCCGGAACCATATGACCGTTCTGGCCGAACTGCTGAAAGCGGATCGGCCCGGGGAGGCCCTGGAATATCTGTCCGACATGAAAGCGTTTCTCGAAGGGCTTTCCTGGCCGGTTCAGACGGGGAATGCGGCGGTGGACGCTTTGATGGGAAGTAAGCTTTCCGCTGCGAGACAGAGGAAGATCGTATTTGGGTGCGAAATAAAGCTTCCTGAAATCGAGGGTATGAAAGATATAGATTGGTGTATTGTTCTGGCCAATTCCATGGACAATGCCATAAAGGCCTGTGAGGCCTGCGAAGAGGGGGAGCGGTTCATCCGCCTTTCGGGCAGGCAGAAGGGGAATCTTTATCTGCTATCCATTGAAAACAGCTGCAGCAGAGAAATCAACAAAATGCCGGAGGAAGGAATCGGCCTTTCTAATATCCGTTTTGTCATGGAAAAACAGGGAGGCGCGATGGAAAAGACGGTCTTGGAAGGGATTTATAGACTCAACCTGCTTTTCGTCCATACACCATCGCATATCGCTGGCTTTGCCTGCAATACTGCCGTCAATCAAAAGCGTGAAGAGAAATTTTAATCTGCCGTCCATGTCTGCGGCGGCCTTTCCGCAGGCGTCATATAGAATGCCATGATTGCCACAATGCGCATCGAGCGTTATTGTTGTGCATTTCCATACACAACATGGGAAAGCATATATGAAGCTGCTTTTAGGAAGCGGATATTATTTTCACATCAGGAAAAGGGCGTTTGGCACCAATCCGATAGATCCTGCCGCTTTCCTAGCCGATATGGATAGAGTAACTATAACTATTCGGAAAGGAAAGGTAGAGGTAAGAGCATATGAGCATTCATTCGGTTGGTTCTTTTACGCCTGCAATGCCAGCGGGCGGAGATTTTGGCGGAGGGAGTTCCCGGATCCGCGCGCTGGAGCAGAGACTTTCGCAGCTGGAACGGGAAAAGAGCGAAGCCGTCCGTGAAAAGGATGAGGAGAAGGAAAGAAAGCTGGAACGGGAAATAGAAAAAATCCGCCAACAGCTGGAGCAGCTGAAAAGGAAGGAAAAAAAGAGGGATGGGAAAGAGGCCAACCAACAGGGACAAGAGCTTGGCTCATCCCGTGAGATAAGAAAGGATCTCTTCATTCCCCGTTAAAAGATGATCTGGGATATCCTGCCGCTTGGACAGGACAGCCAGATAGGAGGTCTTTGTATTTTCTTCTATTATAAAAGGGATATTCTGTGTGGGAAACACCTTTCGGAGCAGGTTTTCCAGGAAAGGAATATATTCACAGGCCTCCCTGCTTCCCACATGGAAAATTCCCCCTTTGCCCTGATCAAGGAGAAAATGGACATAAGCTGCGATTTGACGGTCCGTAGTATGGTTGGTATACAGATTTGACCAGGCAGGGATGGACGTTCCCTTTTGCACGGCATCAAACAGCTTATCCAGACGGGAACCCGGCCTGCGGCTCCAGATAAAAGGAAGCCGGAGAATAGTAGCCCGCTCTCCCAGAATGCCGGCAAGCATTCCTTCGCACGCAATTTTAAACCTGCCGTATTCGCTTTCCGCCGTCGGAATATCATCTTCGTAATGGACTCTGCCGTCATCCCCGTCGAATACGTTTGCTGAGGACAGATAGAACAGCCTGCCGTTTTCCTTCGATGAAAGATAACGTGCTGCATCCTCGTGGGCCTGAAGCTGAGCCGAAAAGTCTCCCTGCAGACAGGAGACGATAATCTCCGGCGCGGCAATTTGGAGAACCTCATTCAACCGGCCGTCTTGGGAAATATCGAGGGGAAGCATATGTTCCCTTCCCATAAGACATGTCTGACTGGAAAAATAGGTTCCATAGACGGTATGGTGTGCATGCAGTTCCTCATATATAGCGCTACCAGCAACGCCGCTGGCGCCTAGGATCAATATTCTCATGGGAAGGGAGCCTCCTTTGCATGAGTCCATTTTACCATAAAAGATGATTTACCGAAAGAGTGAAAGCATGCATTGGGGGAGGCTGGTAGGGCTGGGAACAGTAATAAATGGAATTTCCATTGAAAAGAAGCCTATAAATATGCATTGAAGGCAGAAAATAAATTTATTATAATGAAGCCTATAAATCGGGATTTAGTTAAGGGGATATGAGAGAATGAGCAAGCTAAACAAAAATTATTTGCGCTGCACCTTTCTGATTATGTCGATTGGTTGGGGGATATGCCTATTATGCAGTTTTAATGGAATTTCGCTGAATGATAATAGATTGATGTATGTGCCGTTTCTGTTAGGCGGATTGTCGCCAACAATCGCATCCTATTTAACATTAAAGCGCGACAACGAAGTTATAAATTTTAAAGAATGGTTAAAAAATATCTTTGATTATAAACATAATATTTTTTCCTACAGTATGATAGTGATTATGACAATCCTATTTATTTTCCCCCAATGTTTTATTTCCGGGTACGAAAAGGGGGCGCCTATTTTTGCAATAATTGTTATGATTCCTATGATGATTTTTGGAGGCGGGTTAGAAGAAGCGGGCTGGCGTTATATTCTTCAGCCGGAATTAGAGAAAAAGTATCCATTCACTGTATCAACTATTATTGTTAGTGTTATTTGGTGGTTGTGGCATTTGCCTTTGTTTTACATACAAGGAGCAGCTCAATATGGACAAAATTATTTCGCATTTGGAATAAGCGTATTGGGATTGAGCTTTGCTTTGGCAAGTATCAGAAAAAATACGGGCAGCGTATGGCTTTGTGTATTATTTCATTGCATTGTAAATTCTTTACAAGGAATTTACGTCATCAACGATAATATATGGGGAAATATAACTGCAACTATAATTGTGATCATATGTTCCTACGCTTTAGTAAAAATCAATGGTAAGATACAAATATTTAAGTAAATCCCAATTTCCAGAACTCCAAAGAAGACGAAAACCAGCCAGGGGGCAGGGAAGGGTGCGGCTTGCCGCTTCACCGCCGCAAGCCGCACCCTTCCCTGCCTCCTGGCGTCCTCTGCCATTCCTTTCTGCATATGAAATCTCCGTCCTTCTAGATATAAAACGCTTGAACAACACACATTTTTCGAAAATTTCTTCGCTTTTCCGAAAAAAACCCTTGCATTTTCCCCAAATTCCCTTTATAATACAAAATGCTGTGACATGATAGCGATGAAGCGTGAGGTTGCCGCCCCAGGGCGGGTTTTCCGTGGAGCGAATGTCAAAAAGCCGGCTAAAGCCGGTTTGAGGAAACTGACGACAAGTCACTGTACAAGCAATGAAGTCTGTGGATAAGCAGAAACAACCGTTGTGAAAAGGTCCTTTCTGAAGGAGGGGTAGTCATGCCCCGCTATTGCGTTGCCGGATGGGACACACACGGGAGAGTGTACAGTCACCGCTTGTCGTACTTACGTAAAAAAGTGCGAATAAGGAGGCGACTTTTTTTATGGCAAATCAGGTAATGAGAATTACATTGAAAGCTTATGATCATCAGTTGGTGGACGCTTCCGCCAGGAAGATCATCGACACGGTCAAGAGGAACGGAGCGCAGGTGAGCGGTCCTGTCCCGCTTCCCACCAGGAAGGAAGTGGTTACGATCCTCAGGGCTGTCCATAAATATAAGGACAGCAGAGAACAGTTCGAGCAGAGGACCCACAAGAGGCTCATCGACATCATCGCTCCCACCAATAAGACGGTGGATGCCCTGCAGAGGCTGGAGATGCCTGCAGGCGTTTATATCGATATCAAAATGAAAACCAAATAACTGGCACACAGTAACCTCTACAAGACGTATGAATGGTGAACTTTGCTATTCCGCTATGTAGAACATAAGGAGGTAAAACAGAATATGAAGAAAGCAATCTTAGCCACCAAAGTGGGTATGACCCAGATTTTTAGGGAAGACGGTTCCCTGGTGCCTGTAACCGTGCTCCAGGCAGGCCCCTGTGTAGTAACGCAGGTGAAGACGGTGGAGAATGACGGCTACAGCGCTGTTCAGGTAGGCTTTGTGGACAAGAAGGAAAAGATCGTCAACAAGGACAAGGGCGGCAGAAAAGAAGTCATCCATAGGCATGGCGTAAATAAGGCCGAGAAAGGCCACTTCGATAAGGCAGGCGTTTCTTGCAAGAGATATGTTCGCGAATTCAAATTTGAGAATGCGTCCGAATATGCGCCGGCACAGGAAATCAGGGCGGATATCTTTGCCGAGGGCGATAAGGTGGATGCCACTGCCATTTCCAAAGGTAAAGGGTTCCAGGGCGCCATCAAGAGATATGGCCAGCATAGAGGCCCCATGGCCCACGGTTCCAAATTCCATCGTCATCAGGGTTCCAACGGCGCCTGCTCCTCCCCGAGCCGTGTGTTCAAGGGAAAAGGGATGCCTGGCCATATGGGTTGTGTGAGAGTCACCGTCCAGAACCTGGAAATCGTAAGGGTGGATGCCGAAAAGAACCTGCTTCTGGTAAAAGGCGCAGTACCCGGCCCCAGGAAAGCACTGGTAACTATCAAAGAGACCACGAAAGTGGATGCTTGAATCAGGGGTGAAAGGAGGAACTGATAATGGCTAATGTAGCTGTTTTTAATATGGAAGGCAAGGAAGTCGGCACCATCGACTTAAGCGATGCGGTATTTGGCGTTGAAGTAAATGAACATCTGGTGCACATGGCTGTGGTGCAGCAGCTTGCCAATAAGCGTCAGGGCACACAGAAAGCGAAGACCCGTTCCGAGGTTTCCGGAGGCGGCAGAAAGCCCTGGAGACAGAAGGGAACAGGCCATGCGAGACAGGGATCCACAAGGGCTCCTCAGTGGACTGGAGGCGGCGTGGTGTTCGCTCCCGTGCCCAGGGACTATTCCTTTAAGATGAACAGGAAGGAAAAGAGGGCTGCTCTGAAGTCCGCGCTCACCTGCAGGGTGCAGGAGAACAAATTCATCGTCCTGGACGAACTGAAGATGGATGAGATCAAGACGAAGAATTTCAAACAGGTGATGGATAACCTGAAGGTGGAAAAGGGTCTGGTGATCCTGAACGAAAAGGATGAAAAGGTGATCATGAGCGCCAGGAACCTGCCTGCCATCCGCACCACACTGACGGGCTCTTTAAGTGTGTATGATGTGATGAACGCGGGCACGGTGGTCGTTACCAAAGACGCTGTCAAGACGATTGAGGAGGTATACGCATAATGGCTGATCTGAAATATTATGATGTCATCCTCAAACCTGTCATTACCGAGAAGAGTATGGCTGGTATGGGAGATAAGAAATATACGTTCCTGGTTCATCCGGAAGCAAACAAGACCCAGATCAAGGAAGCTGTGGAAAAGATGTTTGAGGGAACCAAGGTAAAGAGCGTGAACACGATGAACTGCGAAGGTAAGAAGAGAAGGCGCGGCATGGTGGTCGGTAAAACGGCTAAGACCAAGAAAGCCATCGTTGCGTTAACGCCGGAGAGCAAGGATATCGAAATCTTTGCAGGGCTGTAAGGCTGCGGTTCATGGAAGCCGCGGCGGTCTGCCGTTGGTTTCCGGTTAAGTGCAGATCAAGCACGACAATAAATGATAAAGAAAAGGAGAAACCATCATGGGAATTAAGACATATAACCCATATACACCTTCCAGAAGAAATATGACCGGTTCCGATTTCTCTGAGATCACAAAGGATGCACCCGAAAAGAGCCTTTGCGTCTCCCTGAAGAAAAATGCCGGACGTAATAACGAGGGTAAGATCACCGTAAGACACCGCGGCGGCGGAAATAGAAGGAAATACAGGCTGGTCGATTTCAAAAGGCGTAAAGACGATGTGCCTGCAACCGTAATAGGCATTGAATACGATCCCAACAGAACCGCCAACATCGCCCTGATCTGCTATGCGGACGGCGAAAAAGCATATATCCTGGCTCCCCAAGGCCTGATGGACGGCATGAAAGTTATGAACGGCCCTCACGCAGAAGTGAGGATCGGCAACTGCCTGCCTCTGTCAGAGATCCCGGTGGGTACCCAGATTCACAATATCGAGCTGTATCCCGGCAAGGGCGGCCAGCTGGTCCGTTCCGCTGGCAACAGCGCACAGCTGATGGCAAAGGAAGGTAAGTATGCCACGCTGAGACTTCCTTCCGGAGAAATGAGAATGGTTCCTCTTGTATGCCGCGCCACCGTGGGCGTTGTGGGAAATGCAGACCACAACCTGATCAACATCGGTAAGGCCGGACGGAAACGTCACATGGGTATCCGTCCTACGGTACGCGGTTCCGTGATGAACCCCAACGACCATCCCCACGGCGGCGGCGAAGGCAAGACCGGTATCGGACGTCCGGGACCGTGCACTCCCTGGGGCAAACCTGCGCTCGGCTTGAAGACGCGTAAGAAGAAAAACAAATCCAACAAGCTGATCGTGAGAAGAAGAGACGGTAGGGCTATCAAATAAGGAGGAACGAATCAATGGCTAGATCACTGAAAAAAGGACCTTTCGCGGATGAAAGCATCCTTAAAAAAGTAGATGCAATGAACGCTGCAGGGCAGAAGCAGGTCATCAAGACCTGGTCCCGCCGTTCCACAATCTTCCCGTCCTTTGTGGGGCATACGATTGCTGTCCATGACGGAAGGAAGCATGTACCCGTATATATTACGGAGGATATGGTCGGACACAAGCTGGGTGAGTTCGTGGCCACCAGAACCTACAGGGGACATGGAAAAGACGAAAAGAAATCCAAGCTGAGGTAATCGAAAGGAGGTTTTATCCATGGCAAGAGGACATAGAACCCAGATTAAGAGAGAAAGAAATGCGAATAAAGATACAAGACCTTCTGCAAAGTTATCCTATGCGAGGGTTTCTGTGCAGAAAGCATGTTTTGTACTGGACGCCATCAGAGGCAAAAATGTCACAACGGCGCTGGCCATCCTGGAATACAATCCCAGATACGCATCCGGCCTGATCAAGAAGCTACTGGAATCCGCCATCGCGAATGCGGAGAACAACAACGGCATGAACAGGGATAACCTGTACGTGGCGGAGTGCTACGCGAACAAGGGCCCCACGATGAAGAGAATACAGCCCAGGGCGCAGGGGAGAGCTTATCGAATCGAGAAGAGGATGAGCCACATTACTCTGGTTCTGGACGAGAAATAATCGGGAGGTAAATGCTTCCGGCGCTTTCCTGCCGGCGAGCGTTGTTGAAAGGAGAAAATATGGGACAGAAAGTAAATCCTCATGGCTTAAGAGTCGGCATTATCAAAGACTGGGACTCCAGATGGTATGCGGACGCCGAATTTTCGGACTTCCTGGTGGAAGATTATAATATCAGGAAATATTTAAAGAAGAAACTCTATAGCGCAGGCGTATCCAAGATTGAGATCGAAAGAGCGTCCGACAGGGTGAAGATCATCATTTATACTGCGAAGCCGGGCGTTGTGATCGGCAAAGGCGGGGCTGAAATTGAAGTGACCAAAAAGGAACTGTCCAAATTGACGGACAAGAAGGTCCTGGTTGACATCAAAGAGATCAAAAGGCCTGACAAGGATGCCCAGCTGGTTGCGGAGAACATCGCGCAGCAGCTCGAGAACCGTGTGTCCTTCAGAAGGGCCATGAAATCCTGCATGGGCAGGACTATGAAAGCGGGCGCCCTCGGCATCAAGGCCGCTGTCGGCGGACGTCTTGGCGGAGCGGATATCGCCCGTACCGAATTCTACAGCGAAGGAACGATTCCGCTTCAGACCTTGAGAGCCGATATCGATTATGGTTTCGCGGAAGCGGACACCACGTACGGCAAGTTGGGTGTAAAGGTATGGATTTACAAAGGGGAGATTCTCCCTACGAAAGGAAATAATGAAGAGAGCGCTGCCGGCGCAGCCAGGACCAGAAAGTCTTCATCGGAAGGGAGCGATAAATAATGTTAATGCCCAAGAGAGTAAAACGTCGTAAACAGTTCCGCGGTTCCATGGCGGGCAAGGCAACGCGCGGCAATGTCATTACTTACGGAGAATATGGCCTGGTGGCCTGTGAGCCGTGCTGGATCAAATCCAATCAGATAGAGGCTGCCCGTATCGCGCTGACACGTTATACCAAGCGTACCGGTAAAGTCTGGATCAAGATATTCCCTGACAAGCCAGTGACCTCCAAGCCTGCTGAGACCCGTATGGGTTCCGGTAAGGGTACACTGGAGTATTGGGTGGCAGTTGTTAAGCCTGGCCGTGTAATGTTTGAAATCGCAGGCGTTCCCGAGGAATCTGCAAAAGAAGCGTTACGTCTTGCCATGCATAAACTTCCATGTAAATGTAAAATTGTTTCTAAGGCAGATTTGGAAGGCGGTGTATCAAATGAAAACTAAGCAGTATGTTGAAGATTTAAAGAAAAAATCCGACGCTGAACTGGCTCAGGAGCTGGTTAATGCCAAAAAAGAACTTTTCAATTTGAGATTCCAGAACGCGACAAATCAGCTTGAAAATACAGCGAGGATCAAAGAGGTCCGGAAGAATATCGCGAGGATCCAGACCCTTATCACGCAGAAGGCCAGAGCGGCCCAGTGAGGCTGTTAAAATCCAGAAAGGAGCGCATCGACGTGGAAAGAAATCTGAGAAAGACACGTACCGGTAAAGTCGTTAGCAATAAAATGCAGAAAACGATCGTTGTTGCCGTAGAGGATCATGTAAAGCATCCTCTTTATGGAAAGATCGTGAAGAGAACCTATAAGCTGAAAGCCCATGACGAGAACAACGATTGCAATATCGGCGATACCGTAAAGGTTATGGAAACAAGGCCACTCTCCAAGGATAAGAGATGGAGGCTTGTGGAGATCATCGAGAGAGCGAAATAAGCATTGGAATTTCAATCGGAAAAATTTGTGCCGAGGCCCGAGTCGTCGGGCTGTGGGCAGCATGGAGGTTTGGTATGATTCAACAGGAAAGCAGACTGAGGGTCGCTGATAATACCGGTGCAAAAGAGCTCCTGTGCATCAGAGTGATGGGTGGCTCTACGAGAAGATATGCAAACATCGGCGATATCATCGTTGCCAGTGTGAAAGATGCAACACCAGGCGGCGTTGTAAAGAAGGGCGACGTGGTAAAGGCGGTTGTGGTACGTACGGTAAAAGGCGCCCGTCGGAAAGACGGTTCCTATATCAGGTTTGATGAGAACGCAGCTGTGATCATCAAGGATGACAAGACTCCCAGGGGAACCCGTATCTTTGGACCGGTGGCGAGAGAGCTTCGTGAGAAACAGTTCATGAAAATTGTTTCCCTGGCTCCCGAAGTATTATAGGAGGTGCCTTATGTCAACAATGAAGATTAAAAAAGGCGACACCGTCAGGATCATCGCCGGCAAGGATAAGGACAAGGAAGGCAAAGTCCTTTCCATAGATAAAAAGAATGGCAGACTGGTCGTGGAAGGCGCGAACATGGTAACAAAGCATGCGAAGCCCTCAGCGGCAAACCAGAACGGCGGAATTATTCAAAAGGAAGCAGCCCTTGACATATCCAACGTGATGTATGTCCATAAGGGAAAACCCACCAGGATCGGTTTTAAGATCGAGAATGATAAAAAGGTGCGTTTCGCCAAGTCAACCGGCGAAGTGATTGATTAATTCCAGGAAAGGAGGCCGTAAACATGAGCAGACTGAAAGACTTATACAATGATCAGATTGTAGAAGCAATGACCAAAAAGTTTGGATATAAAAATGTGATGGAAGTCCCGAAACTGGAAAAGATCGTGGTGAACATGCGCGTGGGCGATGCAAAGGAAAATGCAAAGGCCCTGGAGAATGCCATCAAGGATCTGGAGATCATTACAGGACAGCATGTCGTGGCTACAAAGGCCAAGCATTCCATCGCAAACTTCAAGATCAGGGAAGGTATGGCCATCGGGTGCAAGACCACTCTGCGCGGCGAGAAGATGTATGATTTTCTTGACCGTCTGGTGAACCTGGCGCTTCCCCGTGTGCGTGACTTCCGCGGCGTGTCCGCAGACGCTTTCGACGGAAGAGGAAACTATACGCTGGGCATTAAAGAACAGCTGATTTTCCCTGAAATCGAATACGACAAGGTGGAAAAGGTAAGGGGTATGGACGTAACCGTGGTTACTACTGCAAAGACTGACGAAGAGGCACGCGAACTTCTGAGATTGTTCAATATGCCTTTTGAGAAATAAGGAGGTTTATTCATGGCTAAAACAGCAATGAAGATTAAACAGCAGCGCAAACCCAAATTTTCGACCAGAGCGTATACGCGCTGCAAGATCTGTGGCCGTCCTCACTCTGTTTTGAGAAAATACGGAATCTGCAGGATCTGCTTCCGTGAACTTGCATATAAGGGACAGATTCCCGGTGTGAAAAAAGCAAGCTGGTAATAGTTTTGGGCGTAAAGAATAAACAAGGAGGCAATTCTAATGACAATGAGCGATCCGATTGCAGATATGCTTACAAGAATCCGTAACGCAAATACTGCAAAACATGATACAGTGGATGTACCTTCATCCAAAATGAAACTTGCCATCGCACAGATTCTGCTGGAAGAAGGCTATATCAGGAAGTATGATATCCTGGATGACGGCCCCTTCAAGACCATCCATATCACTCTCAAATATGGCGAAGACAAAAACCATAAAATCATTACAGGCTTAAAGAGAATCTCTAAACCCGGCCTTCGTGTATATGCCGGTAAGGATGAACTTCCCAGGGTGCTGGGCGGCCTTGGTATCGCGATCATTTCCACCAACCAGGGCGTAGTAACGGACAAAAAGGCAAGACAGCTGCAGGTGGGCGGCGAGGTGCTGGCATTTATTTGGTAATGCAAGATTCGCTGATAGATGAAGTGAAAAATGCTTCATAGTTTTCACGATTTTTATTTCATATAACATGATAGGAGGTACGGGCATGTCACGTATAGGAAGAATGCCAATCGCAATTCCCGCGGGCGTAACTGTGGAGATTGCAGAAAATAATAAAGTGACTGTAAAAGGTCCCAAGGGCACGCTGGAGAGGGTTCTGCCTTCCGAAATGGAAATCAAGATGGAAGGAAATGAAGTTCAGGTAGCGCGTCCCAATGACCTGAAGAAAATGAAATCCCTTCACGGGCTGACCAGGACGCTGATCCACAACATGGTGGTAGGCGTTACCGACGGCTATGAAAAGAAGCTGGAAGTAAACGGCGTCGGCTACAGGGCAGCCAAGTCCGGTAAGAAATTAACCTTATCCCTCGGGTATTCCCATCCCGTAGAGATGGAGGATCCCGAAGGCGTTGAGACGGTGGTGGAAGGCCAGAATGTCATCATCGTAAAAGGTATCGATAAAGAAAAAGTCGGCCAGTTTGCGGCGGAGATCAGGGACAAGAGAAGGCCGGAGCCTTATAAGGGCAAGGGCATCAAGTATGCTGATGAGACCATCAGGCGTAAAGTCGGCAAGACTGGTAAGAAATAGATAAGGAGAGTGTGAAATGGTTAGTAAGAAATCGAGACAGGAAGTCCGCATGAATAAACACAGAAGAATACGTAACCGTTTAAGTGGCACGTCACAAAAGCCGCGTCTTTCTGTGTTCAGAAGTAATAATCATATGTATGCTCAAATTATCGACGATACCATCGGGAACACACTGGTTGCGGCTTCCACTGTTGAAAAAGACGTAAAGGAACAGCTGGAGAAGACCAATAATGTTGATGCTGCGGCTTACCTGGGAACGGTGATTGCGAAGAGGGCTCTGGAAAAAGGGATCAATACGGTTGTCTTTGACAGAGGAGGCTTCATTTACCAGGGTAAGGTGGCAGCGTTGGCTGAAGCGGCCAGAGAAGCTGGCCTGGAATTCTAGGAAGGGAGATTCGTCTGAATGAGACATACAATTATCGACACAAGCAATATGGAACTCACCGAAAAGGTGGTTACCATTAAACGTGTAACCAAGGTTGTAAAGGGCGGACGCAACATGCGCTTTACGGCCCTGGTAGTAGTCGGAGACGGAGCGGGCCATGTCGGCGTAGGCCTCGGAAAGGCAACGGAAATTCCGGAAGCCATCCGCAAGGGAAAAGAGGATGCTGCAAAAAGGCTGATCAGTGTGGCGTTGGATGAGAACAACAGTATTACCCATGAATTCATCGGTAAGTTTGGTTCTGCGACCGTGCTGCTCAAGAAGGCTCCGGAAGGTACCGGTATCATCGCCGGAGGCCCGGTACGTATCGTGTGTGAACTTGCGGGCATTAAGAATATCCGTACCAAGTCCCTCGGTTCCAACAACAAACAGAATGTGGTGCTTGCCACCATCGAAGGTTTGAGCCAGCTGAAGACTCCTGAGGAAGTGGCGGCTAACCGCAATAAATCCGTTGACGAGGTTATGGCTTAATAGTTGGGAAATGCCGCCTTTGGCGGCAGAGAGTGAGGATAGATGGAAAACCTTCGGTTTTCCATCAGAAATCGTGTATGTGCACGATTTCCCTGAATTTGATGCCGCCTTTGGCGGCAGAGAGTGAGGAAGAAATGGCAGATAAAAAGTTAAAGATTACATTGGTGAAATCTCCCATCGGTGCGGTGCCGAAACACAGGGCTACAGTGGTCGCCATGGGGCTTTCCAAAATGCATAAAACAGTGGAACTGCCGGACAATGCATCCACAAGGGGCATGATTCAGCAGGTCGGCTATATGCTTAAGGTAGAAGAGGCTTAAAAATATCCAAGAAGGAGGTGCCAAGAATGGATTTATCAAATTTACACCCTGCAGAAGGTTCCAAGCATAGCGACAACTTCAGAAGGGGCCGTGGACATGGCTCAGGCAACGGGAAGACCGCCGGCAAGGGACATAAGGGACAGAAGGCTCGTTCCGGGGCCCCCAGGCCAGGGTTTGAAGGCGGACAGATGCCTTTATACAGACGTATTCCTAAGCGGGGCTTTACCAATAGAAACGCGAAGGAAATCGTTGGTATTAACGTAAGCGCGCTGGAAGTGTTTGAGAGCGGCAGCACCATTACAGTGGAAACCCTTATGGAGAAGGGGATCGTTAAAAATCCGAAAGATGGGGTGAAAATCCTCGGAAATGGAGAATTTACCAAAAAACTCGACGTGAAAGCCAATGCGTTCAGCGCATCCGCTAAAGAGAAAATCGAGGCACTTGGTGGAACAGCAGAGGTGGTTTAATGCTCACAACACTAAAAAATGCATTTAAAATGAAGGAGCTGCGCAAAAAGATCCTTTATACCTTCGCCATGCTGGTTGTGATCCGTCTTGGATCACAACTCCCCGTGCCGGGGGTTGATCGGACCTATTTTTCCAGATGGTTCGCTGCGCAGACCGGGGATGCTTTTAATTTCTTTGATGCTTTCACCGGCGGTTCCTTTTTGAACATGTCATTGTTTGCATTGAATATTACGCCCTATATCACTTCTTCCATTATCATACAGCTTTTGACCATTGCGATTCCAAAGCTGGAGGAGATGCAAAAGGACGGCGAAGACGGCCGTAAAAAGCTGACTGCGATCACCAGATACGTGACCGTGGCGCTGGCGCTGATCGAATCCACGGCTATGGCGGTGGGATTTGGCAGGAGCGGTTTGCTGGAGCAGTTCAATGCATTGAATGTGATCACGGTGGTTGCAGCTATGACCGCGGGAAGCGCCTTCCTGATGTGGATTGGTGAACGGATCACGGAAAATGGTATCGGAAACGGAATTTCCATCGTCCTGGTGATCAATATTGTATCCAGGATGCCCCAGGATCTTTCCAGTCTGTTCAGCCAGTTCGTTCTTGGCAGACCGATTGCGGCTGCAGTGGTGGCTGCCGTCGTCATTTTGGCGATTATCCTGGCTATGGTCATTCTAGTCATCCTCTTAAATGATGCGACTCGTAAGATACCGGTTCAGTATGCGAAGAAGATTCAGGGAAGGAAAATGGTGGGCGGACAGTCTTCCAATATTCCGCTGAAGGTGAATACGGCGGGCGTCATTCCTGTTATTTTCGCATCTTCCATTATGCAGTTTCCGGTCATTATCTGTCAGCTTGCTGGCTACAATGGAAACGGCGTATGGAGTCATATTCTGAAAGGCCTGAGCTCCAATAACTGGTGTAAACCCAGCGAACCGCTCTATTCCATCGGTCTTGTGATTTATGTCGTTCTGGTAATCTTCTTTGCCTATTTCTATACGTCGATTACCTTTAATCCGCTTGAAATCGCCAATAATATGAAGAAACAGGGCGGGTTTATTCCCGGCATCAGGCCCGGTAAGCCCACCAGCGACTATTTGACGAAGATTCTGAACTATATTATTTTCATCGGGGCATGCGGGTTGACGATCGTATGTATTCTTCCGTTCTTTTTCAATGGGATTTTTGGGGCGAGCGTTTCCTTTGGAGGTACCAGCCTGATCATTATCGTCAGCGTGGTGCTGGAGACGCTGAAGCAAATCGAATCCCTTATGCTGGTTCGCAATTACAAAGGTTTTCTGAATGATTAAGGGCTTTGTGTGACAGTCCCTTAGCTTCATAGATACTTTCACCATTGGGACAGAACGCAAGTTTTGTCCCAAAGTGCGGTATAGGTGAGAATGAGTTTCAAGCTTGTGCCTGCGTACGGATTCTACGATATGAACGCCGCCAGGAGCGGCAGAATGCGAGGAATTATGAAAATCATCATGTTAGGAGCTCCCGGGGCGGGGAAAGGAACCCAGGCAAAAATGATTGCTGACAAGTATGGGTTGCCCCATGTTTCCACCGGCGATATTTTCAGGGCCAATATTAAGAATGGAACCGAACTGGGGAAGGAAGCCAAGGGCTATATGGACCAGGGCCTTTTGGTTCCCGATGAACTGACCGTAAAACTTCTGCTGGACAGGGTAGCGCAGGAGGACTGTAAAAAAGGATACGTGCTGGACGGTTTTCCGCGCAATATTCCCCAGGCGAAGGTGCTCGACCAGGCTTTGGCCGGACAGGGAGAGCGAATTGATTACGCGGTGGACGTGGAAGTTCCGGATGAGCATATCATAAACAGGATGTCAGGCAGACGGGCCTGTGTGGGCTGCGGCGCCACGTACCATATCGCAAATGTTCCCCCTAAGAAGGAAGGGATCTGCGACGTATGCGGGGAAAACCTGATTCTTCGGGAGGATGACCATCCGGATACCGTTACAAAGCGCCTGACAGTCTATCATGAGCAGACCCAGCCTCTCATAGATTATTACAAGGAAAAAGGCGTATTAAAAAGCGTGGACGGAACCTTGCCCATGGAAGAAGTCTTTGACGCGATTACCCGAATCCTTGGGTAAGGGGAAAGAGTGCCGTATTCTGCGGCAGAATAAGAGGAAAGATGGCAGTTACCATTAAATCTGCAAGGGAAATAGAATATATGCGTGAGGCCGGGAAAATGCTGGCAGATGTCCATGCCAGACTGGGCGAATTCATCCGCCCCGGCATCTCTACGCTGGATATTGATACGCTGGGTGAAAAGCTGATCCGTGATCATGGCTGTATACCCAACTTTCTGAATTATAACGGATATCCGGCATCCATATGCGTATCGGCCAATGATGAGGTGGTGCACGGGATTCCCAGAGCGGATCGGATCCTGCAGGAGGGCGATATCGTCAGCCTGGATGCTGGACTGATCTATAAGGGATACCATTCCGACGCGGCTAGAACTTACGCTGTGGGAAAGATCAGCGAAGAGGCCGCCAGGCTCATTGCGGTGACAAGACAGAGTTTCTTCGAAGGGATCAAGGCCGCGAAGGCGGGTGGACATCTTCATGATATCTCGTCTGCCATTGACGATTATATTTCCGGTTTTGGCTATGGCATAGTCCGCGATCTGGTGGGACATGGGATCGGAAGCCATCTCCATGAGGATCCCCAGATCCCCAATTTCAGACAAAAACGCAGAGGTGTAAGACTGCAGGCCGGTATGACCCTTGCGGTGGAACCCATGATCAACAGCGGAGGCTGGCCTGTGGAATGGCTGTCAGACGGTTGGACGGTGGTGACAAAGGATGGCTCTCTGTCAGCCCATTATGAGAACACGATTCTGATAACGGACGGTGAGCCGGAAATACTTACGCTTTTCGAGGATCCCGCATAAAGGGTAACCGTATGACGGGAAGCAGACGTATGTATGGAAGCGAGGAATGGTTATGACAGGAATGCTAGTTCGTTCCAGCGCTGGGCACGACAGAGACAGGCTCTATCTTGTGGTGCGGGAAGAAGGGGATATGCTATGGCTGGCAGACGGCACGATACGACCCCTGCAAAAACCAAAGAAGAAGAGACGGAAGCATGTCCGGCCCGAGCTTCAGGGATTTTCCAGGGAAGAGGTAGAGCGCTTTTTCCAAAATCTTGCCTGGGCGGATAACCAAATCAGGGAACGGATCGGCATGGCGGAAAAGATGCGATAGAAAGATTCAGAAAGGATGGGAATATGTCGAAAGCAGATGTGATCGAAATCGAAGGAACGGTTGTGGAAAAGCTGCCCAATACCATGTTTCAGGTGGAACTGGAAAACGGACACAGGGTGTTGGCGCATATCAGCGGAAAGCTGAGGCAGAATTTTATCAGAATCCTTCCCGGAGACAGAGTGACACTGGAACTGTCACCTTATGATCTCACGAAGGGACGGATCATCTGGAGGGATAAATAAAAACAGGCGGCGCTGGCCGCCTGTTTTTCATTCCGGATCGGAGTTATGACAAATGTACGAATGGTTCTGCAGCCCTGGTTGCTCCTGCCATATCCCTATCCGGCTCCAGATACCCAGGGGGAACCATTGGAGAGACTCTTTTCTTCTTTATAGTTCGATGTTCACTTGATATTCATCATCAATAAGAAGATAGTTGACTTTGTGATTCTGACACTGTTCCAATATTTCCGCATTATCTCTGAGCACCGTTTCCAACGTACAGCCCTGATCATCCATTCTGTTTTCCACAACGCTTGCGTATTTTTTGATATCACTAAAATGATTCATAATATACCGCCTGCTCATAACCAAACAATAATATTTTATATTTTTCAGATACTCCTTTTCAAAATCCTTTGGCCACTCAAAGGGGATATAACATCCTTCCACAATAAGATTCTGCTCGTTCTCAACTGCTGTTTTTATCATTTCACGCACGATCGGCCATAAATAGTCAGTCAAGGCTTTATCATCACTGAGAGGGGTAAGCAAAGTATTTCCGCTACGGATGAGCCCCATTTTTAAATGATCTATGGATAAATAAGAATATTTATACTTTTCGAGTAATTTTTGCGCAAGCGCTGTCTTGCCTGTATGGGATGCTCCCGCTATCAAAATAATCATACAATTACGCCTCTCAATCCGAATGAATAAAATCTGCGCGAATAATCCATTGAAGGAATAAAGTAAAATCTGCCGATTCACAACGGCTATCCCCTTGGCAGCTTCGGCTTCTTATCAAATATCAATTTACCTGGTTAATTATAAGATATTTATCTCCGGCTTTCAATGCACATTCATAAGTTCCTCAGAAGAACGTCATTTCAACGGTTTCAGCCCGCACCCCTGCAGGATTTCGCCCGCCAGGCA
>CANSTU010000053.1 GCA_947650005.1 uncultured Lachnospiraceae bacterium
GCACCCAAAAACATAGGACGTCTTCCACGGCCCCTCCAGGGACGCTCCTTTGCGGGCGGTATCCGGGCAGGGGTGGGAAAAGGGACGGCTTTTTGTAACTAACAATTATGGAATGGCTTCCAATTTGTACTTCCATGGATTGACTTGTATCCTAATGAAGCGCAAACCATCAAAGGTAACAGGAATTACCACGTACAAACCGGAGCCAGCAAATGAGACAGAATGCCAGCGAACAGGAAGAACTTCTTATCGGCGTCCATCGCATGGCGTCATCTTTCCATCAAATACTCCTGCACCCCTTCCACTGCATTGGCTCCATCCGCCACTGCCGTAACGATCTGACGCAGCTTCTTCGTCCGGATATCTCCGGCCGCGAAAACCCCGGGCATGCTGGTGGCGCAGTCCTCTTCCGCGATAAGATATCCTCTCTCGTCGGCGGCAATGTTTCCAATAAAACATTCTGAATTGGGACGGATACCCACAGCGATGAATACCCCCTGCACATCCAGTTCCCTTCTGCCATGGTCTCTCCCGGATACGGTCACGCTCCTCACGCTCTCTTCACCGTTGATACATTCCACCACACTGTTCCAGCAGATTTCCACATTTTCCAATGCCATCATCGATTTCTGCAGGGAATGGGCTGCTCTCAGGCTGTCCCTGCGGTGGATCAGATAAACCTTTTTACAGGTTCGGGCCAGAAAGATGGCGTCTTCCACCGCCACATCTCCTCCGCCCACCACCGCGACCGTTTTTCCCCGGAAGAAGGCGCCGTCGCAGGTGGCGCAATAGGATACGCCCATTCCGCTCAGTTCCGCTTCTCCAGGTACGCCTAAATGGCTATGGGTAGCTCCGGATGCGATGATCACAGCCTTCGCCTCTCTGGGTCCCTCCGCTGTGAGGACCGTCTTGTATTCTCCACAGTCTTCGATCCCTTCCACATCCGCTTCCATGAATTCCGTTTCCATCTTTTCCGCATGTTCCCGGAACTTCATTCCCATATCAAATCCGTTTATCCCAGGAAGTCCCAGGTAATTGTCCACCTCATAGGTGTTGAGCACCTGTCCGCCGCTCATGGGATTCTTTTCCATGACCAGGGTCGAAAGCCCTGCCCGTCTTCCATAGACTGCTGCGCTCAGGCCCGCTGGGCCAGAGCCGATAATGATCAAATCGTACATTCCTTTTCCTCCATATTTCTTTCCATCCATATTAACCTCCACGCCTGCTTTGGCAGACATACATTCACGGTTGAAAAATGGCTGCATAGACATTTTTCAGTCTAACCCCACGCCTGCTTTAGCAGGCATACATTCATGGGTGAAAAATGGCTATACAGACATTTTTCAGTCTATTCCCACATCACTTTCCCTTGCCAGGCTAGCCCAGAGGGAAGCGTTCCAGGAGAAGCGGGACAGCCGTCCCGTATTCCCGCGCGCATTTTGCGCCATGTAGATGAGGCCTGCTTCCCTAAAGGGCCATTGCCCGAGAGGAAAGCGTCCAGAGCTCATCGGAATGCCCGGCGCAACGGTGCGCGGGAATATGGGACGGCTGCCCCGCTTCTTCTGGAACCCTTTCCTCCGGGCTATCCTGGCAAAGGATAGCCACATTATCGCTAATTTTTATTATACCCATTTTAATATTACTTTCAATCCTCAGCTTTGTATGATAAAATTTTCGATAACAGATTGACACTGTTCATATGCCCCAGGCTGTCCGATTCCTTTCCGGAAACCTGTGGTGTCCGAATAGAAGCCGCCGACGTGTCTCTTCCCCCTCCGTTGGGAAATTCCTCCGCAGGGTGGAACAGGCATAAAGGCGGGCATAATTGGAATGTCCTTTAAAATGGACAGAGAGGAGATGCGCCATGCAGAGAAAACAGGCACTGGTCACCGGGGCATCGAGGGGAATCGGTCGGGCGATTGCCGCAGAACTGGCAGGAAAGGGCTATGATCTCATACTCACCTGCCTTTCTTCTATAGAAGGGCTGCTAGAATACGCCCGCAACCTAGAGGAAACCCACTCCATCTCCTGCGTCGTATTCCAAGGGGATATTGGAAACCCTCAGGCAGTGGAGGAGCTTTTTTCCTCTATCCGCAAGCTGGATGTATTGGTAAACAACGCCGGGATTTCCCATATCGGCCTGTTGCAGGATATGGCCCCAGAGGAATGGCGGCAAATCATGGCCGTGAACCTGGACGGCGTTTTTTATACCTGCCGCCATGCTATCCCTCTCATGCTGCATGCAGGAGGAGGACGTATCCTGAATATTTCTTCGGTCTGGGGCAATGTGGGCGCTTCCATGGAAGTCGCCTATTCCGCATCCAAAGGGGCGGTAAACAGCTTTACCCGGGCTCTAGCCAAAGAACTGGCTCCCAGCAATATCCAGGTCAATGCAATCGCCTGCGGCATAATCGACACGGACATGAACCGCTGCTTTGATCCGGCTGAAAGGCAGGTCCTGATTCAGGAAATCCCGGCCGACAGGATGGGCACCGCACGTGAAGCCGCCGCCCTGGCAGGCCAGATCATCGCCGCCCCCTCCTATATGACAGGCCAGATCATCGCCCTGGACGGGGGATGGATATGAAAAACCATCTCCCATCATTTCCGCCTGTTATTTACCCATGTTACAACCAGATTAAAGATCACAACGGTCGCCGCAGCAACGATTAAGCTTTCCACAGTTTTATTCACAACAGTTTCTTCCTTTCATCAGCAGAGGGGACATCTGTAGCTTCCCTTCCAGTATATCCGTTTGTAATCCTAATGTAAATAGACCTGCTTCCCTAGAGAGTCATTGTCCAAGAGGGAAGCTTACATTTATCCAGCTTCATCACTTCCTTACCGGAATTATATCTTTCTTCTACTTTTTCCATGGATGCTTTCTGCCGGGCATACATCTGCTGTACCTTCAGAGGATTCGGGATCTGCGAACGAGCCCCCTGCATCCTCATTTTCCTATCTCAACCGTCTGAACGCCGTCCTCTCCCGGCCCGGTCCCATACCTTTCGAAAGAATCGTTGTGGGAAACCAAAAGCACCGCAATCCGGTTTTGTTCACAATACGCCGTCACCCGTTTTGCCACCAGACCGGCCATCTCCGGGTCCAGAGCGCTCGTCGGCTCATCCAGCATCATGATATCCGGTTTGCGAAGCAGGATCCGGGCCAGACCGATACGCTGTCTCTGCCCGCCTGAAACGTTCTCTCCGTTCGCTTCCAGGAGATAATCCGCTCCCTTCACTCGTATCAGGTCGTCCAGACACGCTGCAAAGACCGCCTCATCAAAGGCTTCTTTGGGATACTCTTCTCCCAGCGTGATGTTGTTTTGCAAGGTATCCCGGAAAAGGCAGGGCATCTGCTGCGCCTGAAGGACATGCCCGTAATAGGCTCCCGGCTCTATATCCTCCACCGCCGTCCCATTGTAGCTCATGCGCACCGCCTGCCCTTTGGCAGAGCGGAAACGGGAAACGAGGTTTAGCAGGCTGCTCTTCCCTTTTCCGCTCTCCCCTTTTATCACCACCCGCTCCCCTCTGGCGAATTCGAAATCCAACCCTTCCAGGATCTTTTTACCGTCTTCAAAGCAAAATCCATCGGAGTGAAACACAAAATTCTGCAATGTTCCGGCCTCTTTTACCGAATAGTCGGCTGACTCCCTCTCCAGGATCGGCATCAGCTTATCCTGCATGGCCAACGCCTGTTTTCTCTGGTTAACGAAATCGGAAAGCGCCATCACCGGTTCCTGTAGATTCCCCACCAAGGCAAAGGTGGCCAGAAGTTCGCCGATCGTATACTGTCCCCGTAGGATAAGCACCACTCCGGCCAATATAACCAGGACGGGCAGGGTCGTCGTCAGCATGGCATATACGGAAGTAAATATCGCATAGTACCCGGAAAGCCTTCTGCTGTGCCCAAGGGCGTCCCTTTTTAGGAATTCCGCCAGACGGCCGCTAAAAAAGCTTTCCTTCCGGTACTGCCTGATATCCCGAAACCCGTTCAGATCATCAATGATTTGTTGATTCGCCTCGGAGTTGGCAACCTGCAGGTCATAAGTTTGCTTTCCAATCTCTTTACTGATGCGATATGTGAGAAAAAAGCAGAGCATAACGGCCAAAAGGATGAACAGGGCGATCAAAGCATGGTATCGAATCAGGATCCCAAGGGCAGCCGCCAGGGTCATGCTGTTGAAAAATACCGTAATCGTGCCGATGCTTTTCCAGTCCGAGATAAATTTGCTGTCGTCTTTAATCATGCCCAACACCACAGGCGGCGCATTTTTCTCATGGAAAGAACAATCCTTTTCCAGCGCCAGTCCGAAAAGACGCCCGACGAGCGCATAATGGCTGGTGTACTGTAAAATTCTGAAAAAGTACTGCATCATACAGTTTACGCCAAAAAACAGGACGATCAGCAAGGCGCATCTCTTCAGATATCCCATCGTCACGCCCAGGTCGTTCCATGATATACTGTCAACCGTTTTCTGAATTTCCATGTACAGCATGAATTTGAAAAGGAGCACCCCGACGGAAAACACGATCGTTACCGCCTTGAGCTTCCTTAAGGGACGAAAGACCTGGTTTATCATTGGGTGGAATTTTTTCATCCTATCATGCCCGCCTTCCGCTGTCTGAAAACCTCGTATTGCTGCGCCTTGGCCAAATTCTGGTATGTTTTCGCTTTAACCCTGCATGGAGCCAAAGGAGGGACGCAAAGCCAGAGGAGCACAGAGTCCCAACCGGGATGTGAAACGCCAGTCCCGAATTGCGGCACATCTTAGTTTCTAATTATGATAACGGATGACAACCCTTATATGTTCAAAAATTATTCCTTTCTATCTGCGATTCCCATACCTCTCCCTCTCAGCCCATTCATGGATTCAGTAAGCTCCAACGCCCTATTCCTCCTTCATCCAATCTGCCGGCCAGGCGTCGTTTTGCCCGATGGCCTTCACATGAGGCATATAGCGGTTAAAGCCCCAGGCTTTCCGTTGCTCCTACCGGTAAAACGCCCCCTGTCATAGCAGCTTTCCATCCCTGCTGCGCCGGCCATGAAATACCCAGGTTTGTCCCGCAGGGCGATCCCTCTCTGAACCGCCGGATGTACCCGTGCATGGGACATGCGCGCCGCCATAGGCATAAGAGAAATAAGAATCGAAACATTCCCCTCTGTGAACCGGATCTGTCTGCCCGCTTTGGCGGGTATCATTTCTCTTTCAGGCTTTCTTCTCTTCCCATTCCCACCGCTGCCCGCCGGTACTCCCTGGGCGTGGCGCCGAATTCCCTGCGAAACAGCTTATTAAAATAGGAGATGTTGTGAAAACCGTTCTCCAGCGCCGTTTCCATGACAGGCAGATCCGTGGATACCAACGTCTCCGCCGCCCGTGAAAGTCTGTAATGATTGATGTATTCCACGCAGGTCATCCCTGCGAACCGTTTGAAGAAATTCATGAAATGCGCCTGGCTGAAATGGCATACCCGGGCGATTTCCCCGATGCTCATGTTCTCCGTATAATGCTCCTGGATGAAAGCGATCACCTTCTTGAGCTTCCTCTCCATCTCCGAATCGCTGGATGTGTTCTCATTTTTCACCACATATCCGTATTGGTACAAGAGGCGGAAGAAACGGAAAAGAAGCTCTTTAATATACAGTTCATCCCCCTCCCTCCTGCCAAAAGATGCATAAGGAATATCCACATCCATCCTGGAAAAAGACGCCGACTCCCTCTGATCCACGCGGGGAAGCAGCTCTTTTAAGCATTCCAGCAATTCCCCATGGCCCGGCTGCCCCGCCCGGATCACCGGAACGAAACGGGATTTTCCCTTCTGCAGGGGGCCGATATATTTCATGGTACAAGCGTCCGGTATCTGATAACCCAACAGATCCAGATGGAATACTAGACTCTCGGAGATCATCTCCTCCCCCTTTTCCACATCCACATGGGCCGAATGGAGCGTATGGGGAGTGATCAGAAGGATGTCGTCCTTGTTCAGCCGAAAGGGTTCAAAATTGATGGCATAATCAATGCCGCCTTCTTCTATCCAAGTAATCTCCACTTCCTCATGCCAGTGCAGATATAGTTCCTGATAACTGCATCGGTAACGCTGTATCGGCATCAACACATTCCCGTGGGACGTCTTTTCCTTGAATCCCGATATCATGTTTTTTTCCATGCCGCATCCTCCTTTTGGGTGGATTTTCCAATCTTCCATTTGCTAGCGGGGTAAAGCTCTCGACCGTCGCGTAGAAAATCCGGCCGTCTCCGCAGTCGACGCTGGCGGGAGCCATCCGTCCTGACGGCCTTCTTGCTCCTGCCGGCTAGCCCGACCGATTTCTGGGTGAATGTGAATGTGCAAGTCCGCCTGCGCGCTCGCCCAGCCGCTGGCCGTGGCTTTCAAAGTATATTATATTCCCCACCCCAACGCCGGTCAATGTGGATTCCTAGAATTGTGTTAGTTTCGGATAGGATTCTGCAAGATATTTCCGGGAGGCCATAGTATATTAAAGGTATCTAATGCGGGGCCGGGCCTATGGGCCCAGCCCGCACGTCACGAGGCTTTCAGAAGCGAAAAGGAGGTAATGAATATGCCGAAGTGGTTAAAGGATGCCGTATTCTATGAAATCTACCCGCAGTCCTTCTATGACACCAATAAAGACGGAATCGGAGATTTCAATGGAATCATCGAAAAGCTGGACTACATCAAGGATCTGGGCTGTAATGCCCTGTGGATCAATCCCTGTTTTGATTCCCCGTTTAAAGATGCGGGTTATGACGTAAGGGATTACAAGAAAGTGGCCCCCAGGTACGGAACCAACGAAGACTTGGTAAATCTGTTCAAGGAATCCCATAAGAGGGGAATCCATGTGCTGCTGGATCTGGTGCCCGGACATACTTCTGAAGAACATGAATGGTTCCAGATGAGCCAGAAGGCGGAGAAAAACGAATTCAGCAATCGTTATCCCTGGACTAATTTCTGCTTCCAGCCCGCCATCGGCTTCCCTTATATCGGGGGTGAGAGCGACAGGAGCGGATGCTATGTCCTGAATTTCTTTAAATGTCAGCCCGCCCTGAACTATGGTTTCCTGAAAGTAGAACAGGATTGGCAGCTTCCTGTGGATCACCCGGACTGCATCGCCACCAGGGAGGCTCTGAAAGATATCATGCGTTTCTGGATGGACCTTGGCTGCGACGGTTACCGCGTGGACATGGCCGCTTCTTTGGTAAAGAACGATGATGAGAAGAAATCCGGTACGTCCGCTATCTGGCGCAATATCCGCGAGATGATGGATAAGGATTATCCGGAATGCGCGCTGGTGTCCGAGTGGAGCGATCCTCAGCTCGCCCTGAAAGCCGGATACCATATGGACTTCTACCTGAATCATCCCGGCGGAGGCAATGGCTATGCAACCCTGATGCGCGACTACGGCTTCAACGGCGCCGTGAAAGAAGACCGCAGCTTCTTCAAGAAGGATGCTGGCGGAGACATCAACCGGTTCCTGGAGGACTACCTTCCCCGTTATAAGGATACGAAGGATGACGGCTATTTCTGCCTGCTCACCTGCAACCATGACACCATCCGTCCTAAGTACAATCTAAGCGATATGGAACTGAAGCTGGCCTATGCCTTTATCTTCACCATGCCCGGTGCGCCTTATCTGTACTACGGCGATGAGATCGGAATGCGCTATTTCGATCTGCCCACCAAGGAGGGCGGATACTTCCGTACAGGTTCCCGTACTCCTATGCAGTGGAACTCCGGCAAGAACCTGGGCTTCTCCGAAGCGGAAGCAGATCAGCTCTATCTGCCCGTAGATCCTGCCGACGATGCGCCCACCGTGGAGGCACAGGAAAAGGATCCCGCATCCTTGCTGGCTACCGTAAAGGAACTGCTCGCCCTGCGCCATAAAGAAGAGGATCTGCAGGCGGACGCGGAATTTGAGCCGATCGTTACCGATGCAGGCAAGCCCTTCGTATACAGGAGAGGTTCCCTGCTGCTGGCCGTGAATCCCAACGGAAGCGCAGCGGAATGCACACTGCCCCGCAGCGGTGAGGTGATCTACTCCATCGGAGAAGGCAAAGTGGAAGGCAATGCCTTGACATTGGCTCCCCAGTCCTTTGTGGTGATCCGCTAAATAAATAATAGCTTCATTAAAAAGGGACGGCTGTCGTTACAGCCGTCCCTTTTATGATTCAGTCCTCTGTGCCCTCTACAGATACATCCATCAGAAGATACTTCAGGTCTCCGGTCACATCCGTTACCTCATACTGATCCATCTTTTCTCTCAGATATGCGCCGACAGCCTCTCCGGCCAAGGTATTGGAGATGGCCGTATTGGTGTTTTCCTCATCCTCCTTGCGCCCAAGGAATTCCACCACATAGCATCGATTGGTATTCTCATCGGAAAGAACCGTCAGATCCCCATTTTTCCGGCCTTCGTCAAACAGCCAATCCGTAGCCGCGCTGGGCGTCGCATAATTTCTGGCGCCCTCCGCTAAACTTCCGTCCGTTTCTCCGCCATAATTATCTTTGGCATCCTCAGCCGCATACTCCTTACAAAGGGCTTCAAACGCCTCTCCGTCCTTTCTTCTTTCCTCCATTTCATCTGCCTGGGCTTTGAGCCCTTCCATGGCTGAAAGCATGTCCTCCTCGGAGGCGCCTTCCTCTAAGTCCGCTTCAAAGTAGAAGCTTCTGTAATCCACGAGATCGTAGCTATTCTTGTTCTCCTCATAATAAGCCAGGATTTCTTCCTCGGAAGGCGTTTTCTGTTCCATCAGATGCGCATAATAAGCATTGAACAGGAATCCTTCCTTCACCATAGCCTCCACCATGGAAGCCGAAGCATATTCGCCATACATGGAAGTATAATACTCGGACACGCTCATGGACGCTTCTTTGGCTCCTGCCTCCACGCCTTCCCGGAACCCTTCCATATCCTGCGTATCATCATAGACGAACTGATTGGCCGCCGCGTCGTCCACCAGGGCCTTGACCTGGATAATCTGTTCCACCGTACTCTGGTCAAAATAATCCTTCCAGGTCATCATTTCGTTTCCTGGATACGCCTGGCTCTCCAGATCCGCGGAAACGTCCAGTCCCATCATGGGTGCATAGGAACCGTACATCTGCAGATAGTTGTTCACTGCGCTATTGAAATAACAATCGTACTCCGCCCTGGTCAGATTATGATTCCCGATCTTCACATAAGTATTGTGCGTGGCGCTGTATTTTCCATAGACGGACACGACGATGGAAAACACAGCGGCGGCCACGATAAGCCCTCCAACCGCTAGACTGCCTATCTTAAACCGCATCCAGGATTTCCGATCCTTCTCTTCCTCTTCTTTCCTGCGCTCCATTTTCCGATCATACTTCGTGAGAACCTTTTCCTTCTTTTCCTCTGTCTGTTTCTCTTTAGACATGTAACTGCCCTCCTTGAAAATTTATCCCTAACAGCATTATAAACCGAAATTGTGAAACAATCGTGAACACAAGTCCGTCTTCCAGTATAATACATGGAGTCAAATGCTTCAACCTATTTAATAATAAATTTTCCTCTCCGGGTACTGCCATTTACAACCGGTTCTTCTTCACATCATTCTCCACTGCTCCCACCCAGTCATGCTCCGGATCGTTCGAGCGAAAAAATCCCTGATGCTCTCCTGCCATAACTCAAAGAAAATAGGTATTGTTACCCAGCGCGCCCACGGTGGTATGATAACCTCTGGGAAACTCCGCCAGCTCATCCGGTCTTACGGTATAGGTCTCGTCAATGGAACCGTCCTTTGTGTACAATTTCTGGATGGCAAATCCCTGCTCCAGCTAGAACAGAAAATAATAGTGTTCCTCCAGAAGAACGAATACGGTCTCGGATTCTCCGGTGTCAAATACATAGCCCTCTTTGGGCCCCAGCTCCAGTATTCCGAATTCAAGCTGTTCCAGGGAGCATTCCCCTTTTGCGCACAGCTTCGTATATCCTTTTTGCGTCCGATAACTTTTCTTATAATCCATTTCATCCTCCACGCCGCCTGCCTTGCGCCTTTAGGAGGACAAGTCCTTCCCTTCCTGCCCCAAGCCCTCCGGCCACGATAACGGAGGCCGTTTCTTTTCGCGTTTTCACCGTCGCCATCTGGTTCCCGCTTCCCGTGCAGATGATTTCCGCCTATAGGCTTCCTCCATACGCCGTCCGGATCTGATGCAGCCTTCCTGGTCCATGCAAAAATCCTTCAAATCCGCTGTCAGCCCCAGGCCCATTTTCCCCGCCAGCCACGCCGCAACCTGCTTCCCAGCCTCCGTGTCTGGGAACAGCGCGACGCCCGGCTGCCTAAGCGCAAACATTTCCCCCTTTGCATCGTTTTCACCCCTTTCTTTATCTATTTTCCCCATCCCTTTGTTGCATTGATTATATCCTTCTACCATTTCGCACAAAATACACAAACCTGTTTATTATATGGACAAAATTGCTTTCACTTCCTCTGATGGGTATAACGAAAGCGGGCGGATATTTCTATCCGCCCGCTTTCAATCATCCTCTATTTATTCTACGGTTTCCAAAACCGCTATGGCCTCTTCTTCCAGGCCATCCAGCCCTTCTGCGTCTTGCGTTTCTCCGGCTTCCTCATCGGCCAGATCCAGTTCTTCCGCGTCCAGCCCTTCCAACGTCGTATCGTCGGGATCCTCATCCAATTCTTCCTCGAACAGGAAATCATCGTCCAAAGAAAGCATATCTTCCGAAGAGATATCCGTATTCAGGTGTACATCCCGATACCGTTTCATACCGGTGCCTGCCGGGATCAGTTTACCGATGATCACGTTTTCCTTCAACCCGATCAGGGGATCCACCTTACCCTTAATGGCGGCCTCGGTTAAAACTTTCGTGGTTTCCTGGAAAGATGCTGCCGACAGGAAGGAATTGGTGGCCAAAGCTGCCTTCGTGATACCAAGCAAAATCTGCTTGCCGTCCGCAGGCTGTCTGTCTTCCTGTTTCAGCTGCTCGTTCAAGTCCTCGTATTCCAGCGTATCCACCAGGGTGCCCGGCAGGAAATCCGTATCGCCGCTGTCTTCAATGCGCACCTTTTTGAGCATCTGGCGCACGATCACTTCAATATGCTTATCGCTGATGTCCACGCCTTGGAGACGATATACGCGCTGTACCTCGCGGAGCATGTAATCCTGCACCGCACGGATTCCCTTGATCTTCAGAAGATCATGGGGATTGACGCTTCCTTCCGTCAGCTCGTCGCCCGCCTCCAGCTCCTGACCATCCACCACCTTGATGCGGGAACCATAGGGAATCAGATAAGCCTTGGATTCCTTTGTCTCGCCGTTGGTAATGATGACTTCGCGCTTCTTCTTCGTATCCTTGATTACGGCCGTTCCGCCGAACTCCGCGATAATCGCAAGTCCCTTGGGCTTTCTGGCCTCAAAGAGTTCTTCCACACGGGGAAGACCCTGGGTGATATCGTCGCCGGCCACGCCGCCGGTGTGGAAAGTACGCATGGTGAGCTGGGTTCCCGGCTCGCCGATAGACTGCGCCGCGATGATCCCTACGGCTTCTCCCACCTGCACTGCTTCGCCCGTGGCCATATTGGCCCCGTAACACTTGGCGCAGATTCCGTTGTGGGAACGGCAGCTTAAGATCGTACGGATTTTCACCTTTTCAATGGGCTCTCCCCTCTTATCCACGCCTACAGAAAGGATTTTCTCCGCACGGCCTGGCGTGATCATGTGATTTCTCTTCACGATCACATTCCCGTCCCCATCTAAGATATCCTCGCAGGATACCCTGCCCGTAATCCGATCACGCAGGCCCTCGATGGTTTCTTTTCCGTCCATGAAGGCTCCCACCTCCATGCCAGGGAGATTTCCCTCGCGCCCTTCGCAGCAATCCATCTCACGGATGATCAGCTCCTGGGATACGTCAACCATTCTTCTGGTCAGATATCCCGAGTCAGCGGTACGCAGGGCCGTATCGGACAATCCCTTACGCGCACCATGGGCGGACATGAAATATTCCAGCACGTCCAGTCCCTCACGGAAATTCGATTTGATCGGCAGCTCGATGGTACGTCCCGTGGTATCCGCCATCAGGCCGCGCATGCCGGCCAGCTGCTTAATCTGCTGATTGGAACCGCGGGCTCCGGAATCAGCCATCATGAAAATATTGTTATATTTATCCAAGCCGGCCAGCAGAACGTCGGTTAATTCCTTATCCGTCTCGTTCCAGGTCTCCACCACCGCGCGATAACGCTCTTCCTCAGTGATCAGGCCGCGCCGGAAGTTCTGAGAGATACGGTCAACCGTGGACTGGGCCTCGGCAAGCATTTCCGCCTTCTTCGCTGGTACGGTCATATCCGAAATGGACACGGTCATGGCAGCTCTCGTGGAGTACTTATAGCCGGTGGCCTTGATATCATCCAACACCTCCGCCATCCGGGAGGAGCCGTGGATATTGATGACCTTCTCCAGAATCTGCTTTAACCCCTTCTTGCCCACGTGGAAATCCACTTCCAGCTTCAAGGCGTTTTCCGGCACGCTCCTGTCCACGAAACCCAGATCCTGGGGCAGGATTTCATTGAAAATAAATCTTCCCAACGTGGATTCCACCACATCGAAGATCCGCGTCCCGTCAGGAAACTTTTTGGATACCTTCACTTTGATCCGGGAATGCAGGGTCAGCGCCTGGTTCTCATAGGCCAGAAGCGCTTCGTTCAGGTTCTTAAAGTGCTTCCCTTCTCCCAATGCGCCGGGCCGCTCCTGGGTCAGGTAGTAGATCCCCAGCACCATATCCTGAGAAGGAACCGCCACCGGGCCGCCGTCCGAGGGCTTCAGCAGGTTATTGGGGGAGAGCAGCATGAAGCGGCACTCCGCCTGGGCTTCCACGGAAAGGGGAAGATGAACCGCCATCTGGTCGCCGTCAAAGTCGGCGTTGAATGCGGTACATACCAGCGGATGCAGCTTGATGGCTTTCCCTTCCACCAGAATGGGTTCAAAGGCCTGAATTCCCAGCCTGTGCAGCGTAGGAGCGCGGTTGAGCATCACGGGATGCTCCTTGATCACGTCCTCCAGCACATCCCATACCTGGGTATCCAGCCTCTCCACCAACTTCTTGGCATTCTTAATATTCTGGGAAATCCCGCGGGATACCAGTTCCTTCATCACAAAAGGCTTAAACAGTTCGATGGCCATTTCCTTGGGAAGGCCGCACTGATAGATCTTCAATTCCGGCCCCACCACGATAACGCTCCGGCCCGAGTAGTCTACCCGCTTTCCCAACAGGTTCTGACGGAAACGGCCCGATTTACCCTTCAGCATATCGGAAAGGGACTTCAGAGCGCGGTTTCCGGGCCCGGTCACCGGACGTCCCCTTCTTCCGTTGTCGATCAGGGCGTCCACCGCTTCCTGGAGCATCCGCTTCTCGTTTCTGACGATAATGTCAGGAGCGCCCAGCTCCAACAGTCTCTTTAAACGGTTATTCCGGTTGATGATCCTGCGGTATAGGTCATTTAAATCCGAGGTGGCGAAACGGCCGCCGTCCAGCTGCACCATAGGACGCAGATCCGGAGGGATGACCGGAATCGCATCCAATACCATCCATTCCGGACGGTTTCCCGATTCCCGGAACGCCTCCACCACTTCCAAGCGCTTGATAATCCTCGCCCTCTTCTGTCCGGAGGATTCCTGCAGGCCGTCCTTTAACTCCTCGGATTCCTTCTCCAGATCGATTTCTTCCAACAGCTCTTTGATGGATTCCGCGCCCATTCCGGCCCGGAACTTATTTCCCCACGTTTCCCTGGCGTCCTGGTACTCCCGTTCGGTGAGAACCTGCTTCTTCTCCAATTTGCTCTCGCCGGGATCCAGAACGATATAGGAGGCAAAATAGAGCACTTTCTCCAATACCCTGGGAGAAAGATCCAGAATCAGCCCCATGCGGCTGGGAATTCCCTTGAAATACCAGATATGGGAAACCGGCGCTGCCAGCTCAATATGGCCCATACGCTCGCGGCGGACGCTGGATTTCGTCACTTCCACCCCGCATCTGTCGCAGACTACACCCTTATATCTGATCTTCTTATACTTGCCGCAGTGGCACTCCCAATCCTTGGTGGGCCCGAAAATCCGTTCGCAGAACAAGCCGTCCCGCTCCGGTTTCAAGGTTCTGTAGTTGATCGTTTCCGGCTTCTGTACCTCTCCCCTGGACCAGTCCCTGATCTTACCGGGAGAAGCCAGGCCTATCTTAATGGCATCAAACGTCATCGGCTGATAAACTTCAGTTTTTGTATTTGTTTCAGACATGTGCACTCCTTCCAAAACAGAGGCGGCCCCGGCGGGCCGCTCCCGTCCAACTGTTTCAAAGGCTTATTCGTCTATATCGTCGAAGCTTTCCTCGATATCCAGTTCCAGGTCTTCGTCCGGTTCTTCGTCTTCAGCGCTGATCAGTTCTCCGCTCTCGTCAAACTCCTGATGCTGATAACCCATTTCACCGAGGGAATCCTTTCCATACTTCTCATAACCCTTGGAGTCACCTTCGATCTCATAACGGTAATCCGTATCCGCGTAATCCACCGTTTCCATGATTTCGACTTCCGTATTGTCATCACGCAGGACCCTTACATCCAGCGCCAGGGACTGCAGTTCCTTCAGCAGTACCTTAAAGGACTCCGGAATTCCGGGTTCAGGGATGTTTTCACCCTTGATGATTGCCTCATAGGTCTTGACGCGTCCCACCACATCATCGGATTTCACGGTCAGGATCTCCTGAAGCGTGTAGGCTGCACCGTAAGCCTCCAGCGCCCACACTTCCATTTCCCCGAAACGCTGTCCGCCGAACTGGGCCTTGCCGCCCAGAGGCTGCTGCGTCACCAGGGAGTAAGGGCCCGTGGAACGGGCATGGATCTTGTCGTCCACCAGATGGTGCAGTTTCAGATAATGCATGTGCCCAATGGTAACCGGGCTGTCAAAATATTCTCCGGTCCGTCCGTCGCGCAGCCTTACCTTTCCGTCGCTGCTGATGGGCACGCCCTTCCACAGTTCCCGATGATCCCTGTTCACCTGCAAATATTCCATGACCTCCGGAAGCAGCTCCGCTTTATGCTTTTCCTCGAACTCTTCCCATTCCAGGTTCACATAGTCATTGGCCAGATCCAGGGTATCCATAATGTCGATCTCATTTGCCCCGTCGAATACTGGGGTAGCTACGTTAAAGCCCAGAGCCTTCGCGGCCAGGGACAGATGGATTTCCAATACCTGTCCGATATTCATACGGGAAGGCACGCCAAGGGGGTTCAATACGATGTCCAGAGGACGTCCATTGGGCAGATAAGGCATATCTTCCACCGGAAGCACCCTGGAAACCACACCCTTGTTGCCGTGACGGCCTGCCATCTTGTCGCCCACGGAAATTTTTCTCTTCTGGGCGATATAGATGCGTACCGCCTGATTCACGCCCGGAGAAAGCTCGTCTCCGTTCTCCCTCGTGAAAATCTTGGCATCCACCACAATACCATACTCTCCGTGGGGAACCTTCAGGGAAGTATCCCTCACTTCTCTGGCCTTTTCACCGAAGATGGCACGCAGAAGCCGTTCCTCTGCGGTCAGTTCCGTCTCTCCCTTAGGCGTTACCTTACCCACCAGGATATCCCCTGCGCGCACCTCCGCGCCGATACGGATGATTCCCCGGTCGTCCAGATCCTTTAAGGCGTCGTCGCCCACGCCGGGAACGTCCCGGGTGATTTCCTCCGGCCCAAGCTTGGTATCCCTGGCCTCGGCCTCATATTCCTCAATATGGACAGAAGTATATACATCGTCCTGCACCAGCCTTTCGCTGAGCAGAACCGCATCTTCATAGTTGTATCCTTCCCAGGTCATGAACCCGATCAGCGGATTCTTGCCCAAAGCCAGCTCTCCTTCCGAAGTGGAAGGGCCGTCCGCAATGACCTGCCCCTGCGCCACACGATTCCCCTTGAACACGATGGGGCGCTGGTTGTAACAGTTGCTCTGATTGCTTCGGGAAAATTTGGTCAGATGGTATTCCATCTTTTCCCCGTCGTCGGCCGTAATCTTGATCAAATTGGAAGACACATAGGTGACCATGCCCGCCTTCCTGGCAACAACGCATACGCCGGAGTCCACCGCGGCCTTCACTTCCATTCCAGTTCCCACCACGGGAGCATCCGTGCCCAGAAGCGGCACCGCCTGACGCTGCATGTTGGAACCCATCA
This sequence comes from uncultured Lachnospiraceae bacterium, assembly GCA_947650005.1. Lineage (GTDB taxonomy): Bacteria > Bacillota > Clostridia > Lachnospirales > Lachnospiraceae > Eisenbergiella. The sequence continues at coordinate 16,214 of CANSTU010000053.1, forward strand.
GCGCACGGTTCGCATCGTCGTTCTCCAAAAAGGGGATCAGGGCCGTAGCCACGGAAAATACCATTTTAGGAGAAACGTCCATGTAGTCGAACATAGCCTTGGGATATTCCTGAGTCTCCTCCCTGTAACGGCCGGAAACGGTCTTCCTCACGAAATGACCTTCCGCATCCAAAAGCTCATTCGCCTGGGCCACATGGTAATTATCCTCTTCGTCCGCGGTCATGTAGACCACTTCCTCCGTAACCCTAGGGTTAGCCGGATCAGACTTGTCGATCTTACGATAAGGCGCTTCCACAAAGCCATATTCGTTGATCCTGGCATAGCAGGCCAGCGAGTTGATCAGGCCGATGTTGGGCCCTTCAGGGGTCTCTATGGGACACATCCTCCCGTAATGGGAATAATGTACGTCTCTAACCTCGAATCCTGCACGATCGCGGGAAAGGCCGCCCGGCCCCAGTGCGGACAGACGCCTCTTATGGGTCAGCTCGCCCAGCGGATTGTTCTGATCCATGAACTGGGACAGCTGGGAGGAGCCGAAGAATTCCTTCACCGCAGCTTGTACCGGCTTAATATTGATCAGTACTTGAGGAGAGATTTCTTCCGCATCATGGGTGGTCATTCTCTCACGCACCACCCGCTCCATCCTGGAAAGGCCGATGCGGTATTGATTCTGCAAAAGCTCACCCACGGCCCGGATGCGCCTGTTGCCCAGATGGTCAATATCGTCATCGTTCCCCAGACCGTATTCCAGATGGATATTATAGTTAATGGAGGCAAGGATATCCTCCTTGGTAATATGCTTCGGTATGAGCTCGTGGATATTTTTTCGGATCGCTTCCGCCAACTCCTCCGGATCATTCGCATGCTCTTCCAGGATCTGCGCCAAAACCGGATAATAGACCAGCTCTGTCACGCCCAGTTCCTTCGGATTACAGTCCACATAATGGGTGATATCCACCATCATGCTGGACAGAACCTTAACGTTCTTCTCTTCCGTCTGTACATACACATAGGGCACGGCCGCATTCTGAATATCATCTGCCAGCTGAGCCGTCACCTTCGTCCCCGCTTCCGCCAGGATCTCCCCTGTGGAAGCATCCATAACATCCTCGGCCAGGACCGCGTTCCGGATCCGGTTGCGCAGCATCAGTTTCTTATTGAATTTATATCTGCCCACCTTGGCCAGGTCATATCTCCTGGGGTCAAAGAACATGGCGTTGATCAAGCTTTCCGCGCTTTCCACGCTCAGCGGCTCGCCGGGACGGATCTTCTTATACAGTTCCAAAAGCCCTTCCTGGTAGTTCTCCGCCGTATCCTTGGCAAAGCTCGCCTCAATCTTCGGCTCGTCGCCAAAAAGCTCCCTGATCTCCTCGTTGGTGCCCACGCCCATAGCACGGATCAATACGGTAATGGGAACCTTCCTCGTCCTGTCCACCCGCACATAGAAAACGTCGTTGGAGTCCGTCTCATACTCCAGCCATGCGCCGCGGTTGGGAATCACGGTACAGCTGTAGAGCCGTTTGCCTATCTTGTCATGGCCGATCCCATAATAGATGCCCGGGGAACGGACTAACTGGCTGACAATAACACGTTCGGCCCCATTGATCACGAAGGTGCCTGTCTCAGTCATCAGGGGCAGATCGCCCATGAAAATCTCATGCTCGGTAATCTCTTCCTTTTCCTTATTGTAAAGGCGTACTTTTACCTTCAAGGGAGCGGCATAGGTGGCGTCTCTCTCTTTGCATTTCTCGATAGAATACTTTACATCCTCTTCGCATAATTCAAAATCCACGAACTCCAGGCTGAGATGGCCGCTATAGTCCTCTATTGGAGAAATATCGTCAAAGACCTCCCGCAGGCCTTCGCCGAGGAACCACCGATAAGAGTTCTTCTGAACTTCGATCAGGTTCGGCATCTCCAATACTTCCTTCTGCCGTGAATAGCTCATACGCATGTTCTTGCCGGTGGCAATCGGACGTATTCTGTTCTTTTCCATTAGACATTTCACCCCGTTCTTATGATTTGTCTGCCAGGCCGCCCTGCGGCTTACGGACAGGCGTCTGACGATTGACCCGGCGGCCCTCGTCAGCAGTCAGCATGGTACCATATTCCCGTGAATGCAACGAGCCAAGGCGTACAAGCAAATCTGCAGGCATCCCTGTATATCTGCCTTCACCTCGGCGGCTGTTCACAAACCGGGCATCCTGAATCCTCCCACAGGATAACCGATTCTCGATTTATCGCACAAAAACAGCATAACTTGCCACAATAGTGCACTATCCATTCTACTACAACCCCAAACGCAAGTCAAGGAAGAATTTCCAAAAAAAGGCGCATCCGCCCAGACAAGTCTCAACTATTACGCAACCAGCCATAAAAATCGCTCCCGAATGGGCTGAATGCATGGCATTCGCCACGTTTGAGCGTCCGCGTGGCAAATGCACAGGCCTGCCCAAACTGCTACAAAAAGGCGACAGGTTATATTCCTGCCGCCCTGTTTCTTTTCTCTTGCGTGATTACTTAAGGGTAACCTTTGCGCCCTCGCCTTCCAGCTTGGTCTTGATTTCTTCCGCCTCTTCCTTGGTAGCGCCTTCTTTCAGTACCTTGGGAGCACCGTCAACCACGTCTTTCGCTTCCTTCAGGCCCAGGCCGGTTACTTCGCGGACCACCTTGATGACCTTAACCTTGTTAGGGCCAACCTCGGTTAACTCCACATCGAATTCGGTCTTCTCTTCTGCTGCCGCCGCATCCCCTGCGCCAGGAGCCGCAACCACAACACCAGCTGCTGCAGATACGCCAAACTCTTCTTCACAGGCTTTCACAAGATCGTTCAGTTCCAGAACGGACAACTCTTTTACTGCATCAATGATTTCCTGAATGGATAACTTAGCCATTTTATTTACCTCCATCTGTTTTTGTTTTCACTTATACCGGATTTCCTCCGGTCAGCGCATCCGGCCGTCCGGCTGCGCATCCTCTCGTTTCCAAATCTGCATGCGCCACCTAGCATGAAAAGCCAACTCCCAGGTGTTTATTCCGCTGCAGGAGCTTCCTCAGCCGCAGGAGCCGCTTCCGCTCCGGATGCGCCGCCTTTTTCAGCAAGCTGCTTCATAACGCGGGCAAAATTCGTGATCGGTGACTGCATGCTTCCAAGCAGTCTGGAAAGCAGTTCTTCCCTGGAAGGGATCTGAGAAATCGCAACCATGCCCTTTGCATCATACAGGGTACCTTCCACAACGCCGGCTTTGATCTCGAGCTTGTCCGCAGTCTTTGCGAACTTGGCCAGTTCCCTGGCGGGAGCCGTAGCGTCCGTGGTGGAAACAGCCAAAGCGCTGGGGCCTTCCAAATAGGGGGCAAGCGCTTCAAAGTCCGTTCCCTTGAAAGCAAAGTTCATCATTGTGTTTTTGTAAACCTTGTAGCTGATTCCCGCCTCGCGAAGCTGCTTACGCAGAGCCGTGTCCTGTTCCACGGTGAGTCCGCGATAGTCAACCAGAACCACTGACTGCGCGTCCTTGATCACTCCGGAGATTTCTTCAACCATAGGTGTCTTCTGTTCCACCTTTGCCATTTTTTTACCTCCTTATAGATTTTCCTGAAAATAAATTCAGCGCCGAAAAGGAGTAAATATCATAAAAGCCTCTCTGCGAAGACACAGAGAGGCCAGTTTGCGATGTAATCGTCCCTGACATTAACTCTTTTCCTCGGCAGGCGCTTACGCTTATATCGTCATTCCGATACCTGCTGTCTTCGGCCGGTCGATTAAGACCACATATAGGCTAACACAGGATGGTTGGGGTGTCAAGCACTTTTTTCCGCCACGCCCCACGCGCTTCTTATGGGCAGGCCCTTACCTGAAACACGGGATGGCTTGCGCATCTCCTCCTGGGACGCTCCCCTCCGGGAGGTATCCTGCAGGGGACGGGAAACGCAACTACGAGCCTTTTTAGATTTCCTGTTCCTGAGAAGCTCCGCTCCCGTACAGTCCATTCACTTCCGCTTCGCGCATGGCCGGATTGTAGCGCAGGTTCAGGAACTCTGTGAAGTTTTTCTGGTATGTTTTCTCCAGGTCAGAGGTATAACCGATCACCATATGGGGCTGCTCCGCCACATAGTACTGCAATGCCTCCTTCGTTTCCTGTTCGGTCAGGCTGATGTGAAACACCTTTTTATCCTTTGTATACAAACGCATCTCACTGACGCTGTTGCGGCCCGTCCTTCTGAAATAATAGCCCCATACCAGGTCTTTGTTGCAAAGGATATGGCATCCGGGTCCGGACACAAAAATTGTCCAGTTCCTTCCCACCCACACATTGTTGCTTACCAAATGGGCCCTGCCGAAATCCGCTTCAATGGCTGCCATGGAAATGGAAGGATTGTTCTGCAGATATTTATTGATCTCTCCCGCATAAGAATTGCCGAAGGTCATAACGATGCAGAAAACAGCGTACAGGACCAACAGGACTGCCCCAATGGAGCATGCCCAGAAGAGTGTAATATTCTGCCCGCCGAGCTTGGATGTATCCAGCGTATAGAAATAGATCAGGTCGTATTCGGTCTCTTCCACCCCCATCTCCGCCAGGGTTTCTCTGTAATATCTCTCCACCTGGGGTTCCATCTGGGACCAGGTTCCTTTCACCTTAACCGGATCCGGTGGGGCCACCTTGCCCGTCTCGTCAGCCCAGTACTCCCATGTTTCATCCATTTTGCTGCTGATGCCAGTCTGCTTATTCTTGGGCAAATAAATGCTGTAATAGTACCAGATGGTGGAATTGTTCTCGTAATCATTCACGGATTGAAAAACGATGTAGCTGTTGCCGTCCACCCTGGTGGTGCTCCCGCCGTATTTCTTTTTCGTGGTTGTCGTATGCTCCACATAGTCCGTCAGAAAAAATTCCGCGTCAATGGTGACATATTTTCCTTCCAGGTCTTCCACAGATGAAGTGATATCGATTTCCGTAGGGCCGGTTATTACATCAAATAAAGAAAATTTTGTAACGGCAAGCAGCGCAACTGCAATGATGGTGCAAACCACTGCTCTAATAATACGCGATTTTTGAGATTTTTTCTTCAGTGTTTCCAGCATATTTTCCTCTCATTCTGCCGCATAGGCGGCAATTTAATGGGTGGGCCCTCCATACAGATCACACATTCCATATGGATGTCAGGAACATTCAGGCCTTTGTCTTCATATGGATGCCATCAGATCAACCTTGTGCCTTTGTTACATATCCCTCTTCATCAATCAACGATTCCGGCGACATTTCCCGCATATTCTGAATCACACGCTGTTTTTCCACTCCCATATGCATAACCGTCCTGCAATCCTGCTGCAGGGCAGGGATGAAACGGACGCTCTTACGCTCCCCAGTATGAGTATCGAGCGTAACCGTAATCAGGCATGTATCCTGGGTTTTGGAGTTAAACAGGTAATTCCCCAGGCTATAGATAACCGGCGTCTGTCCGCACCAACCTATTCCCTGCAGGACATGGGGATGGTCTCCGATGATCAGGTCAGCTCCTGCCTCAGCGATCTTGGGCGCCTGTTCCTTCTGTGCCCAGTCCAACTCCGTGGTGCTCTCTGTTCCCCAATGGATATACACCACCACATAATCGCTCACGGCTTTCGCCTCCGTCACCTTTTCCAGGAGCAGATCCACATTGCGGCAGCGGAATACGCCGGCCGAATTCTCCGTAGCGCCCCTTGTGGATGGATTGTCCATCCGTTCGATCTGGGTCGCGGACAGAAACGCGATCTTTACGTCCCCCGCAATGAAATACACCGGCCGCACCGCTTCCGCCAGGTTTCTTCCCGCGCCCACATAGGGCATGCCGATGGCCGTCAGGGTATCCAGGGTATCCAGGAGGGAAATCTCCCCGTAATCATATGTATGGTTATTGGCCAGAGAAACGATATCCGCGCCCATATCCAGAAGAAGCGACGCATGCTCCGGCCTGGCCCGAAAGGTAAATTTCTTATCCTCCGTCGGCGCGCCCCGGTTCGTGTAAGTGAACTCATTGTTCACCATGAATATATCCGCACTGCGCATTGCATTACGCATGGGTTCGTCAAAGGCGGTTTCCACATAGTTCTCCATGGCTTCCCCCGCCCTGTTTTTCATCTTCGCCATAATGCTGTAGCCGCCGTCAAACAGGATATCCCCTGCAAAAGTCAGGGTAACCTCATTGGGGGATGCGGGAACTACCACATGGATGTTATCCCTGGCCATCGCCTCCGGATCAGCCAGGATATCCCCATACTTTCCCGAAGCAGGCTCTCCTTGGGTTGGATCTTCCACATCTCCCCCCGCAGAAAAACCGTTTTCGGCCGCCTCATCTCCCATATTCCCTTCCAGAACGCCTGCAGAGGTTTCGGACTCCTGGATCATACCCGCTGCACGCACGCCCTCCCCTTCCAGGTTAGCCGCCTCTCCCTGCGCGACTGTCGCGGATACAGGCATACTCTTTATTTCCTGAAGCGTCCAACACACCATGAGAAAGGCGATTCCCGGAATTACGGTGGCCGCCAGAGTCATGAAAAAAAGTCCAGTCTTATTCTTTTTCTTCCGCTTTTTCCTGGCTGCCATCCGCCCTCCCCTCCCATTCGTCCACAACGGACGCAGTATCCAAAAAAGGCACAGCTACAGTCTGCAGCCATGCCTTTTATCCTGGTTAGAACCTGGCGACGGAAACCTTTACGCCGGGCCCCATAGTGGAAGCCAGTGTGATGCTTCTTAAGAACTGGCCTTTCAGGGCTGACGGCCTTGCCTTTACAATAGCCTCCATCAGCGCGTTAAAGTTCTCCTGAAGCTTCTCTTCCGTAAAAGAAGCCTTTCCGATCGGAACGTGGATAATATTGGACTTATCCAATCTATACTCAATCTTACCGGCTTTGATATCGGCAATGGCCTTTGCCACATCCATCGTAACCGTACCGGCCTTGGGATTGGGCATCAGGCCCTTCGGTCCCAGGGTCTTACCGAGACGTCCCACAACGCCCATCATATCCGGGGTTGCAACCACCACGTCAAAGTCAAGCCATCCTTCGTTCTGAATCTTGGGGATCAGCTCGTCGCCTCCCACATAATCCGCGCCAGCCGCTTCCGCTTCGTTCACCTTTTCGCCCTTGGCAAATACCAGCACCTTTACGGTCTTACCCGTTCCGTTGGGAAGCACCACTGCACCGCGGATCTGCTGTTCCGCATGGCGTCCGTCGCATCCTGTTCTGATATGGACTTCGATGGTCTCATCAAATTTGGCAACAGCAGTCTTCTTTGCCAGCGCGATCGCATCAGCCGGCTCATATGCAACGCTGCGGTCTATCTGCTTGGCGGCATCGCTGTATTTCTTACCATGTTTCATTTTTCATTCCTCCGTTGGTGGTTAACGCAGTATCTTTATTTTCAGCCTGTCACGGCCGGAATACTGCTCCCAAATTTATACTCAGTCTTCTACTACGATCCCCATGCTCCGTGCCGTACCGGCGATCATGCTCATAGCCGCTTCCACGCTGGCCGCATTCAGGTCGGGCATCTTCATCTCGGCAATCTCCCGTACCTTATCTTTAGAGATCGTGGCAACCTTGGTCTTGTTCGGCACACCGGAACCGGACTTCAGATTGCAGGCTTTCTTAAGAAGTACTGCAGCAGGCGGGGTCTTGGTCACAAAACTGAAGCTTCTGTCCGCATAAACAGTGATCACAACGGGGATGATCAGGTCACCCTTATCCGCGGTCCTGGCATTGAACTGTTTCGTGAATTCCACGATGTTCACACCATGCTGTCCAAGTGCGGGACCCACCGGAGGGGCCGGTGTCGCTTTCCCAGCAGGGATCTGTAACTTGATGTATCCTGTAACTTTCTTTGCCATGTTGGCACCTCCTAAATATAATGTGGTATGGCGCAGCCATAACTGCGCGTGATGATCACGCGGTCCGGCCAAACCGGAACACTGCTTCCACAGTCCAATGGATTTCTCCACTAAACTTTCAAACTTACTGTGACTTACGAACCTCAGCAAAACTGATCTCCACAGGCGTCTCCCTGCCGAACAGTTCTACATTAATGGTCGCGGTCTGCTTGCTGTAATCAATTCTCTGCACGACACCAACGGTATCCTTCCATGCCCCTGCAACGACGACGATCATATCGCCTTCCGCAAAGTCAATGGATACATTTTCCGTTCTGATGCCCAGCGGCTTCATCTCCGCTTCCGTGAGGGGCACCGGCTTGCTTCCCGGGCCGACAAACCCTGTCACGCCTCTGGTATTACGTACGACATACCAGGTATCATCATTCATGACCATGTTAATCAGGACGTAACCGGGGAACAGCTTCTTCTGGACTACCTTTTTGGCCCCGTTCTTCACTTCCACCACATCCTGCAGCGGAACGCGGACTTCCAGAATTTCTTCTTCCAGGTGCCTGTTTTCTATTGTCTTCTCAATGTTGGCCTTAACCTTATTCTCATATCCGGAATAAGTATGAACCACATACCAGTTTGCTTCTGCCATACGTTCACCCCACCACTGTTATTTTACAAGGAAATCAATCGCATACTGGAGAACCATATCCAAAACTGCGATGATTCCTCCAAGGACAATCGATATCCCCACAACAGCGACGGACTGTTTCAACAGCATGTCCCTGTCAGGCCATGAAATTTTCCTGAATTCTGCTTTCACGCCATCAAAGAATTTCGGCTTGGACGCCTTTTCTTCACTTGAGGATTTTCCCATTCTTTTCTTTCCCTCTTCCGTTTTCCGGCGTATGCATTAACCTGATAATGCCTGCCGCAGGCCCGATTATTTTGTTTCCTTGTGCACCGTGTGTTTCCTGCAGAATCTGCAGTATTTGCTGGTTTCCATTCTGTCGGGATGCGTCTTCTTATCCTTTGTCGTGTTGTAGTTACGCTGTTTGCATTCCGTACATGCCAGTGTGATTCTTGTACGCATATTTGCCACCTCCGCCTGGTTTCTTTTTTTCCCTATTTTTAAGCATAAAAAAAAGACCTTAATCTTATCTCGCTCTATGACTATATCATACGCGCGCGGACGCGTCAAGGCTTTTGGATTAAATTCGGCCGAAATCGAGCGCAGACGCTCCTTTCCCATCCCCGCCGGGAGGCAGCCCGAAGCGAGGCAGCCCAGGGAAGCAGGGCTGCTATAGCTTCAACGTACCCTTCAGGTCCCAGAGCGAAGAACGGCATCTTGGGAGGGGAGGAAGGGGACGGCCGTACCATATTTTTGTGCGCCATCGCGCCGGACATTGCGATGAGCCCTGGACGCTTCCCTGTCGAGAACGGCTCTCCAGGGAAGCAGGTCTCATCTCCATGGCG
>CANSTU010000054.1 GCA_947650005.1 uncultured Lachnospiraceae bacterium
ACGTGCGCATCAGCCCGGGGGGAGGAGGCCAAGGGGCTGCAGGGCCATCCATGCCTTTACCGAAGTCCAATCATTTATCAAGCTTCATTCTTGCTCCCATCTGCCCGCTAAAGCGGGCGGACAAATTAGGAATCTTGAAACTTTTAATTTTCGATCTTATACCTCTGCATATCGCAGGTTATACCTGCGATACTGCCATCAAGAAAGAGTTTGAAACCCAGTCTCAAGCTTCTTCCTGTACGGCTGCACAGACGATATTGATTCCCTTTAAGAACTCCCGCATCACTTCGCTGTTTTCTTCGTAGACATGGACTTCCATCACGCTCATCACCCGATAATAGGCGTAGTTTTCTTCCAGAGGGTCGAAAATGATCCAATCCGTCCGCACGTTCTCCAGACCGTGGGCTGTCTCTCTGGCATATCGCACGCCGGTCAGCCCCATTCCTGTGATGAACGCCTCCGGATTCTCCCAGTCGATCTCCAGGGCAGAGGTACTTCCGTAAATAGAAATACGGCTCTGGCTATCTCCGTTTACGTATACATGGATCCCCCATTCCCCTGCATTCATGCCGTCGCCTGCATTTATGTTTTCGTAGGTATCATATGTCCAACCCGTAGGAAGGATAAAACCGATATTGTCTATGAAATTCCTGTGGGAAAAATTTTTGGTGACCCCGACGATCTCCCCTGCAGGCAGGACGGCCGCGTCCGCCACGACAGCTGCTAGGTCTTCCGCTGCAACGGCTTCTTCAGTCTGTACCGATTCCCGGAAAGCCGCCATATTTCCTTCTTCCCGTCTGCCGCATCCTGCCGCCAGAAAGCTTCCCATTACCGCTGCCAGCAGGATGATGCCCATTTTACGCATCTTTCCTCTCATTCTGCCGCCCCAGACGGCCTATACATCACAGTAACTTTGGCGTATATGCACAAAGCTCCACTCAAGACATTTTCCCCATTGCCCAGTTCCTGCATGGGATTCCTCATACTATTATACTATAAAAAACGCGCCGTGGGAATTTTTTCATTTTTTTATTGTTTTCCTTTCGGGAAGGGGATACAATAGGAGGAAAACTATTTGTCTGAAAGGACAAACTTCTGATTCGTATAAGCGCAAAAGCGCGCAGGCGGGAGCAAAGTTGAAAGAAGGACTCTTTCAACTTCCCTGATTTATACGCGCGCAAAAGCGCGCAGATGGGAGCCAATCATGATACGACTTCTTGCCCGTATTTTCATTAAGAATAGAGAACACTGCGAACTTCCCGAGGTACGCCAGGCGTATGGCGTGCTGTGCGGCGCTGTGGGGATCGGGCTGAATATCCTGCTTTTTGTCGGAAAATTTCTGGCAGGTATGATCAGCAGTTCCATTGCCATCACGGCGGACGCCTTCAACAACCTCTCCGATGCGGGCTCTTCCCTGATCACCCTGGTGGGCTTCCGGATGGCCGGGCAGGAACCGGATCCCGCCCATCCCTTCGGACACGGCCGGATCGAATACTTGACCGGGCTTTTCGTGTCCATGCTCATCCTTCTGATGGGCTTTGACCTGGCCAAAACCTCTGCCCAAAAGATCATTCACCCGGAGGATACGCAGTGTACGACGCTGGTGGTTACGATCCTCGTTTGTTCTATCCTGATTAAATTTTATATGTTCCTCTATAACAGATCCGTAGGAAAAATCTTCAAAAGCGCTGCCATGGCCGCCACAGCCACCGACAGCCTCAGCGATATGATTTCCACCACCGTTGTCCTGGCCGCCACTCTGGCCGGGCATTTCACAGGCCTGCATATCGACGGATGGTGCGGTCTCCTAGTGGGACTGTTCATCCTTTACGCAGGTTTTTCCTCCGCAAAGGAAACCATCAGCCCTCTTTTGGGACAACCTCCCCGCAAAGAATTTGTGGACAGGATAGAGAACCTCGTACTTTCCCATTCGGAAATTCTGGGGATCCACGACCTGATCGTCCATGATTACGGACCGGGCCGGGTTATGATTTCCCTTCATGCAGAAGTTCCCGCCTCCGGCGACCTGCTCCACCTGCACGATACCATCGACAACATCGAACGGAAATTAAACCAAGAGCTGCACTGCCAGGCGGTCATACATATGGACCCCGTAATGAATGACGATGAAGAAACCCGAAATCTGAAAAAAACGGTCATCGGACTTCTTCATGATCTGGATGCCTCGCTGAATCTCCATGATTTCCGTATTGTAAAGGGGCCGACCCATACCAATATCATCTTTGACATCCTGGTTCCCTTTGGTTTTTCCATGAAGGATTCCCAGATTCTGACGGCCATACAGGAAAAGATCCACGCTATGGACGATTGCTATTATGCCGTCGTCAATGTAGATAAGGATTATTCTTCGTAATGTAGCGTTGCGGTAGCTGGATATCGTCCATCATCATTCCCTTTCCTCTACCGCGAGGAATACGCAAGTGCTGTATCAATTTTTCGTCCAAGCATATTTCTCTCTATATTCAGCACATTCATCGATGCTTCCCGGAATACGCTCGAAACATTGATTCCAGCTCGTTCCGCCTCGAAATTGAGCCAGCTTCGAATCGCTGCGTTTCTTCCAGCAGCCTTTGGATCAGCTTTTTTCTGTACTCAGAAAAAGCAACATCCACACCCGCTCTAAAGTTAGAAATTTAATCTTGACAAAACACACGGCACAGTGTAAGGTATTAATTATGTTTGGTAAATCTATCTAAAACGCCAAAAGTTTTCGGGAAAGGAGGTAAAACCGATGCTCAAAAAGTCACGGAATGCAGCGAAGCGATTGTTGTTTCATCAGGAATTACCTCCAGGTATCAGGACTCCCCTTTCTCTGCCCTGTCAAACTTGCGGAAAATGGACGCGTTTTCCCAATGATATGGCGCGCATAAAAGGAATCTTCTGCCACGTCAGGTAATCCCTGGCGTGGCTTTTTTTACGGTTAGTCAAAAAGGGAACTATGTGCGCAAGGAACAGGAAAGCATTACCCTGCTCACAAATGCCCGATACGTAAACCGCCCTGCGGCGGTAAAATGGGAAAAGCTTGCAAAAATTTCAATCTTCTAAATTTGAGTGTCCGCTAAAGCGGGCAGACGGGATCACCCTGATCTGAACGCCCGCTAAAGCGGGCAGATGGGAGCAAATTATGAAAAAATTATCCGCTTACATCCTGGAACATAAATTCGGATATCTTTTGGAAATCGTCTCCATGATGATTGCCGTATCCCTGGATATGGTATCGCCCCAGCTCACAAAACATATCATCGACGATGTGATCGTGGGCGGCCAGATGGAAAAACTGAAGTTCTTTCTGCTCGGTATCCTGCTGGTGGGCGTGGGCCGGGCCGTCTTCGGCTACACAAAAGAGTATACTTCCGACACCATCGGTTCCACCATCGCATCAGAGCTGCGTAAGGATCTTTTCGCGCATATCCAGTCTCTGAGCGCAGATTTTTTTGACAGGACAAATACAGGGGAACTGATGAGCCGCATCAAGGACGATATCGACCGCATCTGGGATGCGGTGGGATATGTGAGCATGCTCATAATGGAGGTGGTTTTCCACACCTGCATCGTCCTCTTTTGTATGTACAGCCTGAACTGGAAACTGGCGCTGATCCCCACGGCAGCCATGATCATCACCGGATGCATCGCCGTTTTAGAGGAACGCAGACTGGGAGCGATCTATGAAGAGATCAGCGAAGAAAACGCTGCCCTGAATACGGTGGCTGAAGAGAATCTCGCCGGCGTGCGGACGGTCAAAGCTTTTGCGCGGGAAAAATTTGAAATCAGCAAATTCCTTTCCCATAATAACCGTTATTATGAACTGAATATGAAGCAGTCGCGAGTATTCGTGAAATATTATCCTTATTTTTCCCTGATTACCAAGCTGCTGCCTCTCATCATCCTGCTGTTGGGCGGAAAATTTGTGATAGACGAGCAGCTCAGCATCGGCAGCCTGAGCGCTTTTGTGGAGTATTCCATGAATATCGTATGGCCCATGGAAATGCTGGGCTGGCTCTCCAACGACTTTTCCTCCGGGGTGGGCAGTTATCGTAAGATCAAAAAGCTGTATCAGGAAAAGCCCACCATTACTGAACCGGATGAACCGGAAATTCTCGACCGGATACAGGGACAGGTGGAGTTCCAAAATGTCTCTTTCCATAAAGAAGACGGTTATGAAATCCTTCATGATATCTCCTTCCTCGTGAAGCCGGGAGCGACCATCGGCATCATGGGGGCTACCGGGGCGGGTAAAACTTCCCTGATCCAGCTTCTGCAGAGGCTCTATGATGCCACGGACGGAAGCATCCGGGTGGATGGCGTGGATATCCGGGATCTTTCCCTGAAGCAGCTGCGGGGAAGCATTTCCCTGGTGATGCAGGATGTGTTCCTCTTTTCCGACACGGTCAGCGAGAATGTGAAGCTGGGCAAACGGGATTTGGTGGACTTCGGCACCATCCGGGAGTCCTCGCGGAAAGCACAGGCGGACGGATTCATCGAGCGCCTGTCGGATCAATATGAAACGGTCATCGGGGAACGGGGCGTGGGCCTTTCCGGCGGGCAGAAGCAGCGAATCAGCATTGCGCGGGCCATCGCCAAGAAGACTCCTATCCTGGTACTGGACGATTCCACCAGCGCTCTGGACATGGAAACGGAATACGCCATCCAGCAGACGCTTCTGGAACTCACCGACACCACGAAACTGATCATCGCACACCGCATCAGCGCAGTGCGCAACGCGGACGAAATCATCATTCTGGACAATGGTTCCATCCGGGAACGCGGCACCCATGAAACGCTGATGGCCAAGAAGGGACTCTATTATGAAACCTGGCAGGCGCAGTATGGGGCTGTCTTGGATATCCCAGAGGCCGGATGATCCTTTGGCGCTTTTCAGCCGGACGGAAATTGTCCATGAAAATCCCTATAAATAGAATACCGCCTATGACGGTAGCATAGGAAAAATTATCCCTGATATAAAATGCGTATCCTGTACGCAGATGGGAGCTCAATTGGAACTTCGTTTCCATCCCAGAATTTGTGATGCTGCACGCCCAAAGCAAAGTTCCATCTGTTTAAAATGCCGCTTGCGCGGCGGAATGAGAGGAAATATGGCTTTCAATTCTTATAAAAATGACGAAATAACCACAAATGCCACGAAGACAGCCACGCTGCTGCGCCTTTTTTCTTACCTGTTGGCTTATAAAAAGCAGATCGTGGGCGTCCTGTTCATCATGGGCTTCTGCGTGGTGGTGAACCTGATCAATCCTCTGATCATGGAAGCAGCCATCGACGACTATATTGCCCTGGGCAACTATAACGGTCTTCTGCGTCTGATCCTGTTCACCATAACGCTCAACCTCCTGATGGTGGTCGGTATCAAGCTGCGCATGTACATTATGGCAGATATTTGCAACCGCATCCTGGTCACCATACGTCAGGAGCTTTATACCCATATCCAGACCCTCGATTTTCAGTTTTTCGACAGCCGCCCCACCGGAAAAATCCTCGCCCGCATCATCGGCGATATCAATTCCCTGAAAAATGTGCTGTCCAACTGCGTCACCACGCTGATCCCTGATTTCATCACCATCAGCGCCGTAGTTGTCATCATGTTTCTGAAAAATCCAGGGCTTGCCGCCGCCTCCCTGGCCAGCATTCCTCTGATGGCGGCGGGCATCTGGTACATCCAATCCCACTCCAGGGAAAGGTGGCAGATTTTCCGGAAAAAATCTTCCAATCTGAACGCATTTCTGCATGAGGATCTTTCTGGAATCCGTATCATCCAGAGTTTTCATGCGGAAGGGGAAACCATGGATACCTTCCGCGACTTGACAAAGGAGCATCGTTCTTCCTTTGCCCGCGCGGTGCGTCTCAATGACGCCATCGGCCCGGTGATCGACTTCTGCTGGGGCCTGGGAACCGTTTGCCTGTATTTCACGGGAATTGTGCTCATCGGCGTGGAGCATGTGTCCATCGGCACTTTCATCGCCTTTGGATCCTATATCTCTATGTTCTGGCACCCTATCATGAATCTGAGCAATTTCTACAATCAGATGATCACCAATATCGCTGGAGCCGAACGTGTCTTTGAGATCATGGATACGCCTGCCGCCATCACGGACGGCATCGATGTCAAGGAACTCCCGCCAATCCGCGGAGAAGTGGACTTTGACAGGGTATCCTTCTCCTACGATTCCTCCGCGAAGATCTTAAACGAGGTGAGCTTCCATATCAAGCCTGGCGAAACCATCGCTCTGGTGGGGCCCACCGGGGCGGGAAAAACAACGATTATTAATCTCATCAGCCGTTTTTATGATATACAGGAGGGACATATTTATATCGACGGGCACGACATAAGAGAGGTTTCCATCGAGAGCCTACGCCAACAGATGGGTGTCATGACCCAGGATAATTTCCTGTTTTCAGGCACCATAAAAGACAACATCCGCTATGGAAAACTGAATGCCTCGGACGAGGAAATCATTGCCGCAGCAAAAGCGGTGAATGCCCATGACTTCATTATGAAATTGGAAAAGGGATATGACACCGAGCTGAGCGAACGGGGCGGCGGACTGTCCATCGGGCAGAAGCAGCTTCTCGCCTTCGCCCGTACCCTGGTTTCCGATCCCCGTATCCTGATCCTGGACGAAGCCACCTCCAGCATCGACACCAAGACGGAGCTTCTGGTACAGGAAGGGATCGAACATCTGCTGGAAGGCAGGACTTCCTTTGTCATTGCCCACCGCCTGTCCACGATCCAGAAAGCCGACCGGATCTTTGTCATCGATAATGGCACCATCGTGGAGGAAGGAAATGCACCGCAGCTCATGGCCAAGCAGGGCGCCTATTATAACCTGTATATGAGCCAGTTTAAAAATGTAGTTTAAGAAGCGGGTTTTCCTCTGCATAAACACGCTTCTGAAACCTGCGTGTGCCGCTAACGCAACGCACTGCCAAGACTGTAAAAAGGATACATCCTGAAAGGGACTTTCAAAAAATGAATCGAATTACACAAGAATCCGCCTCCGCCCTTCTCCATCATCTGAAGAAAATTTTCCCCGCAAAAACCGTCCTGGCCATTCTGGCCGGGACGGCTATTTCTGCTTTCGGTATAATAAATATCCACAAACGGGTCCATGTGACGGAGGGCGGCGTGCTTGGCATGATCCTTTTACTCAATTACTGGCTCCATGTGCCTACGGCCGTCCTCTCTCCCGTCCTCGACGCCATCTGCTATTTCCTGGGCATGCGGTTCTTCGGCAAAGTGTTTCTCCTGCGCTCCATTGCCGCCACCTGCAGCCTGGCTGGATTTCTGAAGTTGTGGGAAAGCCTGCCCTATCTCCTGCCTGACTTGACCAATCATCCCCTGGTTGCCGCCGTTTTCGGCGCCTGCTTTGTGGGCGTAGGCGTGGGGCTCATCGTTCGTCAAGGCGCTTCCAGCGGCGGGGACGACGCGCTTGCGCTCATCATTTCCAGCTTGACCCACTGTAAGATTTCCAAAGCCTATCTGGCCACAGATATCACGGTGCTTCTCCTCTCCCTTAGCTATATCCCGCTGCGCAGGATCGCCTATTCCCTGGTAACCGTCACCATTTCCTCCCTGTTGATCGACCATATTCAAACATGGCGCCGACCGGAAAAGGCACAGGCACATAAAACCATGGCCACGGAAAACGAATCCTCCGATGAAGCCTAAACGGCTGTCCTCTTCTTAGCGGAAGCCGGATTTTCTGAAATAGCCCGCCGCATCTCTATCTCCCATGAAATATCATTCCACATCAGCGCCTGCAGCCGTCTCATATTTCACATTCCCAGCCGAGATGATCCCCCTGCATTCTCTCCACCACGATGAGCAACGTCCCCTTTTCCACCGTGACGCGGCCCGCTTTCCCAATGAACTCATTGCTCACTCCAATAGGAAACTCGTTCGTCAGCACGGCGCCGTCCAGCAGGTACTTCATATCTCGGATCGTCACTCCTTCCGCCCGTTCCCCAAAGCAAAACAGAGACAGATATCCCTGCCACTTCTCGGGAAAGGTGATTGTCTCCTGCCTTGCAAGCAGGATCAAAACCCGTTCTCCCACAAGGCATCCCCTTGCACCCTGATTCTTCAGAAAATTCAGACACTGTAAGTTGGCAACGGTATGGGATAGCCTGCCCCCCAATCCGCCATAGATCAAAAACTCCCGGCAGTTTAGTGCAAGCCCTTCCCTGATCGCTGCCAGCATGTCCGTATCGTCCTTTTCAGCGGGCAGGGAACGGACCTTCTCCGGCTTCTCCTCCCGCAGACGCATAAGATCCTCCCGTCCATCACCCTCCAGAGAATCGAAGTCTCCCAGAACCAAATCCGGTTCGATCCCCAAACGGATACAACGGGCGTAACCGCCGTCCGCAGCGATCACATAGTCTCCTTCCCTAACAGGAAGGACGGATATATCCCATTCTCCGGCTCCCACTATGATACATCTTTCTGCCATAATCCCTTCCCCTCTGCTTCTTTTTACGTCCGCATTTCAGGCCGTCTCTTCCTGCGCATTCCCTTCCGCCTGCACCAGCCGTTTCCTGCTCCATTTCCCGCCGAGGTATCTGCATAAAGAGATCAAATAATTGACCGTCCATCCGGCGGGAATCGCATACCATACGGCTGCCACGCCGATGACTGGCGCCAACAGGAACGCGCCGGCCACCCGGACGCCCAGATTCACCAAATTCGCCAGCGTGAATACCACCACATCCCCTGCGCCTCGCAGCACCCCATCTGTTGCCGCTTTCAGCCCGATGCACAGGAAGAAAAATTTGATAAAGGACAGATAGCCGATTCCCGTTGTGAAAGCCACATCTGCGCTCTGCCCATCCATGAAGGCCCCTATGATCCGTTCTCCAAAGAGGGAGAGAACCAGCAGGATCAGCAGAGCAAAAGCGCCGTCGATAAGATAGGAAGACCGATATCCCGCCTTCACCCGCTCCGGCTTCCCGGCTCCCATATTCTGGGCCGTGAAGGTAGAAACAGCATTTCCTGTGGATATCATGGGCACGATACAGATGGATTCAATCCTCGTTCCCGCAGCATAACCCGCCAGCACGGAAGAACCGAACCCGTTTACCACCGACTGCACCAGCAGCATCCCGATGGAGACGATCGACTGCTGCAGGATGGAAGGAACCGCGATTTTCACCATGGAACCCAGGATGACCGTATCGTACTTTTCCACACATCCTTCGGTTCGAAACTCCATCAGCCTGCGAAGCAACAGGGCAAAGGAGATCACCGCAGACATCCCCTGGGCAATCACCGTGGCAATAGCCACACCCGAAACGCCCAGTCCGAATTGCAGGACAAACCACAGATCAAGAAATACATTTAATATAGAAGAAAAAATTAAAAGCAAAAGCGGCGTCCTGGAATCTCCCAGCGCATTGAACATGGAGGAAAGGATGTTATACATGAATAAAAAGGGCATACCTAGAAAGTAGATCCCCAGATAGGTTCCCGCCGCCGCCAGGATATTTTCCGGCGTATTCAGCCAGATCAGAATCTGTCTGTTCATGGCAAAGCCGAAGATACCCAGTAAGACGCCCATTCCCAGGAATGTGAACAGCGCCGTGGAAACGGAGGTCTTCATCTTTTCGTAGTTACCCGCGCCAAGATATTGGGACGTAATCACGGAAGCGCCGATTCCGCCTCCAATGGCAATCATCACGAATACATTGGTGAGCGCATAGGAAGCGCCCACTGCGGCCAGCGCTTCTTCGCCCACAAACCTTCCGACAATCATGGAATCCACCATGTTGTAGAACTGCTGAAACAGGTTGCCCAAGATCATGGGCAAAGCGAAGAAAAACAGGGCGCGCCCAGGGGAACCCTCCAGCATGCTTCTCTTTTTATCTTTTGGGGATGGATTCATTTTCATGTACCTCCTGGCTTTCCATTAGGCAAAAAAGGATACTGTATACGCGGACAATATTTATATTATACTCCATGGAATTTGATTTACACAATGAATTTTTTCACTTCCAATCGGAATTGCCGATCAAACATTCTGAAAATGAGTGTAATGGTCCATACGTCGTCATGCTTCCGGCCGGAAAGGGCCCGGACAGCCTCTTCGGCAACCTCCAATTCGGCAACACCGGCGGCTTTCTTCCGAAAACCGCCGGTGTTTCATACTGCCATGACCTTGATATATTCCTGTGTTTTGTCCCGCATGAGATGAAGCCCCTTCTCCAGCCCTTCCAGGGAAAAGCGATGGGTGATCAGCTTTGACGGGATCACCCTTCCATCCGCTACCCGCTCCAGCACATAGGTCCAATCATCTGACGTATCATGGAGAAAGGATGAGTTCCAGGTTCCTATAATTGTCAGCTGGTTCCGCAGGATCTTCCAGTACGTATCCCTCCCTAGTCCCATATCCGAACTGGGATTTCCCACTGTCACCACATTCCCTGTCGGAGCCATGCTCTCCACTGCCCATCCAAAGGTTTCCTGCTTTCCCACACACTCGAAAAAGACGTCCACGCCTCTTCCTTCTGTATGTTCCATCAGCCACGTAGGTGCATCCTGCCTTCTGCAGTCGCAATAGCAGGCCTTTTCCACCCCCAATGCCCGGACAGTCCGTTCCTGAAGTTCCTTATTCCCAATCGCCAGGATATTGTCTATCCCGGCTTCCCGGAGAAACGCAAGCAGCAGCAGGCCAATTGTCCCCAGCCCGCAGACTGCCACCCGGTCGGCCGGACGCAGGGAAACCCGTCTCATGGCATGAACGGCTACCGCCATAGGCTCCAGCATGGCTGCTTCCTCATACGTCACTGCGTCCGGCAGACGGATCAGGTTCCAGGCAGGGACCGCCGCATAGTCCGCAAAGCCGCCGTCTCTTCTGGAGCCCAGATAACCGTAATTCCTGCACAGTTCAAATTGCCTGTTCCGGCAGGGTTCACACGTCCCACAGGGGATCAGGGGGAAAATCCCCACCCTGCCCTCCCTCCAACCATCATCCACATCCCTTCCCAGTTCCACCACCCTGCCGGAAAATTCATGGCCCGGGATCAATGGATGGGTATGCGCCCCTGTCCGATAAATACGAGGGATATCGGATCCGCAGATTCCTGCGGCTTTTACCTCGACCAATACTTCGTCCGGACGCAACGCCGGTTTTCCTACCTCTTCCCAGCGCAGACCGTCCACGCCGTGCAATACCCATGCTTTCATTCTGGCCTTTCTGCCCGCTTTGGCGGGCGTAATTTCGCGGTCGAAAACGGCCGCACGCCTTTTCCTAACTTCCCTGCCGCTTTATTCTCCCGCCGTCACTTTTCCTTCCACAATCCTGCGAAAGCGCTCTAAATCCGCCTCCGTCGTGATCTTAAAATTCCCTTCTTCCCCAGGAATCATCACCACATCCATTCCGGACAGGATGGCAGGCTCCGTGGAACCATTGATCTGGCGGATTTGATCCGGCAAAAGCTTCCGGTTCGCTTCCAAATATCGGCCGAAGCGGAATATCTCCGGCGCCTGCCCTGCATAGAGCGTCCTGCGGTCCAAGAGCGCCGTAACGCTCCGTCCCCTATCCAGGCTGGAATAGATCGTATCCTTCATGGGAAGGACCGGCATCAGCCCATCATGGCCCTGGACGCCTTCCACACAGCGCGTGATCAGGTCTGGAGGCAGCAGCGGCCTGGCTGCATCGTGAATGAAAACATAGTCCTCATCCCCGGCGTAGGAGCTGATATCCTCCAGGCCGTTTCGGATGGACAGCTGCCGTGTCTCTCCCGGTGCGGTAAATCCACGGAACTTTCCTCGCCACTCTAATCTTTTCAGGGCGCCTGGTTCCTTCGGGCCATCTGCCTCCTTTGCGCCGGCCGCCCTCTTTAGACTGCCCGACTCCTCCCGGCAAACCGTTTCCTCCTGGTTCGCTACCTTCTTCGAGCCATCTGCTTTCTTTGGGCTGGCCAACTGGCAGACTGTTTCCTTCCGGCTATCCGCCTCCTTCGGAATGCCCGCCTCCTGGCTATCCGTTCCCTGGCCCCAGATTGCCTTCTTGGGGCCATCCAGTTCCTTCATCCAGCCTTCTATAAATCCCTGCCAGGATGCATCCGCCACAATCTGCACCGCATCGATCTTCTCATGATGAAACAGCGTCTCTATCGAATAAAGAAAGATTGGTTTCCCTCCTACCTGTATATACTGCTTCGGAAGGCTGGCTCCCAGCCTCCTCCCGGTTCCTCCGGACAGGATTAACGCTATCGTCATTCTTCCTTCCTCCCTGATATGCGGATGTCTGCATAGATTCCGGCCCGTTTTCTGCCTATGCCGTTCGGCTTTAGAATCTCAGCTCTCGTATATTCTGCAGGGTTTCCCCATAGGGCGACTCTTTTCCGAAGAGCAGGGTTGTCCCCAGCACAAATCCTTTCACTCCTTTGGGCGCGAATTCACGGATCTTGTCCGCGCTGCACGCCCCGTCCCAATAGATCTCGAAATCCATGTCCTCCTTCATGGAAAGGAGCTTTGTAATCTTCTTTCCCACGTAGGGAAGGTACATCTGACCCGCATTTCCCGGGTTTACCGACATCACCAACACTTTCTTCACGATGCGCAGCATCTCCATCACCGTCTCCACGCTCGTCCCTGGGTTGATGGCTATTCCCGGGACCATTCCGGCATGGATGATGCTCTGCAGCGTCGTCGAAGGATGGTATTCGGCTTCCGGGTGGATATAGACCGTGTCACCCTGCCGCAAGCTGTCCAGGAACAGCTTGATTCGGTTGTTCGGATGCTCGATCATCAGATGCACGTCCAGCGGCCTTTCCGTCGTGTTGGCTATGTAGCGCATGTCGTTTAACGACATGGCAAAGTTGGGCACGTAGCGGCCGTCCATGATATCGATGTGGAAGGAATCTATCCCTCCCTCTTCCAGTTCTTTTACTTCCTTCTCCAGATGTCCATAGTTGGCGCACATCATGGATGCCATGAGTTCAAATTGCATATCTGTCCTCTTTTCCAAAATTCTTGGCACATCACAGGCCTTGCCTGCGATACTGCGCCTATCAAGCGTTTCAAACGGGCTTTCAAACTTCTATTAATCGATTCCCAATGCCTCTGTAATCCGACGGCAGCTCTGGTCGTCGTCATATTTATGCATTATACTTTTCAGCCTCCTGCGTTTCTCCTTCGTCCGGTCAATCCCTAGCCCAATCTCACGGACGAAGGAGCACAGATCTGTAAAAGTAAACAGTTCAGCACCGGGAAGCCATTCCCTGATGTTGTCGAATACAAATCCCCGGCTTTCTTCGTATTCCTTCATATCTTCCAACGTAAACCCGATCGGTTTGTCTAAGAGCAGATAGTCCACCGCCGCCGAAGAATAGTCGCTTATCAGTCCGTCCCCCAGCCCCAGAAGCTGGTTGATCTGGACGTCCTTTTCCACGAGCCTTTCATGTTCCAACAGGACTACATGTTCCATGTTGATCTTCATAAGACGCTCCTGATCCTGGAAGGGATGCAGCTTTATGATGAGTAACGTATTCAGATCGCCCAGCAACTTATCCAGTTCCTGCAGCCTTTCCGGCGTATTTACCACAGGTAGTCCGGTCTGGCCGGTTAGGTCATACTCGTTCAGCTTTTCCAGCCCTGTTTTAGCCATACGGAAGGTCGGAAGCCAAAAGATGTATTTATCCGCCCTGGGAATGCACAGGGCTTCCCACGCCTCCCTATGCGGATGGAATAGCCAGTCTTGCTTCCCATATCCCGTTACCAGCACCTGTTCCTCCCGTAGGCCGTAGATATCCTGATGGATCTTCGCATATAATTCGCTGATCACCGTCGTATACTCATACCGCTTTTCGCAACGCACGAAATTGACCCGCGTCTTGAAACCGCATCCATGCCACAGCTGGACTCTGATCTGGTCGTGGCGGCTGTTCCTGGCAAACCCATAGGCGTCCGTAAAAAAAATATACTTCGCAAGGCAGAGCGCCCTGTAATAGCAGTCCCTTTCTTCTTCCTTCTCCGATACGGCCCAGTCATAGGAAAGGAAGGACACCCGCCCTTCTTTTTCATACAGGGCATATTCCTGCGGATCCTTGACAAGCCAGACTAATTCATATTTCTCATCGAAATGCTTCGACAGCATGTATTCAAACAGTGCCCTGGCATTGTCCGCAAAATCCATTCCTTTTACATAGGAAGAGGCATGGGGCCCGCTCCGAAACAGGATCAGGTTCCCAAGCGGCTCATCTTGATATTTCTTACGGTAATACAAATCTATTTCCGTCTCTTCATTCGCATAATAATAGATAGCAGGTTTTTCCTCCCTTTTTATCCATTGCGACAGCTTATCATAAGTTTCATTGAAATAATCGTTCAGGATAAGGAAAGATGCATCCTCCAATTCAGATATCGATTGATAGGAATATACCGGCAAATCCTTTCCGCCAAAGGAGGCTCTTTGTCCACCCCTTTTGATATCCTTTGATATACGGTTGTCTATATCCAACAGAACGCCGGCCAGGCGGTCTGATAGATCGTACTTTCCGAGAAGTTCCTCCAAATATTTTTCTGAAAAGTCCACAAGATAGATGTCGCGGCCGTTTTCCACCATATTTCGCACATGATCTGATGTTAGTTTCAACGCTTCCATATCATACCCGATCCTTCTTTATCCTCCCCGGCCCCATTTGCCCGCTTCTGCGGGTATTCCATTCTGGCCAGGGCGACTTCGTTTCCTGTGAAACCAGAGGTTTCACGCAAGCCTTTCAGCGCCTTTTTGCCGCACAGTTTCACGGTTTTAGGGCGGCGGCCAGCTTCTCTTTCTCCCTAACCTAGCCAGCCGTTCGCTTCCGCAAACTTCCAATATATTTCCTTCTGCTCAAACCACCTTATTTTTTGGCCCGAGATTCCCGCTTCCATTAACTGTTCTTTGACCTCGCCGGCCTTGCGGGGGTTCTTTATCGTGATCACCACCACATCATACCCTGTCTGGCTAAAGCTTTCCGGGCCGGACGCTGGCATAGGCCCTTCCCTGTATTTCTCACAGTTAAAGTCCATACAGCCCACAAACGAAAGGTCTTTCCTGCTCCCAAGCTGTCTCCTATAAGCCTCCCCAAGCTCCCCTCCCCCATATAAGACCACCTTCGACCCATGGGGGATTTCACAAAGCCAGTACGGGTCTATCCACAGTAAATTCCGATTCTCAAATCCCAGCCGCGTATTGATCCCTTTGTATAGCAATTCCGTTATGTACAGTTCCGACTGCATCCTCATACTTCCTGTAAACAGCGGGTGCGCATACAGCTTCAAAAGGTACTGATAGACCCCGTTTACCTTCAGCAAATACCCTGGGTCCGGCTTATGGACCATGGATTCCTCATGAAGCATATAGTGGTAATACGCCTCTTTTTTTACTGCCACCCGTTCACAGCACAGTAGGTACGATAGGATACATAGTTTGTCTTCGGACATGGAGATTTCTTCCGGGATCCCCAGTTGAACCTTCCTGAACTTCTCCGCCAGAAAGATCTTACAGCATAACGAGCCGCGGATCCCCACCTCTTTCTTACTGGTATGATAGATCGCATGCTCCCTCAAATACTCCATTTCTTCCCGCCCATACAGGCCTTCCGGCACATCATCGTAATGCGTGGTTATGTAACCGCCTTCATACAAATATCCGCTGCTCACCATATCCGCCTGGGTTTCGGACGCGTATCCGCATAGCTTTTCATACATATCTCGCTCGATCCAGTCATCACTGTCCACATACCCGATATATCTTCCCTTGGCAGCCTTTACCCCTGCCTTCCTCGCGGATACCAGGCCACCGTTTTCCTTCCTGATGACATGGACCCTCGGATCCTTCCTGGCATATCTTTCCAGGATGGCAGGGCTGGCATCCGTGGACCCGTCGTCCACGCATAGTATCTCCATATCCTGTAAGCTCTGTCCGAGGATGCTCTCCAGGCACCGCGGCAGATATTTTTCCGTATTATATACGGGCACAATGACTGATAGAACCGCCATCCCCCATCCTCCTCATTCTTCTGTGCTTTCTCTGATGATGTGTATCTTTTCGATCCCATTCCCCAGCAGGCTTTCCACCATCTGCCGGACGCTCATGCTCGCCACCAGGTATGCCGCCTGCGGATATCTTCCACAGCCTTCCTGGATGCCGCAGACAGGCACCCCTTCTATCTGCTTTCCGGACATCTCTTTGTTGTTATCGCAAAAACACATCACCTTTTTCTTCCAGCCCGCCTTTTGTAGCGCTTCCAACGCATGCCGTCCCACCTTCCCGGCTCCGTAGATGACGATCTGGCTTTCCTTCTCCAGCCCATGGTCTTGCTCTATCGTCCCGATATAGTCCATTAAACCAGCCTCCAACATTCTTCTATAAAGCGCTCAAACTCTTTTCCGCCTTTGTCCTGCGCTTCCACCCTCGGTACCTGGTAGGGTTCGGTATCCTTCCTCCACAGGCCTTTGACCGTTGTGGCGGCTTTGACGATTCCGTTCCCAGCGCATATTTCCAGCGTGTTTTGATCGAAATGGACCGCAGAGCCGAAAGGATAGGAAAACGTTTCTATCTTCCTTTCCAAACGCTTCTCCAAAAAGCGCACGGAGGCGCCGATCTCATACTCCTGCCCCTGCCTGCCCTGCGCTCCCAGGGACCGGTGGTTGACCGTATGGGCCCCTATCGTGATATACTCCGACCGGGACAGTCCGCGTAACTGCTCCAGATCCATGGGAAGGTTTTCTTCCCTCCCTTCCCTCCCCAGCCCTGCCCACGTCCTTAGCTGCTCCAGCCACAGGTTCGCCCGTTCCACATCCGCATCCATCTTCAATAGCCAGTGCAGGGACCGTATCACTTCCCTTCTCTCCTCCGGGCTCTGGGTTTTCCATGTATATTGATACAGCGAATCTTTCAGTTCAAACCGGTCCGGGTAAGCCATTTCCCTCGTCAATACCCTTGCGATCTCATCCCACCAGTATTCCTGGCCGCCTCCAACATACCCTGTGCTCACAAAGATTGTCGCCGGCACTCGGTATTTCTCCAGTATGGGCAGGGCATATTTGTAATTATCCGCATATCCGTCGTCAAATGTGATGGCCACCCCGTCCTCACCCGGTTTGGTCCAGTCTTCTTCAAAACGCAGGATCGGGTAATGATCCTTCAGGTATCCCATCTGCTCTTCAAAGTTTTGCGGGGTTACCGTCAAATGATAGACCGGATCTGGCTCCGGGTTGACCCGGTGGTAAAGCAGGCATAACACACGTTCCATAGCTGGCTCCCATCTGCGCTCTTTTTCGCGCATACTCTTCTGGGGCGAGTGATAGATTTGATAAATCCTTCCCTCTTTTACCCCTGCGTACCGCAAGCAAGGCTTGCCATACTGCTTCTTATAGCAAGTTTGGACCTCCTTCCAAACTTGTTCGCTCTATCCTTCTTTCAATAGTTCCATGATACGCGACCCCACCGCCTCTGCTGCCTTCCCCTTGTCTAAGGATCCGTATTTTAATAGGAACGCGTCCATCCTCTCGCGGTATCCTTCCTCTTCAAAGTTTTCTATCTTACAGCAAAGGTCAGCATTGTCAAAGGCCTCTATATATGGCATCTGCCAAAACGGCAGATAGTATCCCCTTTCCTTTTCATAATGGCTGAGATCCGGATGGTACAGGAATACCGGTTTCCTGCTGAGCGAGAAATCCCACATCACGGAGGAGTAATCCGTAATCAGGACATCCGCAGCAGCAAGCAGCTCCTGCACATCCTCATAGGCGGTAACGTCCACAATTTCCTCCGTCCATGGCTGGTTTTTGATCCGGTCTTGCTCCGACGGATGACGCCGGACAAGGATCCAGCACTTTTTCCCAAATCTTTTATTTATCGAGGTTCGGACTGCCCCTAGATCCAGATCGTACTCTTCCCTTCCCGCACAATCCCGGAATGTGGGCGCATAGAGCACGGTTATCCCTTCCCCATCGAACTGGTACTTGTCCGCAATCCTTTTTTGGCAGCCATTTTCCCTCCAGAAAATATCGTTCCGCGGATATCCGCACTCCATGATCTCTCCCCTGTAGTGGAACGCCTTCCGGTACAGCCCACTGTTAAAAACGGACGGCGACACCATGATGTCTTCCATCTGCGAATTTCTCTCACACAGTTCCAGATACGACTGCGGCATGTTTTCCCCGTCGAATTCGATCTTTTTCAGCGGCCCTCCTCCATGCCATGTCTGGATATAGTATTGGCCCTCTCTCTTCCTCGTCAGGAAATTTTTGTGTACATTGTCGATCCATATATGCGCCGTTCCCAATTCATGATAGTGCTCATACGTAGCGTATTTCACTCCGCGGATTCCCTCCGGAAGCCGCTCGGCTTCGTCCTTGACCACCCATACCAAATCGAGATCCCGCCTGCGTCCCAGCAGGTTTAATGCGATATATTTTGCATTCCCCCCAAAACCGCCTCCAGACCAGTTGGAAAAAAGGATCTTATTTCCGCGAATCTGCTCCCGCCATATCTCTTCGTACATCTGCCTTGAGATTTCTTCTGCGCTCATATGCTCCCCAAATCCCAGCTTCTTGATATACGACTCCATCCCTGCGGACAGCCCCGGCATAACAGCCAGGATAACCAGTGTCTCTTCCCTGTACGCCACAAACTCATCGATCTGTTTGACAACATGGCCGGACAGGCGGCTTTCCTTTTCCCCTTTTTTCGTTACCGCCACGGATATGCGGGCTTTATCCAGATATGGCTCCAAAAGGGCCAGCAGGTCTTTTGCCACCCCGCCCGCCCCATAGAACACCACAAAACGGTATCGGGCCAGCCGGGCCGACAGGCCTATCAAATATTTTGAACGCATCTGCCCTTTCCTTTCCCATCATCCGCCATAGATTCCATCATCCTCTGGTACATTTCCACAAGCCCAACCTCCGGCTTCCACCCCAGCCTTTGTAATTTGCATGTGTCCAGGTTCATCTTCAAGATGGGCGCATAGCCAAACCTTTCCTGGGCCTTTCCTTCCGCTTCTATCCTTACGCTGACCGCCGGTGAGGCGCACTGCCTCGCGACGACTTCCGCCATGTCCCTTATACTGCAGTATGAGGACTCATTGGCCGCGTTGTACGCCTCCCCGTCCTCCCCCTTTGCCAATACCGTTAGGATTGCTGTGCAGGCGTCCGCAAGGTACAGATAGTTTCTTCTCGTTTCCCCTTTGGTGTGCAGAACGATGTCCCGCCCCTCCAGCGCACACCGGGCAAATTCCGCGAACACACGCGGGTCATCATATGCCACACCCGGGCCAAAGGTCTGCGTTAGACGCACGATACGCGACGGCACGCCATACTCCGAAAAATACGCCGTACACAGGCTCTCACACAGCCGTTTACTTTCCGGATAGGAAGACCTTACCGACATGGTATCCAGATCCGTCCCATGGCATTCTGCGATCTTTTCATCCGTCATAGGAGAACCATACACTTCCATCGTTGACAGGAAAAGGAACCCTTTCACCGGATTTCTTCTGGCCGCCTCCAGCATCCTCTGCGTCCCTTCTACGCAAAGCCGGATCACCTCCACCGGCTGCTCCGTAAAACTCCTGCTCGAAGTCATGCTGGCTCCATGGATCATATAATCCACGCCGCTCTCAAGCGCTTCCAGCTCCATAATATCGGTGCATATATACGCTACCTTGTCCCCCAGGTCTTTCCACAATCCATACGCTTTGTCCCTGTCACGGACCACGGCGAGGACTTTACAACCGCAATATTCCGCCAGATACCTCACCAGGTATTTTCCCACCAGGCCCGTGGCTCCCGAGATCATCACCCGGCTTCCGTCCAGCTGCAGATGCCCGATTTTCCTGCGGATATATGCCATGTCTTCTGCTATGACCTTATCCTTTTCCATTTGACCTAGTCCCTTCCTTCCAAACCTACATATAGCGTCTGACGCTGCTCCAGCCGCCCTGTCAAAGCCGGCTGATCCACACCACCGGCTCTCACACAATGCTCCGTCGCCCCCGTTGTCTTTTCCGTCCCCGGCACAAGCTTCTCCCACTAAGATAACTGCTGGTTTTCCCGCGCATCATACAGAGCGCGGAACATATAGAAGTCATCCGGCGTCGTTATCTTTATATTTTCATACGAGCAGTCTACCACATGCATCTTCTTTCCATACGCACGCATCAAGGTACACGAATCGATCATATCCGTTTTCCCATCCTGGATCGCCTGTTCTTCTGCCGCGAGCAGTTCTTCCAACCAGAAGCTCTCCGGCGCCTTGGCCAGCCTCGAATACTTCCTGTTTTCCACCTCGATGATGTCTTCATTATCGTCGATCATTACAAAGGTTTCCTGGGCCGGCGCGCATGTGACCGCCGATCCATACTTCTTCACACTGGTTATATTCTCACGGATCACTTTTTCATCTATCAGAGGGCGGACGCCGTCGTGGATCAAGACGATGTTGTCTTTGGTTCCGTAGAGCTCTGCCGCCGCTTTTACTCCATTGTAGATTGACATCTGACCGGTCTCTCCCCCAGGGACAATCCTGCCAATCTTGTCCAGTCTGTACCTGTACTTCATTTCTTCCATGTAGGGGATCCACTCCTCCAGGCACGCCACGATGATCTTGTCTATCTCCTCATGGTACTGGAAAATCTCTATGGTATGCACAATGATCGGCTTTCCGTGGATAAGCAGAAACTGCTTGGGCCTGTCCTTCGCATGCATTCTTTTTCCCGACCCGCCTGCAAATATGATAGCGATATTCAAACCCGCTCCTCCTTTCTAAATACCATGCGATTCAATGGATCGTATAATAATCCCCATTCCATTTCTTCTCCAGCATCCCGATAACCTGTTCCTGGTTTTCCCTGCTCAGGCAGAGTATCACCCCTGCTTCTTCCTTCCCGTCCATTTCCGATAGACAGTAAACCGGCTTTCCATGGAACGTCCTGCTCTTGGTTTGTCCGTCCGATACGAGGAAACCGGAAGCGTCCCTGAGCCATTCAAAACACCGTTGCGCGATCTCACCCGTACCGTACACATACCAGTTCTCATATCTGGCCCTGCATTCCTCCACCGCCGCCTCTACACGGAAGATCTCCTGGAATTCATGCAGTTCTCGGTGCGCCCCATATCTGTCCGTAAGCCATTCCAGAAACGTTTTCAGATAAAAATGGTAGTTCGTCTCATTCATCGAAGCGTAAAACGCGCTCTCCACGATTCCCGTCAGCTTCCCGGCCTCCTGGACGATATAATTCCATAGATACGGATAGTCTTCTTCTGGTATAGTCCCTATCCGTTCCGTCTTCTTTCCAAAACAATCCAGCACATCCGCCCTGACCCAGAAGTTATCGGTCACATGGATCGGCGGGATTTTCGGGTCGGCTGTGGTACGCAGGCCCAGGTCTTTCAGGTCTTTCCTAACCGTTTCAAACCGCCCCTCCCACTTCAAGCCCAGCCTTCCCAGCCAGGCGCTGAATATCGGGACCGGATGCAGCAGCATTCCCAGGTACGTTTTTTGTTCCAGCAGCCCGATGACGGAACCGATATAGCCCGCATCCTTGAGCAGGTTTTCCCAGATGTTGAAAAAATATGACTTTCCCGTACAGCTTGGCTGCACGTCGGATGACAGGTCCGTATCGTGAATGAGACAGATGTACCGATATTTTTTCCTGTCTACAGCGCACAGAAGCTCTATGTCGGATCTGTCTGAGCGTTCCGCCGAAAAGCCTTTTTCGTGGTACGCTTTCTCCACATCCGCATCATCCGTAAAAAGACGGACCTCACATCCGTCCCTGATCCGCCCCAGGTACTCGCACACGGTATCGACCGCATTGAGCCATTTCACCTTTGCACAGACAAGCGCATCCGCATGCCTGCCCGCCCGGCCCTCCGAGAGGATATAATGTAGGCCCAGGCTTCTGTATAGCTCGGCTGGAGCCTGAGTCCGGATCAGATTTTTCCAGATCAGATCCGCGTCGTAATCCGTATGCCCCTCAATGTATGCAAGACTCAAAGCCAGGTTCTCCTGAGTCTGGCAAAAAAGGGTATTGTTTGCCAGCTGTTTTCTCTTTAAAAAGGGGAAGTTCCTTTTCGTGATCATCTCATATGACAGATAGTCACACTGGAAAAACTGGTTGCGCAGATTTTGCGTTTCATTGGGGGCAGTATCCGCATAAGCGTCATAACGGTACCCAAGGCAGGCAAAATGCCGGGTCAGCTGCCGCTCATACTTCTTGACCACGTCCATATATCCCTCATAGTAGGGCATCTCTTCCCAATAAGACCGGAACGCTTCGCTATGAAGCAATGGGGATTGGAATACGTAAAAGAAAGACAGGATATGTTCCGGGTCGGTTCCGGTGCTGCCATATGCCCCGGCGCCGCGTTTCATCAAGCCCCAGAAGTCCAGTCCGCGGGATTCCATCTCTGAAAAGATCCTGGAGATGTCGTCAAAGGGGCCGTAAAAGGAATCATTTACCAGGATCAGTTCGTCGTATTGCGCCAGGGCGTCCCAGCCGATGAACGTACAGAGCGCGTCCTTAAAGCCGCCGGCATCCAGCCCCTTATTCCTGCGGTAGAATATATGGTCTGCATAGCCGGTCAGGTTATGCAGGCCTTTCGCAATATGGGGCATGTTGCAGACCACGGCGATGGAAGATATCAGGGGGCGCATACTGCGGAGAAAATAGCCGATATAGCCATCTATTATGTTTTGTTTGTCGTATGTAAGATAGATCAGCAATCTCTTCATATTTCCCTTTTCAGCCATCGCCATCTTCCTTATTTATGCTGATAAATACATAAAAATGGATTATTATCTATATACAAGTTGCATATATCCGGCGTATAATTATTATTCCAGCAAACAATTGGAAAGCTTAATTGGTCTCTATAAGAATATTTTTCTAACTCATTCTCCCATTCAAGCATCAGCTTTTGAACAGATTCATCCTGATGGTTCCTGACAATACACCCAAGCGAATACAATCCAGCATCGATTGGATAACCCTTTCCATAGTAGCCATTTATCTGTTTTATAATATCAGCTTTTTTTCCTTTCCGCAGATAAATACATGCAGCCGCTTCTTCATAAATGCAGCGTCTCTGATAATGGGGGAAGCACAGTATCGATTGTCCCCGGTCATATGTATCTATATATTTCCGCAGATCCTCTTTTATCCGAAAGCTGCCATCCACCCAAACACTAGTCTCGAATTCTTTGCAATATACATGCGGTTTTAATTTAATCGCCTTTGCTAAATGCATATCATCAAGACCATCATTTTCAATATATTCAATATTCCAGTTCGCCGATTTTAATTTTCTGTTATTTGTATAGCACACATAAGTAATGCCTCTTCCTGTATATTCCGGTTCCTTCAATTCGTCGTATTCTCCCGTAATTGCAGTATAGACAACAATGTTACGAGAATTAAAACATTTGGAAGAATTGCGCTTTTTTTTCCCATATCTCAAAGAATATATCCATTGCGCATATCGTTTTCCGGCATACTCTCTATATGTCAAAATTCTATCCGCATCTACCCTCATTTCCTGTATCAATTGTCTCTTTATTTGTTTTGCGTAAATACTCGTAATAACAAAATAATCTATATCCTCTACATTTATGTCAGCAGGAGAACTGATCTTTCTTCCTTCTAAACACCCTCCCCATAAACTTGGATTATTGTCGCAAAAGACAATATCGTCATCATCATAAATCTGTGAAACAGAATCCATCTTACTTAAAATATCCCGCGCATATTCCCCCGCTCCGAACATAATAATATGTTTCATTTATCTTTTTCCTTTTCCATTTCGCACACAGATCAAATTCGACTTATTCCTAGAATAAATCGGGTATATCGACATAATTGATCGACATATTCTTCTAAATCCATTTCCTTGCAATTTAAAGAAACGCTTCCAAATGAATATCTTCTGATGATACCATCATCATACTCTAAATCCAGCGCGTCTTTCACATCTCTATATACTACTATTTCTTCATCATCTAATACAGGTAATTCTATTGATAGATCTTCCTGATAGCCCATATATCTTAAAGTTCTCGATGCGATTTCCTTTGCAGTACCGCTTGATATATGGTTAAGATCACAGAATAACTTTTTCTTTTTGTGATTTTTTAAAATATAATCGCCGATCTTTATATCCCATTCCCGTTCTCTTTTATATACCTTATCCAGAAATTCTTTCCACATACCTATAATTTCTGTTTGCGGGTATACCCCCCCCCTCGAAATATATCGTATGATTTCTTCTTTGCTCTTTCCGCATCTCAGCCAGGATACAATATTGACATCCATTAAAAAAGGAGAAAATGTTCCCTGTTTTATTCCTTGTATTGTGCCTACCTGAGGAAAAAGATACTTCGGCAGTTTATATAAATTGGGAATGGCGATCACTTCACAGGATTTATTTAAATGCTGTAGCATCTTTTCTGAAGAATATTCCTCACCATACGCATTATCTTTTCTGATCGCTTGATGGAAAAATAAAGTACAATGATTCAGGATATCTTTGCACGCTAAATCCATTTCTTTTAGTTTCTGAATGACAGGAAACGGATAAAAGCCAACTTCTGAGGAAAAGTCTTTCTTGCATTCAAGATACGCCTTAACCGTATTCATGTGACAGTTTCCATACGCAATCGCCATTTTCTTTTTGAATATCTGAGTAGGTATGAAATCGTCAAACTCATGATATCCCATACCAATCAGCTGTTTGCGTATTTCCAAATACTCCGCCACAGCAACTATAATAAAATATTTTTTCCCCGCCTCGGGTTTCTTAACCTGATATCCTAAAAGTTCTCCGCTTTTTCTATTATCCCAAAAACATTTTATATTAATTTCGCCAAAGTATTGATATACGAATTTTTCCCCCGACCTTCCGGCCCCAAAAATGACCGTATCTATCATATCGATTCCCCATTCGAGCATCTATCATTTTGTATGTCTAACTCTTTCCGCTTATCCTTCATACAAAATTTCTTCCAATGATATAACCGGACAATCCACTTTCCCGGCAAGCATCTCCTCAATCTTTTCAAAATAGAATGTTGCCGTTACAATGATCGCGTCCACCTCCGGAAGCTCATCATCGGGCGTATAGATTTCCACTTCCGAATAAAGGGCAGAAGCATTCTTGTCAATCGCGTAAGCCACCTCTATTCCGATCCCCTTCAGATCATCCAGGAGACGTTCTCCTAAATAACTCATCCCATATATGGCAACTCTTTTATAACCGTTTTCTTCAAAATACGGTTTAAGGGTTTTCCCTTCCTGCTTCAGGAGCA
>CANSTU010000055.1 GCA_947650005.1 uncultured Lachnospiraceae bacterium
GAACTTGGCTATTCCCTGATTCTTATGCGTGCTAATGCACGCAGACGGGAGCATAAATGAAAGGAATAAAAAAAATCTGCCATCGGCTGTTTATAGACGGGCTGTCCGGTATGGCACAGGGATTGTTTGCCACTCTGCTGGTAGGAACAATCCTGGAGCAGGTTGGGAATCTGGTGGGCGGTTCCGCGGGCGCATCCATCGTGGTGGTGGCGACCGTGGCCAAGAAACTCACAGGCGCAGGAATCGGCGTGGGCGTAGCCAGTAAATTCCGGCAGCCACCTCTGGTCACAGTATCGGCTGCGGCCGCCGGAATGATCGGCGCCTATGCTAAAACGATCACAAGCGGGGCCATCTTGGCAGAGGGCGTCTTTACGCTTTCCGGCGTGGGCGAACCGTTGGGCGCTTTTGTAGCCGCTTATCTGGCCACTGAGATAGGTGGGCTGGTAGCCGGAAAGACCAAAGTGGATATCCTGGTGACTCCCCTTACTACCCTGTGCACCGGCGCCATGGTTGGTCTCTCCATCGGCGTACCCATCTCCGCTTTCATGACCGGCCTGGGGGAGCTGATCAACTGGGGCGCCGTACAGCAGCCCTTCTGGGCAGGCATCATCGTTTCCGTCCTCATGGGTATGGCCCTCACCCTGCCCATCAGTTCTGCTGCCATCGGCGTATCCCTGAACTTGAGCGGTATTGCCGCAGGAGCCGCCGCCGTCGGCTGCTGTGCCAATATGGTGGGCTTTGCTGTGGCCTCCCTGCGTGAAAACGGCGCCGGAGGACTGGTGGCTCAGGGACTTGGTACTTCCATGCTGCAAATGCCGAACATCCTTCGCCGTCCCCTCATCTGGCTTCCCGCCATCTTCACCAGCGCCATTCTGGGGCCCATCTCCACCTGCCTGTTCCAGATGCCCAATAATGCCACTGGCTCCGGCATGGGAACCTGCGGGCTTGTGGGTCAGATCATGGCATTTCATTCCATGACTGAAGTTGGAACCTCTCCTGTTACGGCTCTGCTTCTCATCCTACTTATGCACGTCATCGCCCCAGCTATCCTTGCTTACCTCATCTCCGAAGGGATGCGGAAAAAGGGCTGGATCCGAAAAGGCGATATGAAATTAAATATTTGAAAAAGGCGGGCACCCTCCGAATCGGTAAAGTGCCCGCCCCTCCATTTTTATGCTAAAAAATCCTCAATGATCACGGCTTCCGCCTCCTCCTCCGTCATTCCAAGGGTACGCAGTTTCAGAATCTGATCGTTGTTGATCCTGCCAATGGCCGCTTCATGGATGATCTGGGCATCCACGTCCCTGGCATTGATCTCCGGAATGGAGGAAATCTGTGCCTTTTCCATGATAATGGAATCGCACTGTACATGGGCATGACAGAGCGCGTTCCCTACAGCAATAGGATGAAAGGTCTGCACGGAAGTGCCCTTTGCCACGGAGCGGGAAACGATCCGAGCCGAGCTTCCCGCTCCGTTTAGTTCCACCGTCATGTCCGAAACCGCCGTCTGGGCATCATGGGTCATCAGTTTCTCCATCACATTCAATCTGGCCTGCGCCGCCAGCGTAACTTCCGTCTTTCTTATGGTGGAGTCCACGCCTCCGATCTGAGCCGTATCCAGATTGAAAACAGCCCCCTCTTCCAAATAAATCCGTGTCACCGGATTGAGGATCTTTTCACCGGTTCCTTCCCCTTCTCCATAGTGCTTCTCAATATAGGTCACCGTCGCGCCCTTTCCCACATGAAAAGCATGAATCCCATCGTGCCGCGCTTCGTCGCAGCCGGCATTATGAATGCCGCAGCCTGCCACGATCGTTACATCAGCCCCTTCCTCCACATAAAAATCGTTGTAAACCACATCCAGCATCCCGGAAGCCACTACCACGGGAATGTGAACCTGCTCCCCCTGCGTTTCCCCGCTGATATAGACGTCAATCCCTTGCTTATCCTCTTTCCTGCGAATCTTTATATGATCCGTATCCCCATGGCAGAGGGACTGGCCGTTGTATCTGAGATTGAATGCTCCTTCCTGCTTAAAACCGGAATCATCTATCTTTTTTAAAACCCCTTCCGTAATCACATCCAGCTTCATTACCGTCTCCTCTCGTTCTAACTCCCGTCTATCCGCCACACGGCGAACGCTCATATCAATCTCATGAAATCGTTGATTTCTCGCAGTCCGCTGCGCGGCAAACATACAAATCAAGATCGCTAAATGATGAATTGCCGTCTATTCCCGCCCGCCTTGGACATCACAGACTGCCTCTTCCCGATCCATACAGGTGCATTCCGCCTCCTCTAAAAACAGCTTGGGAAGGATTTCTTCCCTGCTGCCGCATTCCTCCACACGGCCGTCCCGCACCACCATGATCCGATCCGCCATGCGGATAATTCTCTCCTGATGGGAAATCAATACAAGACTCTCCCTCTTTTCCCTATGGATCTTCTCAAATTGCTTCACCAGCATGGAAAAACTCCACAGGTCGATCCCAG
This sequence comes from uncultured Lachnospiraceae bacterium, assembly GCA_947650005.1. Classification (GTDB taxonomy): domain Bacteria; phylum Bacillota; class Clostridia; order Lachnospirales; family Lachnospiraceae; genus Eisenbergiella. The sequence continues at coordinate 2,494 of CANSTU010000055.1, forward strand.
CCTCCGGTTCGTCAAAAATGCTCACCTTGTGCTCACCCGCCATAACCGTGGCAATTTCCACCCGCTTACGCTCACCGCCTGACAGAGTTGCATCCACTTCCCGGTCCAGATATTCCCTGGCGCATAGGCCCACGCCGCTGAGCAGCCTGCAGCTGGTAGGTTCCGGCAGCGTCTTTCCCGCCGCCAGATTTAAGATTCTGCGAACAGTCATTCCCTTGAAGGACGGGGGCTGCTGGAAAGCGAATCCTAGCCCTGCATTGGCACGCTCATCAATACTCAGGGACGTGATATCCTTCCCATCCAAAAGAATGGAGCCCTCCGTCTCTTTGATGATTCCCATTAACAGCCTGGCAATCGTCGATTTTCCTCCCCCATTAGGCCCAGTGATCACCAGCATCTCTCCATCGTTCACGTTAAAGCTCACATTGGCGACGATCGGCAGCGTATCCTGGTTTTCCGTCACCTGATAAGACAGATTCTTTACTTCAAGCATTGATGCACCTCTTCCGTCGATTATTCTAAAATTCTTTTCTTAGGGTTGGCAGGTCATATCCCTCTTACGGGAACCCTCCATCGCCACTCCGATAGTTGGAAAAATACAGGCAGGGAATCCCCCTGCCTGTTCCTTTACCGTTACCTATTGTAACCAATCCCATTCTGTTTTGCAAGACCGGATTGTGGCTTTTACAGTTCAATCGTGCAATCAGGTTCTACCTTCTTGCAGACCGCCACCACTTCCTTCATAATGCTGTCGAAACGTTCCTCCTCAGCTTCTATCGTCAGTTTCTGTGCCATAAAGCTGACGGTGGCATCCGTGACCCCATCGATCTTCTTAATCGCATCCTCCATTTTAGCGGCGCAATTTGCACAGTCAAGGTCTGTAAGCGCATATTTCTTTTTCATCCCGAGATCCTCCTACCTAGCTCACATCGTTTGCACGTATGATTGATTGTTCATACGTTTATCTTACCCCTTTTCTTCTCCTCTGTCAACCAAAAATTTTATTGTCCCTAAGCAGGGAAACAGCATTGAAACAGCAGCGGCTCTCCTCCGGCAGGATTTCGCCAGAGCAAACGCGTCCCAGAAAGGGGTATGGCAACTGCCCCCTGTTCCCGCGCGCATTTCGCGCCATGAAGATGAGACCTGCCTCCCTGGAGAGTCGCTACTCGACAGGGAAGCGTCCAGAGCTCATCAAAATGTCCGACGCGACGGTGCGCGGTAACAGGGGGCAGTTGCCATACCCCTTTCTGGGACGCGTTTGCTCTGGCGAAATCCTGCCGGAGGAGAGCCGCTGCTGTTTCAATGTTGTTTCTCTGTTCCCGAGCCGGCGTAGTTGCGCCAAAAGATCGTCTGTAGTATCATTATGACAACAAAATCGTCGATTGCGAATGGAGGGATATCATGGGATTTCAGATAGCAGGCATTGCTATTTTACTGTTGTTTTACGGATGCTATCTCATTAAGATGATGAGCCAATGGAAAAAAGGGATCAAAACTGACCAGATCGGCAAAGGGAAAACCGGTCCGGTGAAAACGATAGAATTAACAATGAAGGCTGCCACATATACGGTTCTTGCTACCGAAATCATAAGTATCGCCCTGAATATAAGCTATTGCGAAACGGCTGTCCGAATTGCTGGAACACTCATCGCAGCGACCGGCGTCGCCATTTTTATCGTTTCTGTATGGACAATGCAGGATAGCTGGAGGGCCGGTGTTGCAAAGACAGAAAAGACAAGGCTTATAACAGGAGGCATCTATCAAATGAGCAGAAATCCAGCTTTTTTAGGTTTCGATCTCCTATATATCGGTATTGCAATGATGTTTTTTCATTTGGTTTTATTGGTTATTTCCCTATTTGCCATCGTAATGCTCCACTTACAAATCGTCAAGGTCGAAGAAAATTTTCTAATGGAAGTATTTGGAGAAGAATATAGAGGATACCGGCAGAAAGTCTGCCGATATTGGGGCAGGAAACGATAGCCTCCGCGGTCTCGGCCGATCGAAACGGATTTCCGAGGGAGCATATGGGCAGCTGATACCGCCTTATTTGAATCAAAACTGCCAAATCCATTCCCGGCTTGCCGCGCAGCTGCTCTATGAACCATCGGCCTTTCTGCAGCGCTTCTATCGTCAAATATAGGCCCTGCATAGCAAAACGATGATGATAACACACAGATTATTGATCATGTATGCCAGATCTGCTCCCACCAGCGAAGCCAGAAAACCCGTATAAGTAATCCCCAGCGGAATCAACAGATTGGCAGAGAAGCTGAGCAGACCGAAAAATCGGCCCTGGTAGTCGATGGGGACTCGGGTCTGTAAAGAAGAGATCAGTGGGACGTTAATGCAGGATGTGACCGCACCGAGCAGAAACTCTAAAAGTAAAAAACAAACGAAGTACACCTCCGGTACAGACGTCATGAACAACGACCCCACACCAATTAAAATCATGATTGCACTGTTTATCACAAACAGATTCTTTAAATTTTTGCGTAAATCGATCCATCTGTTCTGAAAGATGAACAGCCCGGCAGCCAATGTACCAATGACGGCCGCAGAAGAGGTCATACCGAACAGCTTCTCCGAAATGCCATACTTCCGCACTATGATACCAGGATTGATAATTTCTTCCGCATTGGCCACAAACAGGTTCAGGGACATCACCAGGGCAAACAGGGCACGCACATCCTTCTGTCTGACCGTATAGCAGATACCGTCCCAAAACTGGGCCAGCCAGTTTTTCTGTTCCGTCTTCCTCTCCGGCTTTCGATAGAGGATAAAACACTCCTGCAGTGCGGACAGCGCATAGCCCACGGCCACCACCAGAACCACAATGCGAAATCCCCAAAGGCCAAAGGCGATGGTCCCCAAAGCCGGGGCGATGACTGCCGCAGCGTTGTCCGCAAAGCTTTTGATTCCGTTGTATTTCTCAATGGTCTCCGGGGTGGTGAGTTCGGAAAACATGAGCTTGGATCCAATCTCAAAGGCATTGGCCAGCACGTTGATGAGCGCTGTTACAGTCAGCAGCACCGGCATAAACCACTCTCCTTCTAGAGGAAGCAATAAGGTATAAAGTGCCGCCGTAAGAAGATCACAGGCCACCAACAAGTATTTCCGGTTTGTTTTTTCCACAAATACACCCAAAAACGGCGTGACTGCCAAGGCAGGTAAGCTGGAAAGGGAAAAGAATACCCCTGTCTGAGCAAGGCTTCCGGTAAGTTTAAGGATATGGAGCGGTAAAGCGATGAGATAAAACGCCGAACCGAATCGTGACACCGCCCGCCCTAAAAGCAGCAGTTTGATATTTTTTGCCGAGTATAGGTTCTGTTCCATACTTCAATATCCGTCCTTTCCAAAAATATTTAAGCCAAATCCATGTCGTTTCCCTGTCCAAAAAACGTACTGTGATTGACAATCATTCTGCCCTGTGTTTTAATGAAATCACTTACATAATCATTCTTTTAAATAGATAGGAGGGTGCTTCAATGGACGGAATGATGAAGGTTGCCGTAATGGAAGGGATCGGGAAAATGGGTTATACCACCCGCCCCATCCCCATGCCGAAGGAAGATGAAGTTCTGGTAAAGCTGGAATATGTGGGGATCTGCGGTAGCGACATGCACTATTATGAGACGGGGGCAATCGGAGATTACGTGGTAAAACCACCTTTTGTCCTGGGCCATGAACCGGGCGGAACCGTAGTCGAAGTGGGAAGTAATGTGAAGCATTTAAAGGTAGGCGACCGCGTGGCGTTGGAGCCAGGAAAAACCTGCGGCCACTGTGAGTTCTGCCGCGAGGGTAAATATAACCTCTGCCCTGACGTGATATTTTTTGCCACGCCTCCGGTAGACGGGGTGTTCCAGGAATATGTCGCCCACGAAGCAGCCCTGTGCTTTAAACTTCCCGACAATGTGAGCACGCTGGAAGGCGCTCTCATCGAACCCCTGGCCGTGGGATTCCATGCAGCCAATCAAGGCGGCGCGCACGCCGGCCAGACAGCAGTGGTCATGGGAGCCGGCTGTATCGGGCTCGTGTCCATGATGGCCCTGAAAGCCGAAGGCGTTAGCCGGGTATATGTGGTGGACATTATGGATAAAAGGCTTGAAAAGGCCCTGGAACTGGGGGCAGACGGCGTCATCAACGGCCAAAAACAGGATGCCGTGGAAGCCGTCATGGAACTGACCGGCAAAGCGGGTTGCGATCTGGTCATCGAGACCGCCGGAACCGAAATCACAACCCGCCAGGCCATCCATATGGCTAAGAAGGGCTCCACCATTGTCCTGGTGGGCTACTCCAAGACCGGAGAAATGACCCTGCCCATGAGCCTGGCCCTGGACAAGGAACTGACCTTCAAAACCATCTTCCGTTACCGCCATATCTATCCTATGGCCATCGATGCGGTTTCCTCTGGCAGAGTTAACCTGAAAGGGATCGTTACCGATTTCTTTGACTTCGACGATATTCAGAATGCCATGGACAAGAGCATCGCGGACAAAGCGAACATTGTGAAGGCTGTTGTAAAGATCGGGGCGCCGGATTAAGGCGGCCAGCCTGCATAGGCATGGCCGCATCCTCGCTCACCCCTGAAAGGGTTCCGTGAAATATCCCATGGAGGACACCGGTTCACCTCCCAGATATAAATGGGAGGTGTCCCCGGCCCCCTGGCACCGGAAATAGGAGATCCCAGGTTCCCGTTCTTCGCTGGCCAGCATAGTCACTGAGGTGGGAGGCAAGAAGAAGCCGCTGGTAAGTACCACAGGAGAAATGCCCAGCAGATGTCCCATTAAAAACAACGTCACTCCCATATGGCAGAACAACACGATCACCGCTTCCTTATTCACGTCTGGACGCAGATCCGTGCGATACACCCCGCCCTCTCTCACGTATCCGTATTTTTCCAACAGATTGTCCAGCCCGCCGCAGACCCGGGCATATTCTTCCTTCACCGCGCCGCTTCGCATCAAACGGGTATCCGCAAATCCATCCTTCTCATACATTTCCGGGATCTTCGTCCAATAGGAAGGATACAGATCCCAAGGAATCACATGCTCTCCCCGGATGGGATCGTCAATTGGCGCATAAAACTCCCTCAGCCAGTCCAGCGTTTCCGCAGTCCTTCCCGTCTTTTCCAAACCGGGAGCTGCCGTATCCTGGGCCCGTCCCAGAGGAGATACATAGAAATCGGTCACCTCCCACTTTGCCACGCGCTCCGCCAGAAGCGCCGCCTCCCGTTTTCCTTTTTCAGTCAACGAATCGTTAACATAGTCCGGATCCCCATGTCTGACAAATAATATTCTCATTTTAATCCTTTCATGCCGCGAAATCGCGGTTTGCAAACAGCCGAAAGCTGTCTGTCAATCCAACTCCCATACCACCTAAGGAATCGGCACATTCATGCGTTTGTCCTGCATACTGCCTTCCCTGCGGCCATTTATGTATCCTCCACAAAGTTGTGGATCCAGACGCCGCTTCTCACCATCACAAACCCCAACAGCGCCTTCAGGATATCCACCATCTGGCAGATCAGGTACAAAGGTACGATGGGAATAGAGGTAAAGCGGCTCAGAATAAAGGCCAGGGGAATACTCGCCACCCACAAAAAACCACTGTCAAACAAAAAGGTGACAAAGGTTTTCCCTCCGGAACGGAGCGTGAAATAGCTGGCATTCAAAAAAGCCTGTACCGGCATAAGCAGGGCAGAAATAGTGATAAAACGTTCCGCCAACGCGCGCACCTCCTCGGTGGTATTATACATACGGGGGAAAAGTGGAGCTGCCACAGCCAGAAGGGCGCCGATCACGATACAGCTCTCCACCGCGAAGGAAATCAATCTGGTATCCGTCTCCTTTGCTTCCTCCAGCTTTCCCGCCCCGAGAAGCTGTCCCACAATAATGGAAACCGCATTACCTGAGGCAATAATAGCAATATTGAACAGATTAGAAATCGTGGATGAAATGTTCAACCCGGCAATGACCGACAGTCCACGCACCGAATAACACTGCATCAGGATGGCCATCCCCGCCGACCAAAGGGCCTCGTTGATCATTAGAGGGAATCCACGGACAAAGATCTGCCTGGCCAGACGGCCGGGAATGCGCAGCGTCCGATATACGCCATCCAGATAAGGCACCTTCTGCCGGTTTCTATGGGACCAGATCACTACAATCAGACATTCCACATAGCGGGAAACCACAGTAGCAATGGCCGCACCCACCACTCCCAGAGCCGGAGCCCCGAATTTTCCGTAGATCAGGACATAGTTCAATACCAGGTTTACCAATACGGCCGTGGTTCCTGCTTTCATGGGAAGCACGGTCTCCCCCGCCTCCCGCAGCGTACTGGCATAGACCTGTGCCAATACGAAAGGCGGCAGGCCGGCCAGCATCCAAAGCAGATAATCATATCCGAAGGAAAGCGTCCTCACCGCATCACCGCTCCCGCTGGTATCGTTCAGATAAAGAGAGATCAGCGTCCTTCCTCCGCCCGTCAGAACCAGAATGCCGGCCAACAACAGCAAACCGCAGGACAGCAGTTTAAACCGAAAGGCATTTTTCACCCCTTCATAATTACCGCACCCGTAAAACTGGGCCCCGAAAATTCCAGCCCCTGAAATCACTCCGAAGACACATAAGTTGAACACGAACAGAAGCTGGTTGGACACTGCCACGCCGGACATTTGCTGTGTTCCCACCTGTCCCACCATGATATTATCCAGAAGCCCAACAAAATTGGTGATGCCGTTTTGAATGATAATCGGAACAGCCACGGCCAGCACCATTCTATAAAAGGCCCTGTCGCCGAATAACTTTTTCTTTAAATTCATTTTTATTCCCATCTGCCCGCTTTAACGGGCATACCAATCAGGGAGATTGAAAATCCTGATTTTCAATCTTATACCCATCTGCGCACTTTAACGCACTCAAATCAAGAGGATTAAAAGTGCCTTTCCTTCGTTCCCATCTGCCCGCTTGGGCGGCGGGCGCTTGCATCTCTTTCCTTTTATCTTCTCATATTCATAAAAGGACATCAATCGATGATTTCTTCCTCCACTGCTCTGCGCACTGCCTTTCCCACTCTATGGGCCGCAGACATAATCCATAGGTCAGAAACCCCGTCATAAACCAGAAAAGCGCCGATAAACTTCACAGCCAGGCTGATGGCGCCAAAGGGGTTCCAGATCAACACGGCCCCAGCCGCCAGGGTGAGAAGAGACAGTACAAATGCCAGCCAGCAGTAATCATACTTCTCCCTCATCAAATAGACAGCCTGGCGCAGATCATTGACTCCATGCGTGATCAGAAGTACGCCCATGATAATCGGAATCAAGCTGGCCACAAAATCCGGCTTTAACAAGATCCAAATCCCCACCGCTGCGAAAACGATGGTCAAAGCCAGCTCCACCTGGCGCATCAGCATTCCGGACGGCGTACCCAGAAAATTCAGAAGATGAATGACCCCCATCACCAGCAGGATGGCTCCCAGCGCCATACACGCGATCCTGGTAGACATGGCCGGCCATAAAAACAGGATCACGCCGCAAACAATACAAAATCCTGCATTCATTGCAAAATGAAATTTCAGTTCCCGTAACCAATCCTTCATAAAAATCCTTTCCTGCCGCGTCCTCTGCGGCTCTGCGATGCGAAATCCCATTTAGGCCGTCTGCACCACAAGTGATCGGTTGAAACGGATTATCAAACCATTTTTTAATCCATTTCTCCGTTATACCGCGTGGCCTCCCTTTTCAAAAGTGCCGGAAATTTTTCTGCCGAAGCAATAGAGCCGATATCCAGCCATCCCTCCCAGGCAGTTCAATAGAATGTCATCCACGTCAAAAGAGCCTAAAGACGTCAACAGCTGGAATACTTCTATCCCTGCCGAAAATACGAATATACCTCCGAGCACTTTCCACCAAGCCCAGTAACTTTTATCCGCCCAGGGCAGAAGAAATCCAAAGGGTACAAACACCAGCACATTCCCCGCCAGATTTTCCAGGCTGTTGAGTCTGTCCCGATACCGAATATACATCCATATCGTATGCAGCAAGGTAAAATTGGCCGTATCCAGTCCCTCCTGGATCACATCCAGTTGCCAAGACGCGGCGATCTCCATGAGCCTTTCTAAGGGATATTTAAACACGATCAGCTTCACCGCCACCAACAGGTAGACCGTAAACAGCGTTCTTCTCAATATCTCACTTCCATCAAGGCAAGCCCGCAGGCCGGAACCAACGGCCCCGCCTCCTTCCTCTGCCCGCTTTCCAGAAGTCCGGCCACGGATTCTGGCGTCCTTCTCCCCGTGCCTGTCTCCAACAGGGTTCCCACCAAAATCCGAACCATATGGAACAGGAAGCCGTTTCCCGAAAGGGTGAACCGAATCTCCTCCCCCACACTCTCGATATGGATGGAATCGATGGTACGCACCGTGGACTTTTTTCCTTTCTTTACAGAGGTGAATGCTGCGAAATCATGGGTACCCACAAGGAAGTCCGCTGCACGGCGCATGGCTGCCAAATCCAGCTTCTCCGGATAAGCATAGACATATCTTCTCTCAAATATATGTGGAATCGAGCTGTTTAACACCCGATAGCGATAGGTTTTCCCCTTGGCGTTAAGCCTGCTGTGGAATCTCTCCGGCACCTCCCGGATTCCAATCACAGCGATATCTTCCGGCAGATAAGCGTTCATCTTCTCCATCAGCTCTTCGGGAGAAAAGACGGTATCCATATGGAAGTTGGCCGTCTGGCCATAGGCATGCACCCCTGCATCTGTCCGGCCCGATCCCTGTATCTCCACTTTCCGTCCAGCCAATCTGGACAAAAGCCGCTCCAGCCTGCCCTGAATGGTATTTTCCGTGCTCTCCTGCCTCTGCCACCCCTGATATCTCGTTCCCTCATACTGGAGGAGAATCTTAAAATTTCTCATTTGGATCCTCCAATTCTTCCGGTTCCAGCCTGCGGAACCGGTTGAATCCGTTCACCAGAATCCGAATGCTGTCCCGGGTGGTATCAAAAAAGCCAGCCTCGTACATACGCAGCACCACAATCCCCACCGGGACGGCCAGAATCATTCCCGCCACACTGCCCAACTTATAGCCGATATACAGAAGAAACAGGGTCGGGACAGGAGGCAGGCCGATGGAATCCCCCACAAATTTAGGCTGAATGATCTGCCGCAGAAGCTGCGCCACACCCCAAATGATCATCAGGCTTAAAGCCATCCGAAATTCCCCAGCCAGCAGTTCGATCAAAGCCCAGGGCCAAAGCACTGCCCCCGCGCCGAACACCGGAAGGAAATCCAGCACAGCGATCAGGAAGGCGATCAGAAACGAGTACTTCACTCCTACCACGAGGAGCCCCACGAAAAGCACCACATAGATCACGCATTCGATCCGAAACTGTGCCACAAAGTATCCACCCACGGCCCCGGTCAGCCCGGAAGACATGATCCTGCCCTTTTCCCGGATTCCCTCTGGAACGTATTTTCTAAGAAAACTGCCGATATTTTCTTTATCTGCCACAAAGAAATAGGAGGACAGCAGGCACATAATCGTCCCGATGAGAACGGAAGGAATATTTCTTGCAAAATTACCCACGGCCGAAACGGTAGGAACGCTCAGGGTATTGATCAGACCGCTGATGGAGTTCCCCAGATTTTCTGTCACCGCATCCAACCGTCCCCGCAACCCGTCCGGAAATCGGGCATAGAAATTGGTCAGATTTACCGAAACCAGTTCCAGTTCCCTTTCCAGACGCTTCCATAAAATGGGCAGATCGGCCATGAACCCCGCTCCCTCCGCCATCAGACGGGAGATCAGGAGATATCCCATAAGAACGACTCCGGCCAGCACCATAATGATCACGATGGCCGACCCCGCTTTCCTGCGGATTTTTATTCTTTTTTCAAAAAAATGGACCAGCGGGTTGGCGATCATGGCGATGATCCATCCCACCACAAAAGGCATGAAAAATCCCAGGAGCCTGGGCAATATAAAAACAGCAGCGCCCAGGAACACCCCTGCCGTCAACAGATTCATGACCGCTTTCCAGTACTTTATCCTGTCTGTCCGCATTCTTTCTTCAGCCGCCCTTCTTTGCAAGCAGTCCGTCCATCACCTCATAGATTTCATCCCGTCCCTGCCGGGAAAGGGCAGAAAAAGGAAGCACCACCGTCCCTTTTTCCGCGTTCAGCCCTTCCCTCACCATTTTTACGGCCTTTGGAATCTGGCTTCGGTTCAGCTTATCCATCTTGGTGGCTATGATGATGGGGTGATATCCCTGGCTCATAATCCATTCATACATCAGTCTGTCGTTAGCAGAAGGCTCATGGCGGATATCGATCAGGAGGAAAACGGCCAGAAGCTGTCCGGAATGCTTCAGGTAACGTTCCACCATTTTCCCCCACTTCGCTTTCACTTCCTCGTTCACCTTTGCATAACCATAGCCTGGCAGATCCACCAGGTAAAAGGCATCATTCACGTTATAGAAATTGATGGTCTGGGTCTTTCCCGGCTGTGCAGAAGTGCGGGCCAGGGACTTCCGGTTCATGAGCACGTTGATCAGGGAGGATTTTCCCACATTGCTCTTTCCGGCAAACGCGATCTCCGGCATCGTATTGTCAGGCATCTTGCTGGTGATCCCGCAGACCGTTTCCAGGCTTACATGTTTAATTACCATCTGAATCCTCCCTTTCCGCGTCTTTGGCAGCAATACAGCGGCATGCATTTTAATTCATGCCATCCCCGTCCCTTTGGCCTATACGGTCTGTACTTCTTCCCCTGCCCCCCGTACAAAAGCATAGTTTACCACCTCGTCCATGGTTTCCATGGGAATGACGGTAAGTCCGCTTTTTATTTCTCTGGAGATTTCTTCCACATCCTTCGTATTGTCCTTAGGAACGAGAACGGTCTTGATCCCCGCGGTCTTGGCCGCCAGCAGTTTTTCCTTCAGGCCGCCGATGGGCAGTACCCGCCCCCTCAGGGTGATTTCTCCGGTCATGGCCACGCTTGCCTTGACCGGCGTATCCGTAATCGCGGAAAGCATGGCCGTAGCCATGGTAATTCCTGCAGAAGGCCCGTCTTTGGGCACAGCGCCCTCCGGAATATGAATATGAAAATCATACTTAGTAAAGGTATCTTCCGGAACCCCGTATTCCTCTGCCACGGAACGAATATAGCTGAGCCCGGCCATGGCAGATTCTTTCATCACATCCCCGAGCTGACCGGTCAGCTTCAGTTCCCCCTTCCCGGGCATCCGATTTACTTCTACCTGCATGGTAACGCCGCCCACGCTGGTCCATGCCAGTCCGCGCACCACGCCCACCTCGTCCTTTTCATTCGCCTTATCCCGGGAATGCTTCGGTTTCCCCAGATACTTTTCCAGATTTTTCGTCGTAATCCGGATGGGCTGCACCGGCATATCGGCCTTTCCTTTTTCTCCGGCCCTCCCTTTTCCCTGCGCTCCCTTTTTCTCCCTGGGCTGCTTCTCCTCTTTGCGCTGCTTCAGAATCTGTCTGGCCGATTTCCTGCACAGTTCACCGATTCTGCGTTCCAGGCCGCGCACGCCGGCCTCGCTGGTATAGGACTGGATGATCTCCTTGAGCGCACCATCGCTGATCTCCAGGCGTTCCGCATCCAAGCCGTTTTTCCCGAGCTGTTTGGCCAGCAGATGTTCCTTAGCGATATGAAATTTCTCGTTGGCCGTATAACTCGTCACCTCTATGATCTCCATACGGTCCAGAAGAGGACGGGGGATATCCGACGCCGTATTGGCCGTAGCAATGAAAAGCACCTCGGATAAATCGATGGGAATTTCCACATAATGGTCGCGGAAATGGCTGTTCTGCTCCCCATCCAGCACCTCCAGCAGCGCAGAGGAAGTGTCTCCTCTGTAATCGCTGCTCACCTTGTCGATTTCATCCAGAAGCATCAGCGGATTCTTCACCCCCGCCTGTTTCAGCCCTGACACGATTCTGCCGGGCATGGCGCCCACATAGGTTCTGCGGTGCCCTCTGATCTCCGCTTCGTCCCGCACACCGCCCAGGCAGATACGTACATATTTCTTATTTAAAGCTTCTGCCACACTGCGGGCAATGGACGTCTTTCCCGTTCCGGGAGGGCCCACCAGGCAGATGATCGGGCTGTCTCCCCTCTTTGTCAGACTGCGTACCGCCAAAAATTCAAGGACGCGCTCCTTCACCTGTTCCAGCCCGTAATGGTCCCGTTCCAGGATCTCTTCCGCCCGTCCGATATCTGTATTATCCCTGGACGCCTTGTCCCAGGGAAGCTCCAACAGCGTTTCCAAATACCCTCTCTCCACGGAAGATTCCGCGCTGTTCTGATTCAGGCTTTTAAACCGGTTGATCTCTTTGGCGATCTTTTCTTTTACTTCTTTACTGGCTTTCAGCCCTTCCAGCTCTTCCATAAACTGCTGGGCATCCGTAGCCACGCTGTTTTCTCCGAGTTCCTCCCGGATATAGTTCATCTGCTCCCGCAGCATATATTCCTTCTGGTTTTTCTCCATCCTGGCTTTGACCTGTTCAGTCAATTCTGCCCGAATCCTCGCCACCTCTATCTCTTCTCCAAGGATTCTGGAAACCACCCGATAGCGCTCTCCCAGTTCCACCGTCTCCAGTACTTCCTGCTTTTTCTCAGGAGATATGGGCATATTCTCCACGATCTCGTCCAAAAGCGTTCCGAATCCGTTCCCCCCGTCCAACCTTCGAAGAAGAGATTTTCCGATTCTGGGGAAATGGGCCGCATATTCCATGAACATTTCCTTCAGGTTACGCAACATGGCCTCTTCTTCCCGCTCCAAAGCCTCTTCGTCGCCTTGATATCCTTCCGGATGCTGCGGGCTGTCCACCTTTTCAACCAGTCCGGACAAATAATCTCCTTCCTGTATCAGTTCCGCCAAGCGCCCTCTGTCTACCCCCTCCACCAGGACGCGCATCACATTCTCCGGCAATTTCGTCACCTGCCTGATCTTCACCAGACAGCCCATATGGTATACATCTTCAAATCCCGGATCATCATCCTCCACTTCCCGCTGCGTCACCAGAAAGATCCTCTGATCCTTCATCATCGCTTCTTCCACAGCGCGGATAGATTTGGCACGGTTTAAATCAAAATGGATGATCAGTCCCGGAAGCACCACCAGACCTCGAAGCGCCACAACAGGTATACAGTCTTCCGCAGCCGGTTTGCTTCCGTCATCCTTCCTCATCTCTTCATTCTCTAAAAAATTCAATTTTACTCCCATCTGCGTGCAAGGCACACACTCGAATCAGGGAAGATGAAAGCCCCTTTCTTTCAACTTTACTCCCATCCGCGTACAAAGCACACGCTCCAATCAGGGAAAGGTAATTGCTAAACAACGCCGCCCTAAAGGGCGGCGTAAGAAGCTGTGTCCATACAGACATCCTTTTTTAGTTCGCTTCTGCATAACTTTCCAGACGTCCTCCGGTATCCCTGTGAACTACCAAAGGTTTACTTTCTCCAAGCACTGCCTCTCTGGTAATAATGCATTGTTCAATGGAATCATCAGAAGGGATGCGATACATCACATCCATCAGCACGTTTTCCAACACGGAACGAAGTCCTCTGGCCCCTGTCTTTCTCTCAATCGCCTTCTCCGCCACCGCTTCTACGGCGTCCCGCTCGATAACGAGCTTTACCCCATCATAGGAAAACAGCTTCTGATACTGCTTAATCTGCGCATTTTTGGGTTCTGTCAGAATACGAATCATCGCTTCCTTATCCAGCCCATGCAGAGATACATTCACAGGCACACGCCCCACAAATTCCGGAATCAAGCCGAATTTCACCAGATCCCCCGGCGTTACCTGGGCGAGCAGCTCCGCCTCTTCCTGTGTGTTCTTCTGTGCCATTTCCGCATTAAAACCAATCGTTTTACGGTTTAGCCGCCGTTCCACGATCTTTTCCAACCCGTCAAATGCGCCGCCGCACAGGAACAGGATATTGGATGTATCGATCGAAAGCAGTTCCTGATGGGGATGCTTCCTTCCCCCCTGAGGCGGAACGCTGGCAACCGTACCCTCGATTATCTTCAAAAGAGCCTGCTGAACCCCTTCACCGGAAACATCCCTGGTAATGGATACGTTTTCCCCTTTTTTCGTTATCTTGTCAATTTCGTCTATATAGATGATCCCATACTGCGCCCTCTCAATATCGTATTCTGCAGCCTGGATCAGCTTGAGCAGGATGTTTTCCACATCCTCCCCCACATATCCCGCCTCTGTCAACGTCGTAGCATCTGCTATGGCAAAGGGGACATTGATTATTTTCGCAAGCGTCTGCGCCAGGTATGTCTTTCCGGAACCGGTGGGGCCGATCATGATCACATTGCTCTTCTGCAGCTCCACATCGTCCTCATCAGGCTCTGCCAACACCCGCTTATAATGATTATAAACGGCCACTGACAATACCTTTTTCGCTTCCTCCTGGCCAATCACGTACTCGTCAAGGAAATCCTTGATCTCCACGGGACGCAGCAAATTAATCTCCATGGTTTCTCTGGCGGGCTGTTGCTCTTCCTCTTCATATTCTTCTTCGATAATATCCGCACAGATATCCACGCATTCGTCACAGATATATACACCGTTCGGACCGGCAATCAATTTCCTGACCTGATCCTGTGTCTTATTACAGAATGAGCATCTCACTTGTTCTTCTATTATTCTACCTGCCATTTTCAACCCTCAAGCCCAGTTACGGATCAACCTGAAAACCGTACCGGGCCTTCAACCAATGAAAATCGTTTTACGAGGAATTTCCCTCGCTGCCTCCACGTCTTCCAAAATAGTCTGTACAAATCATGTACAGCCTGTTAAACCTATGACCAAGTATCCCACAATTACAATTTCACTCACATGGTTTTCGGATATATGGCAATTCTGGCCACATATCCGATCCCCTTCTATACTCCTGTGCGCGCACGACCGGATTCATGTTCATTACGCAGACCAGGAGTTACTTCTCCAGATCCCTTCTCGACGACAGAATCATGTCGATCAGGCCGTATTCTTTCGCCTCTTCGGCGCTCTTCCAATTATCCCTTTCCGTATCCGCCATAACCACTTCAAAATCTTGGCCCGTATTCTCAGCCAAAATCCTGGCAAGTTTTTCCTTCGTATGGAGGATATGCTTCGCGGTGATTTCAATCTCCGTGGCCTGTCCCTGCGTGCCGCCGGAAGGCTGATGGATCATGATTTCCGCATTGGGAAGGGCAAGCCTCTTTCCTTTCGCGCCTCCTGCCAGCAGGAATGCGCCCATACTCGCAGCCATACCGATACAGATGGTGGATACGTCGCATTTCACATAGTGCATGGTATCATAGATCGCCATGCCCGCAGTCACGGAGCCGCCGGGGCTGTTGATATACAAATTGATATCCTTCTCCGGATCCTCCGCCTCCAAGAACAGAAGCTGCGCCACCACCAGGCTGGCCGTCACATCACTCACTTCTTCACCGAGGATGATGATACGGTCTTTTAAAAGCCTGGAATAAATATCATAGGAACGCTCCCCGTGGCTGCTCTGTTCTACCACATAAGGTACTAAACTCATACTGCCTCACATTCTGCCGCAAAAGCGGCTTTTCTACCTATTGTTTCAGGGAACCTTGGATTTATCGTAACGCATCATCGTTTCTTTTGCAATAAATAATCCATATTTTAGAAAACTTTAATAACCTTCAAAGGACGGGATTAGACTTCCACGGCATTCTCCCTAATGAAATCCGCCGCCCGGGATACCGCCAGATCGTCCATGATCTGCTTCTTCCCTTTCTCGCCCATGATCTCCTTCACCTTGTCGGCTTCCATCTTATAGGATTCCGCCATACGGTTCACTTCATTCTCGTAGTCCTCTTCGGAAGCCTGAATATTCTCCGCCGCAGCCACCGCTTCCAGCACCAGCCTGGACTGGATCCGCTTCAACGCCTCGGGCTTCACGGATTCCAACATGTTCTCGGGACTCTGCCCGGTATACTGGCAGTACATTTCCAGATTCATGCCCTGCATCTGCAGTCTCTGGGCGAAATCATCCACCATCTGCCTCTGCTGGGTTTCCACCATGGCGTCCGGGATTTCCATTTGCGCGTCCGCAACTACAGCGGCAACCGCAGCGTCTTCCTTCGCATTCTTCGCATCCTGTTCCTTCTTCTCCGCCAGTTTCTTCCTGATGTCCTCTCTGTATTCAGCCAGGGTGTCAAAATCAGAAACCTCGGAAGCGAATTCGTCATCCAGATCCGGAAGCTGTTTCTCCTTCACTTCTTTGATGCTCACTTTAAACAGGGCAGGTTTTCCGGCCAGCTCCTTTGCCTGATAGTTCTCAGGGAAAGTCACGTTGACGTCCACCTCGTCCCCTGTGTTCTTGCCGATGAGCTGTTCTTCAAAATTGTCCACGAAGGAATGGGATCCAATTCCCAGGGAATAGTTCTCCCCCTTGCCTCCCTCAAACGCATTTCCGTCCACGAAGCCTTCAAAATCGATCACCGCGATATCTCCGTCCTCCACGGGCCGCTCCACGGTCACCATCCTGGAATTGTTCTCCCTCTGGCGGTTCAGATCCGCTTCCACCTCTTCGTCCGTTACGGTAACTTCCGTTTTGGTCACCTCAACCCCTTTATATTTTCCGAGGGTTACATCCGGCTTCAGCGCCACTTCTGCCGTAAAAATAAAGGGCTGGCCCGCCTCCAGCTGAACTGGAACGATCTTGGGGGAGGATACGATGGTCTCCTCACACTCTTCCACAGCCTTCTCATATGCATCCGGGATCAACGCATTCGCCGCATCCTCATAAAAAAAGGCCTTCCCGTACATCTGCTCGATCATCTTACGGGGCACCTTGCCCTTACGGAAGCCAGGAATCTGAATCCTTCCCTTATTCTTCTGATATGCCTGCTCAATTGCTTTCTCCAATTCCTCGGCAGACACTTCGATCGTCAGCTTCGCCATGTTTTTTTCCAGTTTTTCCACCTGCAAGCTCATTTTCCCGCATCCTCCTTGTATTCCACTTTCGTGTTATCTCGCATTTCTTTTATCCGCCGCCAGGCCTTTGCCACGGCAGACAGGCTCATTATATGCAGCCGCCCGGATTTTCACAGCCGTTTATACGGCCATATAATCGCTTCGCGATGGGCTGGATGCATGATAACCGTCGCGTTTTCGAACTCCCCGTGCAGTAAATACACGGACCTGTCTGAACTGTTACAATCGTTTAGCAATTATAGCATAAACTTCAGAAAAATACTAGCTTTTTTTCCTTTTTTGTATTATAATTAAGTTCTGTGGGGTGACGGTTCAGACAATCTTAAACCGTTTCCCTATGAGTTACTTTCACAGCCTGTATGGATGGCAACGCGCGATATTCCCGTCCTGACAGCCTGTATTCATCCCATATCCGTACACTTTTCTGAAGCCAAAGGATTCCTGAGGTAAAGGCAGCGACCGTTTTCTCCCCGGAGTCAGCCGGGGTTTTTTATTTTCCTTCAAATAAAAATAAAAGGAAACCTCGGGCAGTATTCCTGCATATGTTCCAGAGCAATGATACACATTATAAAAGGAAGGAATCCATTCAAGCCATGGAAGAAAAAGTAGCCATCATCGGCATTTTTATAACGGATCAAGACGCGGCCGAGAAGGTCAATCGCCTGCTGCATGAATACAGCGACTGCATCATTGGACGTATGGGAATTCCCTATCGGGAAAAATCCGTGAACATCATTTCCATCATCGTCTGTGCCGCCCAGAACCGCATCAGCGCGCTTTCCGGGCGTCTGGGGCGCATGGAAGGCGTCACCGCCAAAGCCATGCAGACTCAAGTGTAGATCTGAATGCGCGCTTAAGCACGCAGATGGGAGGAAGATTGAAAATAAAAATTTTTAATCTCCCTGATTTGTATGCCCGCTAAAGCGGGCAGATAGGAGCAAACATGAAAAAATTTACAGTAGCTATTGTCACTGCCGCACTTTCGCTCAGCCTGCTTACAGGATGCGGAAATGGCGGGACGGGAAATGAGTCATCCTCTGCGCAGGAGGCCTCTTCAGAAGAAACACAGGAAACAAACTTAGAAGCTGCGCAGCAGGAAGACACAAACGAAGAAACCGGTGAATCCGAAGAACAGAACGCTTCCAAGACACAGGAAACACAAGAGCAGGAGGAAGATTCCGACGCTTCCCTTCCCACCGTTCGCGTAATGGCCCTCAAAGGTCCTACGGCCATGGGTATGGTACAGCTCATGGATGCTGCCGAAGGTCAGGAATCCTATGAATTCACTCTGGCAGCTTCCCCCGACGAGGTGACTCCGAAACTGGTTCAAGGGGAAATCGACATTGCAGCAGTGCCCGCCAACCTGTCTTCCGTACTCTATAACAACACGGGCGGCCAGATACAGGTGTTGGCCGTGAATACCCTGGGCGTTCTCTATATCGTGGAAAACGGCGATTCCATCCAATCCGTTTCCGATCTGACGGGAAAGACCATCTACGCCAGCGGAAAGGGTTCCACGCCTGAATACGCCCTGAACCATATCCTCTCCGAAAACGGAATTGATCCGCAGAAGGACGTCACCATCGAATGGAAGGCCGAACACTCCGAATGCGTGGCCGCAATTTCCTCCAAAGAGGGCGGAATCGCCATGCTTCCCCAGCCCTTTGTTACTACAGCCCAGCTGAAAAATGAAAGCATCCGCACCGCCCTAGACTTGACCCACGAATGGGAATCCCTCCAAAAGGACGGTGAAACGTCCAGTGCCATGATTACAGGGGTTGTAGCGGTCCGTTCCGATTTTGCCGTCCAGTATCCTGAAGCGGTAAGCGCCTTCCTGGATGCCTACCAGGAATCCGTGGAATATGTGAATGCAAATACGCAGGAAGCTTCCGCTCTGATCGAAAAATACGATATTGTCCCTGCGGCCGTGGCCTCAAAGGCCCTGCCCTACTGCAACATAACCTTTATAGAAGGGGAAGAGATGAAAGAAAAGCTTTCCGGTTACCTGGAGGTTCTTTTCAACCAGAATCCCAAAGCCGTAGGCGGTACACTTCCCGCTGAGGATTTCTACTTTATTAGGTAATCTTAATATGTGTTTTCCAGCCTTCAAAACAGGCTCTCGGCCATAAAATAGGGAACGGAGGTCATGCATGGAAACGCGCAGTGCGAGAAAAACCAATCCAAGAAAATCCCATACAGATCCTTCTTCCCCAAAAACCGACAGACACATCCGTCCCTGGTCGGTGGCCGTCTGGCTCATCGTCTGGGAACTGGCAAGCCTTTCCGTCGGACAGGAGATCCTTTTAGTCTCTCCTGTCCGCGTGGCCGTAAGGCTGTTGGAACTGATGACCCGATCTGCGGCGGATTTCTGGCCTTCCGTCGCTTTTTCCTTCGGGCGGATTATCGGTGGTTTTGTCTTATCCGCCCTGACAGGAATTCTTCTGGCCTCACTGGCAGGCGCCTTTCGGCCGCTGCGTGACCTTCTCGCCCCAGCCATGGCCGCCATCAAAGCCGTCCCCGTGGCATCCTTTATCATCCTGATTCTGATCTGGGTCCCTTCCCGCAGCCTGTCCGTTGCCATCTCTTTCCTTATGGTCCTGCCCGTCATGTACCTGAACGTTTTGAACGGGATAGAAAGCATGGATCCAAAGCTCCTAGAAATGGCCCAAGTATTTCGAATTCCTCCAGCCCGCCGCATCCGATATCTCTATGTCTCTCAATTGCTCCCCTTTCTGCGTTCCGGTTTCTCCCTTTCCCTGGGACTGTGCTGGAAAGCGGGTGTCGCCGCGGAGGTAATCGGCATCCCCAAAGGCTCCATTGGTGAAAAATTGTATGAAGCGAAGGTTTATTTGGAAACGCCCGATCTTTTTGCTTGGACGCTGGTCATCGTCTGTCTGAGCGTCTTTTTTGAAAAGAGCTTTCTCCGCCTGGCAGACCGCTTGGCATCCATGCTGGAACGAATGTGAAAAAACTTTGCGAAGGCGACAGCTCCTCATCCAATTGCCCATAGGGCAATTTGACCACAGGGCAATTGGACCATAGGGCAATTTGACCATACCACGTTTAATGCTGGATATTCTGAACACAGGACTTTTTGACCGCAGAACAGATAGGAGGACATCCTTGTCTACCATCACCGCCGACCGTATTTCCAAAAGCTATTCCGGCAAAGAAGTATTAAAAAACCTTTCTTTTTCTATCCCTTCCGGACAGATCACAGCCATTATGGCGCCTTCCGGAGCAGGGAAGAGCACACTTCTGCGTCTCCTCATGGGACTGGAAACGGCTGACTGCGGCGCTATCCATGGCCTGGACGGCCTTCGCCTTTCCGCTGTTTTCCAGGAAGACCGCCTCTGTGAAAATCTGAGCGCCCTTTCCAACATCCGCCTGGTAACGGGAAAGCAGCTTTCCCGTCATGCCATTCTGGATGCCCTGAATGAACTCGGTTTATCGGACGACGCCTTCAGGCCTGTCCGCAAGCTGTCCGGAGGCCAGCGGCGCAGAACGTCCCTTCTGCGCGCGCTGCTCGCCCCTTGGGATCTCCTTCTGCTGGACGAACCCTTTCAGGGATTGGATCCCGGAGTCCGTCTGATCGCCATGGACTATATCCGTTCCTGCTTTAACCGGCATCCTGACGCCGCCATTCTCCTCATTACCCACGATAAAACAGAGGCAGACTACCTGGCGGATCAAATTATTTCATTCTAATTTTTCTATAAATTACCACACCTTCCATGGATAATTCCTAAGTCTTTGCAAATAATAACACCAAGATAAGCGACGGAAACAGACGAAACGCCGATAAGCAATCTAAAAACGTACAAAGGGATGCATCTGCATCCACTTGATGCGTAAAAGGATAAGCGGACGGCATCGAATGGAGCCGTCCGCTTATCTCACAAATACAAGACAAAAGGAAACACAAATTACGGAGGTGAAATCAAATGGCAAGTTCTAACAGATCCAATAGAGTTGAGGTACCTGAAGCAAAGGCTGCTATGGACCGTTTCAAAACTGAGGTGGCTTCCGAGCTGGGCGTAAACCTGAAGGAAGGCTACAACGGCGATCTGACTTCTAAGGAAGCAGGTTCCATCGGCGGTGAGATGGTCCGCAGGATGATCAAGAAGCAGGAAGAGCAGATGAAATAAGCTTCTGCAGGCGAAAGATATGCCGCCGTATCTACGACAAAATGTCGCGGATACGGCGGCATTCTTTTGCCGTATTCTCCGTCCCCTGCTCAGGCGCGCTGTGCCTTTTTTATCAATTCACTCATCAAGTACTGGATCGCATCCTTCCTGGTCACAATCCCGATGAACACCTTCTCGTCATCCACCACAGGAACAAAATTCTGTGCCTTCACCCGATCCAGCAAACCTTCCATATCCACATTCACATGCACCGCTTTATTGTCCCGTCCCCGGAAGACCTCCATCACGGAAATCTCTTCCATCTCGCGAAGGCTTGGAAAATGATCCTTTTTCAGTTTCCACAGCACATCCCCTTCGGTAATCGTGCCGATGTATTTCCCCCCGGCAGAAAGAAGAGGCACGGCAGCATAACCGTGATACTCCATCTTTTCCAGCACCTGGCGGAGGGAATCGCCTTCTTCCACATAGGCCACTTCGCTTTTGGGAGTCAGAAAAAATAAAATATTCATTTGCGCTTTCTCTCAGCTCCTGTCTTTCTTCCTCGGTTTATCTGTCCCTGTCAGTCCACACAGTATTTTCCGCCAGCTGTCCGGCCGCCTCTTTTCCCGCAAACCGCTCCACAATTGCCAGCCCAAAAGGCATAGAACAGCCCATTCCACGTCCAGTAATCACATGTCCGTCCACCTGAACCGCGCAATGGGTTACCGTCGCACCCTCCAGGTGACTTTCGAAACTCGGATAGGAAGTGGCTTTCCTTCCCTTTAAATATCCCCTATGGCCAAAGATGCTGGGCGCGGCACAAATCGCCGCAATCCCTTTACCCGACCGGTAAAAATCATCCAGACGCTCCATCAATGTCCCGCAACTCTCCAACCCTTCAGTGCCCTTCAGCCCTCCTGGAAGCACCAGCATGTCCAACCCCTCAAAATCCGTTTCCTCAAGGGTCTGATCCATCTTCACTATAATGTCATGGGAACCGGCCACTTCCTTCTTCCCATCCACACCGATCATGGCAATTTCGATTCCCGCCCTCCGAACCAGATCCACCACGGTCAGCGCTTCTATTTCTTCAAATCCTTCTGCAAAAAAAATTCCTATTTTGTTCATATCGTCCTCTCATTCTGCCGCATTTAGCGGACTTCAAATCCCAGGGCTGGTTTTTGACTATTTTGCGAGGCCTGCCCTTAAGGATATTTTACCAAAAATGTGTGGATTATCCAATGAAAAAAATATGAATTTCTTCTGAATATTTTCTGTTCCCAAGCCTGATGGCGCCCCGCTGCAACCGCAGGAACGATTCACCAT
>CANSTU010000056.1 GCA_947650005.1 uncultured Lachnospiraceae bacterium
GGAAATTCTGTCCGTAGATGCCCAGGACGAGGTTGATTTGGCCTGGTCTCAGGATGAGACCCTCTCTTTGAGCGAATTTTTGGAATATGCCATTTCCCAAAATTGGATTGATGTGACCAAGCTTGATATGGATTCCAGGTATGTGGATTCGGCGGAGATGTTTGACCGGCTCAGCGAGTTTATATTTGAAAATCTGGACAAGACCGCTTTTCGGAAAAAGATGTATAAATATATGCTGCGAAACGACGCCATAAACGGCCGTCAGATCTGCATGATCCTGGCGGAACAGGAGATCATCGTTGTTCCGGATGACGATTTGGAAGCGCTGGAATCAGGGACGGTTTCCGCCTACAATTTTATGATCCGTCTTATTGAAGAGCTTCAGATCACACCAGGGCAGCTTGCCCTGGATCCCTATTCCGGCTCCTGTGTGGTGGTGGATCCCAACACCGGGGAAGTGCTTGCCCTGGTGAGTTATCCCAGCTATGATAACAACCGGCTGGCAAACGGGATTGACGCTGATTATTATGCCAGCCTGCAGAATGATCTGTCCAGACCTCTGTGGGATTATGCCACCCAGATGAGGACGGCGCCGGGTTCCACCTATAAAATCGCGTCCGCGTCCGCCATTTTAATGAATGGGGTGGCAGATCTGGACGATATGGTGGAATGTGAAGGACTATTTTCCCGATTCAACGACCTACCCATGCGCTGCTGGATCCATCCGGGAAGACATGGAAATTTGAACGTATCCGGAGCGATCACCAATTCCTGTAACTCTTTCTTTTATGAGATGGCTTATCAGCTGGGGGCGACGGGGCAGGAAGAAAGGCCTTTTGACAACAGTGTGGCCAACGAGAAAATGCGGGAATATGCGGATCTTTTCGGCCTTACCGAAAAGTCTGGGATCGAGGTGGAGGAATCCGTTCCCCAGTTTTCCGAAGATGCCAATGCCTCCCTGGCAGCCATCGGGCAGGGCTCCCACAACTATACCACGGTAGGGTTGGCCCGTTATGTGGCCGCAGTGGCCAACAGCGGGACATGCTATAACTTAAGCCTGATCGATCGGGTGACGGATTATAATGGAAACCTGTTTGAGGATTTGGGCCCGCAGATCCGTAACACCATAGATCTGCCAGAGCCCTACTGGGATGCCATCCACGAAGGGATGCGCGGCGTAGTGGAAAAAAAGAAATATTTTGCGGAGCTACCCCTTACCACGGCGGGTAAGACAGGTACTGCAGAAGAAGATAAGCTGCGGCCAAACCATGGATTGTTTGTGGGATATGCGCCCTACGAAAATCCTCAGATTGCACTGGCAACCAGAATTGCAAACGGGTACAGCTCCGACTATGCGGCACAGATTTCCTGTAAGGTGATTAAATATTACTTTGGCCTGGAGGAAGAGGATGTCCTATTAAAAGGCACGGCGGACCGTCCCGAGGCTGTAACCTCAGACGGGGATTAATAGATGCGAGGATATATGATTGAAACTTTGTTTCAATCTCCCTGAATTGTATGCGCACTGAAGCGCGCAGACGGGAGCAAAATTGAAACTCCGTTTCAATTTCCCTGAATTGTATGCGCGCTAAAGCGCGCAGACGGGAGCCAATCATGAAAAATACAGTCGTTGTAAAGAGCTTTCCCAATGGGCTTGCCCTTTATTTGGATGAAGAATTGGAGTTTGATGTCTTATTGAGGCAGGTGGCAGAGAAGTTTCGCGAGAGCGACCCGTTTTTCCGGGATGCTGCCTTGGCGGTATCCTTTGAGGGGAGGCAGCTTTCCTTTGAGGAGGAAAGTCGTCTGGTGTGGACGATCATGGATAACTCCCGCCTCAATATTACCTGCATCGTGGGAAAGGATGAGGAAAGCGAAAAGATTTATGGACGGGCGCTGGACGATTTCTACAGGAAGCAGGAAGAGGCGCAGACTACCGGCCAGTTTTACCGGGGCACGCTGCGGGAAGGGCAGATGCTGGAGACAGAATCCAGCATCATCATCTTAGGAAATGTGTGCCAGGGTTCCAGTGTGATGGCTGCAGGAGATATCGTCGTACTCGGCAGTCTTCAGGGGAGCGCCTATGCCGGTGGAAACGGTAGACCGGGACATTATATTGCAGCGCTTGAAATGACCCCGCAAAAACTGAAAATCGGGGATTTCAAATATATTACAGAAGAGAAAAGGAGATGGCCCTTTTTGGGCAAAGGAGGCAAAAACTCCCATTCCAATAAACAGCCGCAGATGGCTTATGTGGAAAATGGCCGCATAATCCTGAAACCAATTACAAAAGAATCACTGACAGGCACGAGCCTGTGAGGGAACATATCTATACCCCTGCATATCGTAGGCAGAGCCTAGCGATACTGCTTCAATAGAGAGTTTGGAAAGTGATTTCCAAGCTTATTCCGAATCGGAGGTATGTATATGAGTGAAGTAATTGTCGTTACATCAGGGAAAGGCGGCGTGGGAAAGACCACCACGACCGCAAACGTAGGAGCCGGCCTGGCAGCCATGGGGAAGAAGGTGGTGCTGATCGATACGGATATCGGCCTGCGCAACCTGGATGTGGTCATGGGGCTGGAAAACAGGATCGTATATAATCTGGTGGACGTGGTGGAAGGAAACTGTCGGGTGAAACAGGCCCTGATCAAGGACAAGCGGTACAATCAGCTCTGTCTGCTTCCTTCAGCACAGACCAGAGACAAGACAGCCGTAAATGAAAGCCAGATGATCAAACTGATCGATCATCTCAAGGATCAATTCGATTACATCATTTTAGACTGTCCTGCTGGAATCGAGCAGGGATTTAAGAACGCCATCGCGGGAGCGGACAGAGCCCTGGTGGTAACGACGCCGGAGGTTTCGGCGATCCGGGATGCAGACCGCATTATCGGTCTTCTGGAGGCACATGAATTTACACGGATTGACCTGGTCATCAACCGGATGCGTTATGATATGGTCAAACGGGGGGATATGATGGCTGCTGCCGATGTGGTGGATATCCTGGCCATCCCCCTGATCGGAATCGTACCCGACGATGAAAATGTGGTAATCGCCACCAACCAGGGGGAGCCTCTCGTGGGAAGCAACACCCTGGCAGGTGCGGCCTATCAGAATATCTGTAACAGAGTTTTGGGCAAGGAGGTTCCCTACCTGGATTTGGAACGTCAGGTTTCCTTCTGGACAAGATTCACCGGAATCTTTCATAAAAGTCAGGAGGGCAGGGTGGTATGAGGATACGGAATCTTTTTAAAAAGAAAACGTCCGGAGAAATTGCGAAGGACCGGCTGAAAATCCTGTTGATCTCGGATCGCGCGGGCTGTTCCCCGGAGATGCTGGAAATGATCAAACAGGATATTGCGAAGGTCATTTCTAAGTACATGAAGATCGATACCAACAATATGGAAATACAGATCAGTAAATCCACTCTTAGGGGAAGGGGAAAGAATCCGTCTCTGTATGCGGATATTCCCATACTGGATCTGCATAACTGAGGGTACGGGCAGGCCGGCGGAAATCTGGCCGGCTGCCGTCCGCAGGGAGGAAAATAAGGGAACGAATGTTAAAAAGATACAAGTTGAGAAATTATGATTTCAAATTGATATTGTTGATAGCGGCCGTTTCCGTCATCGGCGTTCTGGCTGTGGGAAGCGCTGACGAATCTTTGCAGACAAAACAGATTTTCGGCGTTTGTGCAGGCATGGCGATCATGGTTGTCATATCCCTGATGGATTATTCCCAGCTCCTGCGGTTGTCCTGGCTCTATTATTTGGGCTCCATAGGGATGCTGGGGGCCGTCCTGCTCTGGGGTGAGACGGTAAACGGCGCCAAGCGCTGGATTTACATTCCGCACCTGTTTCAGTTCCAACCCTCAGAATTTGCAAAAATTTTGTTGATTTTATTCTTTGCACAGTTTATTATGAAATATAAGGAGAAGATTAATACTTTTCGAATCCTTTTCCTGTGTGTGGCGTTTATGCTTCCGGCAATCATCCTGGTTTACAAGGAGCCCAACCTTTCCACCACTATCCTGTACTGCTGTCTGTTCTGTATCCTGCTGTTTGTGGGCGGACTGAGTTATAAGATCATCGGAGGGATCCTTGCCGTGGTGGTGCCATGTTTGACCATAGCCCTTTATTTGGTCATGCAGCCGGGGCAGAAGCTGATTAAAGATTACCAGCTTACGCGTATCCTTGCGTGGCTGGATCCTGAAAAATATGCGGATGCAGAAGCTTATCAGCAGTTGAATTCGGTCATGGCCATCGGTTCGGGCCAGCTTTGGGGGAAGGGCCTGAATAATAACGTGATCGCATCTGTAAAAAACGGCAATTTTATATCGGAACCGGAAACGGACTTCATTTTCGCCGTGATCGGGGAAGAACTGGGATTTGCGGGGGCGTGTGCCGTGATTGTGCTGCTCATGCTCATTGCCCTGGAATGTTTTTCCATTGCGCGTTCAGCTAAGGACCATGCCGGAATGATTATTGCAGCCGGGGTTGGCGGGATTATCATGTTCCAGAGCTTTATCAACGTTGCCGTGACTACGATGCTCATGCCTAATACGGGGATTACGCTTCCCTTTGTCAGTTATGGGTTAACTTCGCTGATCAGTTTGTTCATAGGAATGGGGTTTGTATTGAATGTCCGGCTGCAGAGAAAAAATAATTATTAATATTAGGAGAGGGTTACTATGAATATTGCATTGATCGCGCATGACGCGAAGAAAAAGCTGATGCAGAACTTTTGCATCGCTTACAGGGGGATTTTAAGCAAAAACGAGTTGTTTGCCACCGGAACCACCGGCCGCCTGATCGAAGAAGTCACAAACCTCAATGTACACAAATTTCTGGCAGGTCATCTTGGCGGGGAACAGCAGATTGGCGCCCAGATTGAGCACAATCAGATCGACTTAGCCATCTTCCTGCGGGATCCGCTTACGCCCAAGTCCCATGAGCCGGATGTTAACAACGTAGTCAAACTTTGCGACATGCACAATATCCCTCTGGCAACCAATCTTGCCACTGCGGAGCTTTTGATAAAATCACTTGACAGAGGAGATCTTGAGTGGCGTGAGATGTACAAATAAGAAGAGGGGCTTCCCAAAGGCGGGCAGCTTCCTTTTGGTTATTCTGGCTGCAGGCTTCTTAACGGGCTGCGGAGGGGAGGAGATCCCCTTTGCCTATAATCCGAACTATGAGGTTTCCAGCTTCCGGATCGTGCAGGAAACCTCTGGCAGTGTGGCCCCTTCCTTTGCACAGGATTTATGTGTTACCACAGCGGATGTGGCGAACGACCGGCTGGAGGCGGATCTATCCGATGTCACCTCTGCAGGCCTGTTCGACTTAAACCGTCAGGAGGTACTATATGCGAAGAACGTGCATGAACGGCTGAATCCCGCGAGCCTTACCAAGGTGATGACCGCCTTGGTTGCTTTGAAGTACGGCAATCCAGATGATATGATTACGGTAACGGATGAGGCAAAGATTACGGAATCGGGCGCAACGTTGTGCGGCTTAAAAACAGGGGATCAGCTCACCTTAAACCAGGCGCTCCATGCGCTTCTGATCAACTCTGCCAACGATGCGGCCGCCGCCATAGCGGTTCATATAGGCGGAAGTATACAGGGTTTTGCCGATTTGATGAATCAGGAGGCCCGTTCAATCGGGGCCACCAACAGCCATTTTATGAATCCCCATGGGC
Source organism: uncultured Lachnospiraceae bacterium (assembly GCA_947650005.1). GTDB lineage: Bacteria > Bacillota > Clostridia > Lachnospirales > Lachnospiraceae > Eisenbergiella. Next base: position 5,701 of record CANSTU010000056.1, read on the forward strand.
TGACGCAGGAGGATCATTATGTAACGGCCTATGATATGTACTTGATTTTTAATGAAGCGTTAAAATATGATATGGTCAGCGAGATCATCCATATGTCCAGTTATGAAACGGCTTACACAGACAGCGCAGGGAATTCCAAATCCCTGTCTTTTCAGACCACCAATCTGTTCTTACGGGGAGATTACAAACCGCCCGAGCAGGTTAGCGTGATCGGCGGGAAGACAGGCACTACCAGCGCCGCCCGAAGCTGTTTAATCCTGCTTTGCAGGGATTCTTCCGGCAATCCTTATATCGGCGTGATGCTCAGCGCCAAAGAAAGGGATCTGCTGTATCAAGGGATGGGAAGCCTTTTGAATGTTATTAATTAAAAAGGTTGTTTTTTGTTCTGATATCATCTATAATAAAACCATATTCTAAAAGGCGTGCTTACGCCAATCTACTTTAGGAGGGAATACAATGATTCAGTTAATTGCAGGCAAGAAGGGGAAAGGCAAGACAAAACAATTATTGGATAAAGTGAATAGCGAAGTAAAGGAGCTTTCCGGAAGCGTTGTTTATCTGGACAAGAGTACTAAGCATATGTTTGAACTCAATAACCGTGTGCGGCTGATCGATGTCCATGAATTCATGATAGACAGCAGCGCCGAATTCCTGGGATTTATCAGCGGGATCATTTCCCAGGATCGTGATTTGGAGAAGATGTATTTGGACAGTTTCCTTACCATTGCCGTACTTGAGGATGCGAATGACGGGTTGCTTCCCGTTATTGAGAAGCTGGAGAAGATCAGTGATACCTATCATGTTGATTTTGTGCTCAGCGTATCCAGGGATGAGCATGAGCTGCCGGAAAGCCTGAAGTCGAAGATTATTGTATCTCTTTAAAATAAATGGCTGAAAGCCCCGGATAGTCCGGGGCTTTCGTCATGCTTGGAAGATAGGAGCAAAAGGAGTAATCGGATTGGCCGGAAAAAATAACCATAAAATCAAACAGTATCGTAAACCGTTGAATATTAATCTGGGAATCATCATTTTCAGCGTAATATTCATCTATGTGGTTATCTGTGTTTTCCTGTATTTTACGGATAAGAAGATCATGCCTTATGAGGTGAAGAACGGCTCTTTATCCGTGGGCAATGTATATGAAGGAATTGCCCTGCGGGAAGAGACTGTGGTGATGAGTACGGATTCTGGCTATATTAACTACTATGCCAGGGAAGGGGAGAGGGCTGGTTCGGGGAAACTGGTCTGCAGCATTGACGAGAGCGGACAGCTGAAGGAAATGTTTGAAGCGGGACAGGCTGAGGATACCCAGCTTTCGGAAGAGAATTTAAACAGCATCCGAACCGAAATTACAGGCTTTAGCGGAAATTTTGACAGACGGCAGTTTTCAGGGGTCTATGAATTCAAATATGCTCTGGCGGGGACGGCGCTGAAGCTTTCTAATATCAGTGTCCTTGAAGATCTTCAGGCCGTAAACAGCGGCGGTACAGCTTTGGTGACTCTGTGTAATGCTCCTGTTTCCGGGATCATCGTCTATTATACTGACGGATACGAATCCCTTCAGCCAGATCAGATCAGCGAAGATATCTTTAAAAAAGAAAATTATGTGAAAAGCCAGTTGATCAATAATGATTTGGTGGCCACTGGAGACTCCATCTATAAACTGGTCACAAATGAAAACTGGTCCATTGTGATTCCATCCACGCCGGAGAGGGCACAGGAGCTTCTGGAAGAGGAATATGTGCAGGTCCGTTTCCTGAAAAATCAATGTGTTTCCTGGGCCAAGGTGAATGTGCTGCAAAACGCAGACGGAAATACCTATGTGAAGCTGGATTTCAACAATTCCATGGTAGCATTTTGTACAGAACGGTTCATCGATATCGAACTGATTACAAAAGAAGAGCAAGGCCTTAAGGTGCCAAACTCTGCCATTGCGCAGAAGGAATTTTTCTTGATTCCCAAGGAATTCGTCACAAAGGGCGGAAATAACGAAAACGGTGTATTGCGAGAAACCTATTCGGAAAATGGGGAAGTGACTACGGAGTTCATTCCAACCACTCTTTATCAGGAGTCAGACGAGGATTATTACGTGGACAATTCCATTTTGGACGTGGGGAACAACCTGATCAAGCCGGATTCTGAGGAAAAATATACCGTTTCCAGAAGTGCAACACTGAAGGGCGTTTATAATATCAATAAGGGCTATGCTGATTTCAAGGAAATCGAAGTCCTGTATGAAAATGATGAATATTCCATCATACGGTCAAATACTACCTATGGGCTTAGCGCCTATGATAGGATTGTTCTGGATGCGGAAAGTGTGGACATGGATGAACTGATTTATGATTGAAGCATCGTGTGTGCCTTGATGCGCAGAGGGGAGATTGAAACTTTTTATTGACGGCGGCATTGCAAGCGTTGTTTTGGATATGTAGAGGAATAAATGATGATCCGTGAAAATCTGGAAAGCGTTCGGGAACGGCTGAAAACGGCCTGCACAGAGGCAGGACGGAACCCGGAGGAAGTAACATTAATCGCTGTAAGTAAAACCAAGCCTCTTTGGATGCTGGAAGAAGCCTATGAGGCGGGAGTACGAGATTTTGGCGAGAATAAAGTTCAGGAATTGGTGGAGAAAGCAGAAAAGATGCCCTCCGATATCAGATGGCATATGATTGGCCATCTCCAGCGGAATAAGGTGAAGACCGTGATTGATAAGGCCTATCTGATTCACAGCGTGGATTCCCTGCGTCTGGCGGAGGAGATCAGTAAGGAGGCCCAAAAACGCGGTTTGGTGATGAAGATCCTCATCGAAGTGAACGTGGCAGGGGAGGAGAGCAAGTTCGGTGTGGCGCCGGATGGTGCAGAGGAATTGATCCGCAGCATCGCGGATCTGCCTGGAGTTTTGATCTGCGGTCTGATGACGATTGCCCCTTTTGTCGAAAATCCCGAAGAAAACCGCGTATTTTTCAAATCCTTGAAAAACTTATCTGTTGACATTAAAGGGAAAAACATTGATAATGTAACTATGGATTTTCTTTCAATGGGGATGACGGGGGACTATGAGGTAGCTGCTCAGGAGGGAGCTGCCTGTGTTCGTGTGGGCACAGGGATTTTCGGTGAAAGATCCTATCCAATTTCTGATTTGTCAGTATAAGGAGATTAAGCAATATGGGTATGATGGACAGGTTCTTGAGTATATTGAGGTTGAACGATGAGGATGAAGATTACGCTGATTACGACGATGACGATTATGATGACTATGAAGAACCAGTAGAGAAGATCACGCGTATGCCGGCCAGGCAGTCTCGGCCGAGCGAATCGGAACCGGAAGAACGTCCGAAGAAGTCCACACCCAAGATCACACCCATGCCGAAGCAGCGTAGGAGCAGTATGGCAGGAATGGAGGTTTGTGTAATCAAACCCACGAGCATTGAGGATGCCAGGGAGATTACGGAAACCCTGTTGGCCAACAGGACGGTGGTATTGAACCTGGAAGGGCTGGATGTGGAGATTGCCCAGCGGATTATAGATTTCACGTCAGGTTCCTGCTTTGCGATCAGCGGAAATTTGCAGAAGATATCGCATTACATATTCATTATCACGCCGGCGAGCGTGGATATTTCGGGAGACTTTCAGGAGATATTCAGCGGCTCCGTGGATGTTCCGGGGATTTAAGGCCGGATAAAGGCGAATCCGTATGGATTCGCCTTTTACGCACTAAATTACACATCAAAGGAGAATTTGTGATGGAAGAAAGGATGACTGTATCCTATGGGAAAAAGCCGTGCTATGATATCGTATTTGAGACGGATTTCGAGGCCCTTTCACAGGAACTGGAGAAGCTAGGCTGTGGGAACCGGAAAATGTGTATTGTATCGGATTCCCATGTGGCTCCCCTATATGCGCAGCAAGTGAAAGAGGCGGCCAGCCGGGTTGGCGGAATTGTGGAAATCTATGTGTTTCCGGCAGGGGAAGAGAATAAGAACCTGGATACGGTGAGGAAGCTATACACTTTTTTGATAGAAAAGCATTTTGACAGGAAGGACTGTCTGATTGCGCTGGGAGGAGGGGTGACGGGGGATCTCACCGGTTTTACAGCTGCCACCTATCTGCGCGGTATTGATTTCATCCAGATTCCCACGACGCTGTTGGCTCAGGTGGACAGTAGTATTGGCGGAAAAACGGGAGTGGATTTTGACGGTTATAAAAATATGGTGGGGGCATTCCACATGCCTGTATTGGTCTATATGAACCTGGATACCTTGACAACCCTGGAAGATCGGCAGTACTACAGCGGGTTTGCGGAGGCCATGAAATCGGGCCTGATTCGGGATGTGAAGTATTATGAATGGCTGATCACCAATATGTATGAAATCTGTGAACGCAGGTCAGATATCATGGCGCAAATGGTGAGAAGAAGCTGCGACATTAAACGCAGGATCGTGGAAGCCGATCCGATGGAAAAGGGTGATCGGGCCTTACTGAACCTGGGCCATACCATCGGCCATGCCATTGAGAAAGCAAAAGGATTTCAGCTCACCCATGGGGAATGCGTAGCCTTGGGGTGTGTGGCTGCAGCCTTCATTTCCTGGAAAAAAGGGATGCTCTCCATGGAGGAGTATTACGAAATGCGGGATATGTTCGTTCCCTTTGGCCTTCCTATCACGGTGGATGATTTGGATCCCGGACAGATCCTGGAACTGACGCGTTCGGATAAAAAGAGGGAGGCGGGGCATATCAAATTCATCCTTTTAACGAAGATTGGAAAAGCTGTGGTGGATACCACCGTTACGGATGAAGAGATCCTTGCAGCGGTCGATGAAATCAATTTTACGGAAAGTGATGCAAATGAATAAGAGAAAAACGATAGTTTCCTGGATTCCCCACCTCGTGTTTATGGCAACCGGGATTTTCCTGGATCAACTCACCAAATACTATGCGGTAGTCTATTTGAAGGGAAAAGACGCCATCGTCTTGATTCCGGGAGCATTGGAATTGAGATACCTGGAGAACCGGGGAGCCGCCTTTGGCATGATGCAGGGAGGAAAGGTTCTATTCCTCATTATTACGCCCATCGTCCTGCTCCTGGTCTTCTACGCGCTTGCTAAGATGCCGTCCGGTGGGAAGTATGGAATCCTGAATGTGCTTCTGGACTGTGTGGTGGTGGGCGCCATCGGAAATATGGCGGACCGAATCCGCCTGGACTATGTGGTCGATTTCATCTATATCAGCCTGATCGATTTCCCCATATTCAATGTGGCGGACATGTTCGTTTCCATATCCTGCGTGGTAGGGGCAATATTGATTCTATTCGGAGGCCGCTACAAGGATGAGGACTTTGCCTGTCTGGTTTTGGGAAAGAGGCAAGGACCAGCGGACGGGCAGGAGGATCAGGATGCCTGATGTGTATTGCTTTCAGGTAACGGAAGAACAGGAAGAGGAACGGATCGATAAGGTGATGGCATCCCTTATCGATTCTTTGTCACGCTCATTTATCCAGAAAATGCTGAAGGAGGGACGGGTTTTAGTGAACCAATCCCCTGTGAAGGCAAATTACAGGGTAAAGGCGGAAGAGGAGATCCGTTTTGAACTGCCGAAGGCGGTAGAACCGGAAATTGAGCCGGAGAATATTCCTCTGGACATCCTTTACGAAGATGAAGATGTGCTCGTGGTCAATAAGCCCAAGGGTATGGTGGTTCATCCCGCTCCCGGACATTACAACAATACATTGGTGAATGCGCTCATGTACCATTGTAAGGATAGCCTTTCTGGGATCAACGGCGTTTTGCGTCCCGGAATCGTTCATCGCATTGACAGGGATACCACAGGAAGCCTGATCGTCTGTAAAAATGATGCAGCCCATCTCTCCATAGCCGGACAGCTGAAGGAACATTCCATCGTGCGCAGATACCGGGCCATCGTCCATGGCGTGATACGCGAGGAAGAAGGGATGGTGGAGCTTCCTATAGGCAGACATCCTACCGACCGGAAGAAGATGGCAGCCGGCGTTCGGAACGGAAAAGAGGCTGTTACCCATTACCAGGTACTGGAACGGTTTACAAACTACACCTATATCGAATGCAGGCTGGAGACGGGCAGGACCCATCAGATCAGAGTACATATGGAGAAGATCGGCCATCCGCTTCTGGGAGATATAATATACGGCAACAGAAAATCGCCATTCACGCTGCAGGGGCAGACGCTCCATGCCATGACGCTCGGCTTTGTCCATCCGCGTACCGGTCTTTACATTGAAACGACGGCTCCTCTTCCGGAATATTTTTCCTCTCTTTTGGATATCCTGAAATCCAGGTAAGGCGATGAGAGGGAATCATTTTTCAGCTGCATTATTAAATTTTCCAGAAACGAATGGCTGAGTACTTGACCCCTCTCATAGCATAATTTTATGGTTAACAGTATGGACTTGTCTGAACTGTTACAAAATATACTGCTTTTTAAATTTTTTTTGTGATTTTTGTTGAATTATACCTTTGTTTTCATTATAATTATTTTAGAAAGAAAAATCAGGGTTCCAGGGAGTTTTCAATCTGAAATCCTGTAAAAAGGAGGGATCGTATGAATACAATCATTACCATTGGGCGTCAATTCGGATCCGGCGGAAGGGAAATCGGGGAAAAGGTAGCGGAATATTTTAATATCAATTGTCTCGACAAGGAGCTTTTGACCAGGGCAGCAAAGGAAAGCGGCTTCTGCGAGGAAATGATCAAAAGCCATGATGAACGCCCCACCAATTCCTTCCTCTACAATCTGGTGATGGACACCTACTCATTCGGTTACAATGCATCTTCCTTCATGGATATGCCCATCAGCCACAAGGTCTTCCTGGCGCAGTTCGATACCATCAAAAAAGCGGCGGAAGAGGGGCCGTGTATCATTGTGGGACGTTGTGCTGACTATGCGCTCCATGATTTCAAGAATTGTATCCATCTGTTCATTTATGGAAATGAAGAATGTAAGATCAAGAGGATTATACAGAAATACAGCCTTACGGAAGAAAAAGCCCGCGAAATGATGATCAAGAAGGATAAGCAGCGCCAGAGCTATTATAATTACTATTCTTCCAAGAAATGGGGAAGAGCGGACAGCTATGACTTCTGTCTGAACAGTTCTGTTCTCGGTGTGGACGGGACGGTGAAGCTCATTATCCAGATCGTGGAAGATTTCGAAGCAAAGAACAAAGGCTGATAAAAAATTGGAACGAAGTGCGCACCTTGCGCTCAGATGGGATCAAATATGGATTTTTATCAACGTCTTGCGCTGGCAGGTGAGATGATTCCGGAAGGGAAGGTGGCCTCTTACGGCCAACTCGCTCTTCTCTGCGGTTGTCCCCGCAACGCCCGACAGGTAGGCTATGCGCTCAATCATAATAAGGCCGGCGGCAATTTCCCGGCTCATCGTGTGGTAAACTCCTCCGGTGCACTGACTGGAGCCGCCGCCTTTGATACCATGGATGTCCAACGCCTTCTTCTGGAAAAGGAATCCGTGAAAGTAGTCGGCCAAAAAGTGGATCTGTTAAAATATGGATGGCATCCTTCCCTGGAGGATGCCATTTGGCTGAGAGAGAAGTTTGGGGAGAGAGGGATTTAACTATTCGCAAAACCCAGCTTTAACGAAAAGTTATTGGCCTATCGAGGTAAAATGAACCGTTGCATCATTGCGGGTTTACGCAATACACTGCAACGGTTCATTTTTATTTAAAGTTCTTCGGAATTCAGGATTACCGTAAAGGGTCCATCATTGGTTAAAGCCACTTTCATGTGCGCCCCGAATATGCCGCATTGTACATCAGGACATTCCTTTCGGCACGCTGTCAAGATATATTCATATATGGCATTTGCATGCTCCGGCAGGCCCGCCTTTGTAAATGACGGCCTGTTTCCCTTACGGCAGTCCGCATAGAGGGTAAATTGAGAAATTAACAGCAGGCTTCCAGACACATCCTTCAGGCTGAGGTTGGTTTTGCCGTTTTCATCCTCGAATATTCTCAGATTTAACATTTTACGCAACATTTTATCGGCAACAGCTGGAGTGTCTTCCTGGCTGATTCCGATCAATACCAGGAATCCCTGGCCGATGGAGCCCACAGTTTTGTCATGGACGGAAACGGCGGCCTGGGATACGCGTTGAATTACGAATTTCATTTTTATATTCATTCCTTTCAAACTTTTTCCTGAGTGTCATCTTCTTCACTTTTCGGGATATCTTTGACAAAGGTATGATCGTCGTCCACACGGATTAAGCCGCTGTATTCCTCTGTATCGATGGGAAAGTTCTTTTTCTGTAACCCTCGATGGACGCGTCTGCGTATCATAGCGTAGATAACGGCAAAAGTAGGGACACCGATGACCATACCGAAGACTCCTAATAGCCCGCCAAAGAAGGTGATGGAAAAGATGACCCAGAAGCTGGATAATCCGGTGGAGTCGCCAAGGATTTTAGGACCCAGCACATTTCCGTCAAATTGCTGTAAAATCAGTATAAAAATGAGAAAATACAGGCATTGCAGGGGATCGATCATCAGGATCAACAGAGCGCTGGGGATCGCTCCCAAGTAGGGACCGAAAAAGGGAATAATGTTCGTAACGCCAATGATCACGCTGATCAGAATGGCATAGGGGGTTCCGATGATACTGGTTCCGGCAAAACATAGGATACCAATGATCAAGGAGTCCAGGAGCTTACCACCAATGAAGCCTCCAAAAGTACGATGGATGAACCGAAAATCCTCTATCACTTCGTTGGCCCGTTTGATATCAAAAAACGAATAGACAATCTTTTTTGCCTGGCATACATATTTTTCTTTGCTGTTGATCAAATAGATGGAAATGATAAGACCGACAATAAAATCCCACAGAGCCTTCAGGACGCTGAACGCATAACTGGACACAGCCCGGATCGCCTGATTCATCTGGGGAAGCAAAGTTCCGTTCAACCACTCCCGTAACTCCGGCGTATAGGTGTTGATCATATTGTTCAGATACAATTCCACCTGCGGATTGTCCGCGAGCACCTTTTCAAGCCATATTGTCAGGTTATTGACATAGCTTGGAAATTGAAGGATAATGCTTTGGATGCTTTTGAGCAGCTGAGGGACAACAATGGAAAAGAAACTGTACAAAGCTGCCAGAACGAGAATCAAAGTGAAGAAAACAGAAATCCCGCGCAATAATTTGGCCTGCCTTTTGGACAGCTTGGCACGTTCTTTTTTTAAAATCCTTTTTAACAGATTTCTTTCCACAAAATTTAAAATCGGTGTCATCAGATAAGCCAGGATAAAGCCGTCAATAATCGGCATGCAGATCCCCATGAGCCAAAAAAAGCTATCTTTAAAGTTGGCCCCCCGAAACATGAGAAAGAAAAGGACGATACTAATTCCAATTACTACCAGAGCCGTAATTCCCCAGTAAAGATACTTTTTATCCCAACGAAATTTCATGTCTAATGCTCCCCTTTTGTATGTTTTAATGTTTATATAAAACTTTTTGCGCTCTTGCGGGAAGGTGATTTGGCAGGCCTTTCCAAGCGTTCTTCCATTATATGTAACGGTTTAGATAAATCCGGACTGTTACTATTATATACCTGCTGTACAAAAAATTTAAGTCTAAATAATGAAATATTTTTAAAAAAATTGTATAATAGGTAACAGATTAGAAAGGCCCGCGCATTTTATGTACGAATTGTTTGAAAAAATGTGATTATGCATCCAGCCCATGATACAATGGTTTTCATAACTGGATGCCTTTCCTTCGTAACGGTTCAGAAAGGATACCTATTTATGAAACTTCAGCAGGTACTAAGTTACGTCCGCAGAGCTGTGGACGATTACCATATGATCGAAGACGGTGACAGAATCGCTGTGGGTATTTCCGGGGGAAAGGATTCTCTAACCCTCTTATATGCGCTTCATGGTTTGAAAAGGTTTTATCCAAAACCCTTTACGCTCCATGCGGTTACCGTGGATTTGGGTTTCCACAACCTGGATCTGGGCCGTATTGAAGCCCTCTGCCGGAATGAACTGGAGATTCCGTACACTATTATCAAGACGGATATTGCGGATATTATCTTTGAACAACGCAAGGAGGCCAATCCTTGTTCTCTATGCGCTAAAATGCGGAAAGGTGCGCTGAATGATGCGGTCAAGAAGGCGGGATGCAATAAGGTGGCCTATGCCCACCATAAGGACGACGTTGTGGAAACCATGCTGATGTCTCTGATTTTTGAAGGAAGGTTCCATACCTTTTCCCCATTTACCTATCTGGACAGGACAGAACTTTCTGTAATACGTCCCTTGATCTATATGAATGAGGCGGATGTGATCGGTTTCGTGAATAAAGCAAATGTTCCGGTGGTGAAGAGTCCCTGCCCGGCGGACGGGTATACCAAGAGGGAATATGTCAAGACCCTTCTGCGCCAATTGAATCAGGAAAATCCGGGTGTTAGAGAACGGATGTTTACCGCAATTGTACGCAGCAGCCTGCAGGGATGGTTTATTGAGCCTGAGATTGGTCAGCCCTGAAAATAGGAATCATATGAACGATGCAGAATCATGAGCTTGAAAGCTTAAACTTTCAAGCCCCTTGACTCGGAGTGCGTGCCTGCGCTCAGTTGGGAACAGATATGCAAAAATCATTGAATTATCATGATGAACTAAATAAAAAGAATATTTTGAAGCTTCGGGAAATCCTGAAGACGCTTCCCTCCTTCTGCAAACAGTTTTTTCGAGGCATTGACGATACGGCGGCTTCCAGGACAAAGCTGGCCTATGCCTATGATCTTCGGATTTTTTTTGAGTTCATTCATGAATCCAACAGCGTTTATAAGAAGATGGATATCGTGGACTATCCACTGCATATTTTGGATGAACTGGAACGGGAAGATATCGAAGAATATATGGAATATCTGTCGTACTATATCAAAGACGGAGCGGAATTCATGAACGATGAGCGGGGAAAGAAAAGAAAACTTTCCTCCTTGCGCAGTTTTTATAACTATTTCTACCGCAATCAGATGATTTCGAAAAATCCGGCTGTTCTCGTCCCCATGCCTAAGCTGCATGAAAAAGAAATCGTACGGATGGAGCCCAACGAAGTGGCAATTCTGTTGGATGAGGTGGAGGACGGAAGTACGCTTACGAAAGGAGAACGGCGCTATCATGAGAAAACCCGTACCCGTGATCTTGCTCTTCTTACCCTTCTGCTTGGAACCGGTATGCGGGTTTCCGAATGTGTGGGAATCGACTTAAACGACGTAGATTTTGATAATCAACGGGTTAAGGTGCGCAGAAAAGGCGGTTATGAGGATGTGATCTATTTTGGCGAGGAAGTGACGGAAGCCCTTCTAGGCTATCTGGAGGAAAGGGAACTCCTCTCTCCTCTTCCCGGCCATGAGGAGGCCCTTTTTCTCTCCATCCAGAACCGTAGGATTACTGTCCGCAGTGTGGAAAACTTAGTAAAGAAGTATACCTCCCGGGTTACCACGGTTAAGAAAATCACGCCCCATAAGCTGAGGAGCACTTACGGGACAAATCTTTACCAGGAAACGGGCGATATCTACCTTGTGGCAGATGTGCTCGGCCATAAGGATGTCAATACTACGAGGAAGCATTATGCTGCCATGAAGGATGAAAATAAACGCAGGGCGGCAAAGGCCCTGCGTTTGAGGGAAGATCTGTAGCGCTATTCGTGTCCACCTGGACATACAGAGAGTCCTGTGCTTTCGCAAGGGAAGGTTTCAGCTGCCTTCCCTTCGGTTTTTACTGGAAGAATTTCTGTTTCCCCAAAGTCCTTTCTTTCTGCTCTTTTCCCTATCGTTTGAGGGTGTGGAGACATTTTCCGTGGAAGGTTGTGCGCCGCGCTGATTTTTTCCCTTCCAGAACCTGCGGTCATTCCGGATATTATGGATGCCGTACATAGGCGCCTGACCGGAATAACCTTGATTTCCATAGGATTGGTTTTTAAAGAATTGACTATCATAGGACTGATTTCTGTAGGCCTGACTTTCGTATGGCGGATATTCATATCCCCAGTTATTTCCATAGGGTTGATTTCCGTAGGAACCTGCCTGAGTGTATGAATCATATTCATTATAAGAGGAGCCATAATAGGGAGGCGTACTGTGGCTGTCCATAGACTGCCCATAGGGGTTTTGTCCGTTTTCCCAAAAGCCTGGATTCATGGGCCGGCCTGGAAATTCGTCCTTCACCGCTTTTTCAGACCGGTCATATCCTTCTTGGCGGTTCCCGTTTCTTTCAACCTCTGTGGAAGATGGGAAGGGATCTTTTGGATCAAACTTTTGTTCCCTTTTCTTAGAGGCATCCTTACGGAAGGTGAGAAGACATTTAAACAGGTCTCCATCGAAGGATAGCTGCATACTTCCGCCCTGCAGTTCTGCAAAGCTCTTTGCAATGGCTAGCCCCAGGCCGCTTCCTTCTGTATTGCGGGAATCATCGCCGCGCACAAAACGTTCGGTTAGTTCGCCAGGATCCATGGTCAGCTCCGCCGCGGATATATTTTTCATTTCCACTTCCACGGACTCTGCATTGTCGCGGACGGTTACATAGACCCTGGTCCCGGTCAGCGCATACTTAATGATATTGGTATATAGGTTATCGAATATACGGTATGTTTTCTGGCTGTCCAGAGGCAGGAGGATCCGCTCTCCGGGAAGCGTGAATTTGAAATCCAAGTGGGCGGCTTCCACACGGTCTTCCTGTTCCAGATAAGCCTGGCGGATTAGATTACAGATATCCACATCCACGATCTGCAATGCCACCGTCTTACTGCTGGCCTTGCTGATCTCGAAAAGATCCTCTATCAATATTTTCAACCGATTGGCTTTCTTCTGCAAAATATCCAGGTATTCTTCTCTCTTCTCTTCACTCACCCCAGGTTCCTTCAAAAGGTCAATATAGGTGATGATTGCCGTCAAGGGTGTTTTCAGGTCATGGGATACATTTGTAATCAGTTCGGATTTCATACGCTGACTCTTCACCTCCTCATGTACGGCTTTTTTAAAGTCCATCTGGATCTGGCGTAGCTGCGATTTATAGCTTTCGAAGATTCCGAAATCCTCATATAATGCCGTATCCAGATTCCCTTGTGCGATGGAACGGGTAGCGTGCAAAAGTCTGCGGTATTTTTCCTGAATGTCCATTACATATCTTTTCAGGATAAAATAGATGACTACGGAATAGACGATGAGCCCGAAAATCCCTGCGAACCAAAAACTACAGATCACGAGCAGGATCATAAAGTTGACGACCAGAACTTTTATGATGATGCGCTTCGCATCCGTCCCGATATCGTAGCTGACCAACTCCGTATAAAAGCGGAAACAGATCTCCTTAACCTTTTGGCATATCTTCCGCCAATATCGGCAGATGAAACTACGGTCTTTCAGGTTATCCCTTCGGATGTCGGAAAATCCCTGCCCGATGAGGGCGGCAGATAGAAACAATGCTGTAAGCATCAGGAACATGGCGGCCTGATCCAAATGGATAAAAACAATTTTATCTATACCCAGTCCTGCGCGGATGTTCCGAAGGAACAGGCCGTTTTCATATTCATATACATAGGTGATAACGGAACCAGCAGTTGAGTATATGAAGACGACAGCCAATACGAGGACTTCAATCCAGGGATCCCAAAGCATGCTTCTACCCTGCTGTATGTGTTCAGGGCTGCTGGAAGACTTCCTGTACTGTAGGCCTGTCAGAACGCCGCAGATCAGGCATCCCAGCAGAAGAATGCAATATCCCAGCCCTACACCGGAATCATAATACTGCAGCCTTGTACGGTACATGGTAGAAAAATAATAGGTTTCGTCCTTTTCTGTGGATAGTTGTGTATATTGCTGGCTCGTAATCCCGTACATGACACGCATGTTTGCAGGAAACGATAGGGATATCCGAACGGATGAACATTGGTCCTGCTCTTCTTCGAGCAGATAATAAACTGACGACCGTCCGCCAGATTCTCGGTAATTGGAATCAACTGTAGGCAATTCAAGCATTTTTTCATGGCCAATTGTCTGTATTCGATTCAGAAATTGCTTGGCATTATCATTACAGCGTACATATACATTCGTGACATTCCCTGCACGGTCATAATCCAGGCTCACATAATAGACATAGTCATGCAGCCTATCCGCTCCTTCCTCTTCAGAAGACTTATCATCCGATTTCTGGTCAGAACGAACGGCCTCCGGCAGGCTGGATCCACTGTTGGACAGGATCGTACCCGTCTCCAAATCCTCCACATAATAATCCATCCTCGCTCCCAGGTCGGCCAGGAAGGTTTCATGGTTGTCAAATTGGGAACAGAAATCATCATGTATGCGGGATTTAAGGGACTGGAGAGAATAATTGCTCTCAAAATCCATATAATATGTTTCCAGTTCCTCTATGGACAGCTCCTCTAAAGACCGTGTCGTAATCTCATAATCCAGATACAGATCGCAATAGTCGTATTCTTGAAGATCCGTTTTCTCCCTAAGATATTTATATTGCACATAATTGGCAGTCATCAATTCCCTGAGAAAGTCTTGTTGTGTTAACGGATTCACATAACTCTCCGCAGCCTTTCTGTTGAAAAAAGGGAAGAGGGCAAAAAAGACTGCCGCTGCCGCCATTCCCACCACAAGAGCGGCGGGAAAAGAATATTTACTGTTTTTCCATTTTATATCCAACACCCCACACCACCTTCAAGTATTTTGGATTCTTTGGGTCGATTTCTATTTTCTCCCGGATCTTACGGATATGCACCATAATGGTGTCCGTATTGATCGCTTTTTCATTCCAAATGCGTTCATAAATCTCGTCGGCACTGAACACACGCCCCGGATTCTTGATGAGCAAAAGCAGAATCTTGAATTCGATGGGGGTAAGTTTCACCGGATTTCCATCCACGAACACCTCCACCGTTTCCTCATTCACTTCAATCCCTCCCAGGGTATGGTAGGTGCCTTTTTCCGGTTCCGCAGCCTTGCTCAGCGCTTCCAGATATCGGCTGTGCCTCCTTAAGTGGGAATTGACTCTCGCCAGAAGCTCCATCGTGGTAAACGGCTTTGTCACATAATCATCCGCCCCCATATTCAGTCCCATGATCTTATCCACTTCCTCAGACTTGGCAGAAAGCATGATAACAGGGAATTCATAGCCCTTCTCCCGTACTTTCATCATCATTGTGATTCCGTCCATTCGGGGCATCATGATATCCACAATAGCAAGGTGGATTTCTTCCTTTTCAATGATCGCAAGGCCCTCTATGCCGTCTCCAGCCTGAAATACCACATATCCCTGATTCCTTAGGTAGATGTCAATTCCCTCTCTAATATCCTTATCATCTTCAACGACTAAAATGCGGTTCGCCTCCACTGTCTGATCCTCCTTGCATAATTGTTGTCAAAATCGCATTATTTCTCTTTATTAATATGTACACAATCTCTCCTATCTTGCTGCAGATTCAAATAGAGATGTGCTTCATGATATTATATCATGTCTTCCTTCGAACGGGAACCTGAAAAGTACACACAAAGGCACGTATTGTGTGGCCCCTTTGTCCCCTGTGGAAAGTATGGATTCTATTGACAAGAATAACCCATAAAAACAAAGATTGCAGATACAAAAATCCAAAGAATTTCTTAAGAAACTCTTTGGATTTGCCAAACAGTGTCAAGGTTTGCGTTCCGTGGAATAATAGGGGACAATTAGGTAATATCCTTCACGTAATTCGTGATCCAGGAGATGGTTGGTTCGCAGCACTTCCCGAATAAAGGCGTCCTTGGATCGGAAATTCTCATCGCAATATTGATCTGCCAAAGTCCATAGGGTATCACCCGGCATAATCTGTATACTTGTAAAATATTTATAGCGGCCATTCTCCTCCGCCCTTTGTGCCCTGGCAATAAAACCGCCTGTCAGTATGGAAAAAGTAAGGACCAAAAAGATAGAGGTGGCCCACAGTATAGCCCGATGTCTTATCCGATTAGCCTTCTTTGTGATTCTGCCCTGTTTCCTTCTCTTCTCTTTCATAATCCCTCCTACGAATCGAACAAATGTTGTGAACGGATGTTCTTAGAAAAGATTATATCGAACAAATTTTCGGATGTCAAGGAATGAAAGCAAAAAATCGAACAAATTTTCGGAATATACGTTTGCCATTTTGAATTTTCTGTGTTATAATTTATAAAAATCGTATCGGGTACACAGCCATTCTGGAACATAACCACATGAAATATAAAGGAGGATAACCATGGCGCTTGGGAAGATTACCGCTAAACAGAGTGAAATTTTGGAATACATCAAAGATCAGATTTTGGAGAAGGGATATCCGCCGGCGGTTCGGGAGATCTGTGAAGCGGTTCATCTGAAATCCACATCTTCCGTCCATTCCCATCTGGAAACGTTAGAGAAGAACGGATTTATCCGCAGGGATCCCACCAAGCCCCGCGCCATTGAAATCTGCGATGAAGCCTTTCAGGCGGTTCGCTCGGAGATGGTAAGCCTTCCTATCGTTGGAACCGTAGCGGCCGGGCAGCCCATTTTTGCGGAGGAGAATATTGAAAGTTATTTCCCTATTCCCGCAGAATTTATCCCCGTTGGAGAACCCTCTTTTATTTTAAGGGTAAAAGGGGATTCCATGATCAATGCAGGAATCCTGGATGGCGACTATATTCTGATACAGAGCTGTTCTACGGCGCAGAATGGGAAGATGGTGGTCGCTTTGATAGAGGATTCCGCTACCGTCAAGACTTTTTACCGGGAAGAGGGACACATTCGCCTTCAGCCAGAAAATGACACTCTGGATCCCATTATTGTGGAAGAAGATGAGTGCCAGATCTTGGGAAGGGTGTTTGGAACCTTTCGGATTTTTAAATAGAACTGCCTTTCCTGCGGCTACGGGACAGAAAACCGCCTGCCGCAGGAAGGTCTTGTTGGATGATTGATTCCTAAAACCGATATGTGAGTTCGCATTCTCCTGATATCCTTCTGCAGATATTCACAGCCTGATCCATGATGGCGGAAAAATACTCGGCCTGTGCGTCAACACACAGGATCTTCAAGTCATCGCTGATATGAGCGGATTGGAGTCCCTCCAAATGGGTCAATTCCTGCAGAATTTTCCTCGCCTGTCCTGAATCGGTCAGATGATAAATCAGGTACTGTTTTTGCACGTTTCCTGTCCTTCCCTTTTTATCCATATTCTTCCCATTTTCAGGCCGGATAAACACTTTTATCCGAAATTTATTCCTCTCCGGCTTGTGTCCTGTACATCTGCGCATACTGTCCGTTGAAATCCATCAATTCCTCATGCGTTCCTCGTTCTATGATCTGCCCGTTTTCGATTAAAAGGATTAAATCTGAATCCCGAATTGTAGAAAGCCGATGGGCAATGAGGAAGGAAGTACGGTTTTCACATATTTTCAGCATGGCCTTTCGGATCTTCTGTTCAGTTACGGTATCTACGGAGCTGGTGGCCTCATCCAGGATCAGGATGGGCGCATTGGCCAACACGGCCCGCGCAATGGTGAGAAGCTGCCGTTCTCCCTGCGATAGCTCCAGCCCTCCCTGTTCCAGAATGGTATCGTACCCCTTAGGAAGCCGTTCTATAAAGCCGTCCGCGCCCGCAATCCGTGCGGCCTGCCGAATCCGTTCCATGTCCGCTTCCGGGTGGCCGTAACAGATATTATCCTTCACCGATTCGGCAAAAAGGGCGGTATCCTGAAGAACGACGCCGAATGCGGCGCGAAGATCCGTCATTCGGTACTCCCGCAGATCATGTCCGTCCAATAGAATATTTCCTTCCGTTACATCGTAAAAACGCGTCAACAGGTTGACAAAGGTCGTTTTTCCGGATCCCGTGGAACCTACAATGGCCACCTGCGTTCCCGCCGGTATTTTCACAGAAATGTCTTTCAGCACCTGTTGATCCGGCGTATATCCGAACCCCACATGCCGAAACTCGATATCTCCGCGGCAGGAGGCCAGGCTAAGGGCATCGGGACAATCCGCCGGCTCCGGCCCTTCATCCAGAATTTCAAAGACCCGCTCCGCCCCGGCCACAGCTGTTTGGAAATTGTTATAAATATTTGCGATTTCCACAAAGGGACGGGTAAATTGACGCACATAGAGCAGAAAACTTGTGATCAAGCCAACGCTGTCGATACGGCCGTTTAGGAACAATATACCGCTAAAGACAGCTATAGCCACATAGCACAGGTTGTTGATTACGTTCATCAAAGGCATCAGGTAACCCGACCAGATCAGAGCTTTGATGGATATCCGGCATAGCTCATCGTTCTTTTTACCGAAGTCGCACTCCATTTCTTCCTCCCTGCAGAAGGCTTTGATGAGGGGAAGGCCTGAAACGCTCTCTTCCACCTGTCCATTCAAAGCGCCCAGGCTCTTCTGTTGGCAGGAAAAGAGTTTTCGTGTCCTTTTCGTCACAACTTTCGTCAAAACGAAGATACAGGAAACCCCGGTTAGGGCCACCAGGGTTAAGAGCGGGCTCAGAACTATCATCATAAGAAAAATGCCGAGGATGGTAAAGCCGTGTGTGAGAAGCAGGGTCAGGGAACTGGAGATGGTGGTGCTGATATTGTCCACATCGTTTGTCAAACGGCTCATCAGCTCTCCGTGCTGGCGCCGGTCAAAAAAGGACAGCGGCAGCGAGCGGATATGGCCGAAGAGCGTTTCACGGATGGAATGGATCATATGCTGGCCGATGGAAGCCATGAAAAAAGCCTGCATGAATTTTACAAGCCAGTCGCATACATACAGCCCTGTCAAGCAGGCCAGAATCCATACCACCATATCCTGCTTGCTGATTGCCGTAACGGCCTTTCCCGTAATATACGGAGACAGAATGGATGCGGCGGAGGCCAGAGCGGACAATAGGAGGATCCAGCCAAGGCCTTTGCGTTTCCCCTTCGTCAGCTTCCACAGGCGGATCAGCGTTCCCTTCATATTTTTAGGTTTTATAACGACGCGTCCCTTTCCCGGCCGGGAAATGCCGTTTAGATTTGTAGGCGGCGCACAATTATTTTTTTCAGCCATGATAGTCTCCAATCTGGGAAGCGTAAATCGCCTGATAGATTTCACAGGCGGCCATCAGTTCCTCGTGGGTCCCATATCCCT
>CANSTU010000057.1 GCA_947650005.1 uncultured Lachnospiraceae bacterium
TATCCGCCCCGAACTGGCCTTCTCCAGCAGGCGCCAACATGGCAACCACCTTTTTTCCCTCACGGATCGCGTTGATCACATCCACGATGTAGGTCTTGGAGGCGATAGCGCCGAACGGGCAGTTATGGATGCACTGGCCGCACTGGATACACTTGGATTCGTCGATCTGGCATACGCCATGCTCATCCATGGTGATCGCGCTCACCGGACAACTCTTCATACAGGGCCTCTGAATTTTCAGGATAGCTGAATAAGAACAGGCCGTGGCACACTTTCCGCAGCTCTTACACTTTACCGGGTCGATGAAAGAACGCCCATCACTGATGGTAATGGCGCCGAAATTGCAGGCCTGTCTGCAAGACTTTGCCAGACAGCCCTGGCACAGGTTCGTTACCACATACCCGGAAGAAATGGGACATTCCTCGCATGCAGAGTTGATAACCTGTACGATATTGTTGCTCTCCCTGTTACCGGGGCATTTTCCCTCCGCCAGCTTGATTCTCTGCCGGATGATCTCGCGCTCCTTGTATACACAGCAGCGGAAGTGCGCTTCAGGACCGGGAATCATCTCATAAGGGATATTGTCTTTCTTCTCTTCCAGCTCACCCGCATATGCCAGTCTGGCCACTTCGGTAAGCACATTATGTTTGATCCTTAAAATGGTAGCGTCATCAGATACTGTACTCATCATACTTATGTGTTTATCCTCTTTCCTGGTTGGTGACATTGGTTAACGTGGTCAAATAGCAGCGCTGTATCGGGTTCCTACAATTGTACACGTTCCAAAACTGCCCTGGAGGCGCACGCAATGGCAGAAGAACCTGTTTTTCCCAGATACAGAAACGAGTAAATGTAATTTCCATCCACTCGCTGCGCAGGGCGTACTTTATCTGTGCGCCCCTGCGCATGACAAAAGCCGGTAAGGAAATCATCCAGGCCGGCTTTTCATCCCATGCAGGAGAAAGCCTCCATGCACCTTATAAGCTGCGGGCCGTGATTTGGCCCGCAGCCTGATCACATCATCCTTCAGGGCGCTTCCCGGCACAGCTCATGGCCGGAAGGAACCGCTTCATCCGTCATATCTGATCAGTCATTTCCGTACAGAACCTGCAGTTTCTGCAGATAATCATATCTTTCCTTGGCGTTCTCTTCCGCCTGAGCCTGCAGCCTTGCAGCCTTCTCGGCATCCTTCAGGGCCAGGGAAGTATATCTTACCTCGCCGCCGATGAATTCCTTGAAGTCCTTCGTAGGAGCCTTGCTGTCCACGACGAATTTCTTCTCTGCCGCAGGATTGAAACGGAACATATGCCAGTAACCAGTCTCCACAGCCAGCTTCTCTTCAGTCTGAGCCTTGCTCATACCCTTCTTGATACCATGGTTGATACAAGGAGCATATGCGATGATCAGGGACGGTCCAGGATAAGCTTCCGCCTCTGCGATAGCCTTTACGGTCTGGTTATAATCCGCGCCCATGGAGATCTGTGCCACATATACATAACCATAGCTCATGGCGATGCTTGCAAGATCCTTCTGCTTCACTTCCTTACCGCCTGCTGCGAACTGTGCCACCGCTCCGGTAGGAGTAGCTTTGGACGCCTGTCCGCCGGTGTTGGAGTAAACCTCGGTATTGAACACCATAACGTTGATATCTTCGCCGCTGGCCAGGACATGATCCACGCCGCCGAATCCGATATCATATGCCCATCCGTCGCCGCCGAAGATCCACTGGGACTTCTTGGACAGGAAATCTTTATTCTTCACGATATCTTTGCAGGTATCGCAGTCTTTGCCTTCCAGGGCAGCTACCAGCTTATCGGTAGCGGCTCCGTTGGTGATGCCGCAGTTGAAGGTATCCAGGTATTCTTGGCAAGCCGCCTTAACAGCCGCGTCGTCCGTAGCTGCAAGAACCTTTTCCACCTTCTCCTTCAGGCCGCCTCTCAGGGCCTTCTGCGCCAGCAGCATACCCATACCGAACTCAGCGTTGTCCTCGAACAGGGAGTTATCCCACGCGGGGCCTCTGCCGGCTTTGTTTACCGTATAAGGGGTGCTGGGTGAGGAGTTACCCCAGATGGAGGAACATCCGGTTGCGTTGGCAATATACATCCTGTCGCCGAACAGCTGCGTAATCAGCTTCGCATAAGGAGTCTCGCCGCAGCCTGCGCAGGCGCCGGAGAACTCAAGCAGAGGCTGCTTGAACTGGGAACCCTTCACGCTGGCTTCTTTGAATTTCTCAAGCACTTCGGGCTTCTCTTCCAGAGTCTGCCCATAAGCGAACAGCGCTTCCTTATCCAGCTGCGTATCCAGCGGAACCATATTCAGAGCCTTCTCGCCCTTCATGCCGGGACATACATTCGCACAGGAGCCGCATCCGGTACAGTCGAGCACGGATACGGAAACCGCGAACTTCTTGCCAGGCATACCGGTCATATCCTTGGCCACTTCAGCGGTTCCCGCAGGAGCGGCAGCCAGCTCTTCTTCCGTCATGACCACAGGGCGGATTACCGCATGAGGACATACATAGGAGCAGAAGTTACACTGGATACACTTAGAAGGATCCCAGCAAGGCACGTTCACCGCGATACCTCTCTTCTCGTATGCGGAAGAGCCGGAAGGCGTGGAACCGTCCACATAATCCTTGAAAGCGGATACAGGCAGAGTGTTGCCTTCCTGTGCGCTCACCTTTGTCTGGATGTTGTTGACGAAGTCAATTACTTCTTTTCTTCCCTCAGTAACCACAGCATAGTCAAGGCCTTCGTCTTCGCAGCCGCTCCAGCTTGCGGGTACTTCCACCTTCACAACGCCCTTGGCGCCCGCGTCGATGGCCGCCCAGTTCTTCTTCACGACGTCCTCGCCCTTGCGGCCGTAGGTAGCCTGTGCGGCAGCCTTCATCAGCTCGTTTGCCTTCTCGGCAGGGATGATGCCCGTGAGTTCAAAGAACGCGGACTGCAGGATCGTATTGATCCTTGTGGGGCCCATGCCCGTCTCGATACCGATCTTCACACCATCGATGATGTAGAAGTTGATCTTGTGGTCAGCGATGAATTTCTTCACCTGGCCGGGCAGATGCTGTTCCAGCTCGTCCACGCTCCAGGCGCAGTTCAGCAGGAAAGTACCGCCGTCCACCAGTTCCTGAACCATGTTGTACTTACGGATGTAAGCGGGGTTATGGCAGGCAACGAAGTTCGCCTGACGGATCAGGTAAGTGGATTTAATCTTCTTATGTCCGAAACGCAGATGGGACATGGTCACGCCGCCGGACTTCTTGGAATCGTAATCAAAGTATGCCTGAGCATACATATCGGTGTTGTCGCCGATGATCTTGATGGAGTTCTTATTCGCGCCAACGGTACCATCCGCACCAAGTCCCCAGAACTTGCAGTTGGTGGTCCCTTCGGGCGTGGTAACCAGCTCTGCGCCGAGTTCAAGGGACAGGTTGGTCACATCATCCACGATACCGATGGTGAATTTCTTCTTCTCCGCGTTGCCGTATACAGCCACGATCTGCGCAGGAGTGGTATCCTTGCTTCCCAGGCCGTAACGTCCGGAATAGATCGGAACCGCATCGAACTTACTTCCCTTCAGGGCAGCCACCACATCCAGATACAAAGGCTCGCCGAGAGCGCCGGGCTCTTTCGTTCTGTCAAGGACGGAGATCTGCTTCACGGTCTCAGGAATCGCATCGATCAGGGCCTGTGCGCTGAAAGGACGATACAGGCGAACTTTTACCACGCCCACCTTTGCTCCGCTGGTCTTGATCATATAATCAACGGTTTCTTCAATGGTATCATTTACGGAACCCATGGCCACGATCACGTGCTCGGCATCCGGCGCTCCGTAGTAGTTGAACAGCTTATAATCCGTACCGATCTTCTCGTTCACCTTGTCCATGTACATCTGAACGATGCCAGGCATGGCGTCATAGTAAGGGTTGCTCGCTTCCCTTGCCTGGAAGAAGATGTCGGGGTTCTGAGCGGAACCTCTCTGGCAGGGATGGTTGGGATTCAAAGCATGGGCACGGAACGCATCCAGGGCATCCATGTCCGTCATCTCCTTGAGATCTTCATAATCCCACGTTTCGATCTTCTGGATCTCATGGGAAGTACGGAATCCGTCAAAGAAATTGATGAAGGGAAGGCTGCCCTTGATCGCAGCCAGATGAGCCACTGCGGTAAGGTCCATGACTTCCTGCACGCTGCTCTCACACAGCATGGCACATCCGGTCTGGCGGCATGCATACACGTCGGAATGATCGCCGAAAATGTTCAGCGCATGGGACGCCACTGCCCTCGCCGATACGTTAAATACGCCGGGAAGCTGTTCGCCGGCGATCTTGTAAAGGTTGGGGATCATAAGGAGCAGACCCTGGGAAGCCGTATAGGTGGTGGTTAACGCGCCTGCTGCCAGGGAGCCGTGCACCGCACCTGCCGCACCCGCTTCGGACTGCATTTCGGTGATCTTCACCGTCTGTCCGAACATATTCTTCCTGTCTGCTGTGGCCCATTCATCGGTGGCTTCTGCCATAGGGGATGAAGGGGTGATGGGATAGATAGCCGCAACATCGGTGAATGCGTATGACGCATGCGCTGCTGCATGGTTACCATCCATGGTTTTCATTTTCCTTGCCATAAAAACCTTCCTTTCTATCTTTATAGATAATCATTTTTTCAGCCCTTTAGGGCTTTCCTTCAGGATTCCCTTCAGAGCTGTCAAAAATTTATCTTCATGATAATCAATATTATACATCCTCGCCGCCCTTCATGGGTATTCATATTTTATATATTAAACATATATTTTTTGATATATTTCATTGCAATCCGCCCCTGAAAGATCTATAATGAAACAAACTAGAATAATATCAGTTCATGTGTTTTGGCAGGCGAGGGACCCCATGTGGCCGGCTTATGGCATGCGCCGGCCAAGGCGCCTCCCGGACTGCGGATGAAAGAGGTAGGATCCAGCCCTGATGCGACAAGATGCGCCATCGGATCCTTTTTGGGCGCCTTGGCCGCGTTATGGCTCTGGCGGACGCATGGGCTGTTACCACAAACCAAAGGAGCCCGCCATGAACTTGAACGTACTGCGTTACGCCCTGGAAGTAGAAAAGAGCCGCTCCATCACCGGAGCGGCCAAGCAGCTTTTCATCAGCCAGCCCAACCTGAGCCGGGACATCCGGGAATTGGAAGAGGAGATCGGCTTTTCCATCTTCGCCAGAAATTCCCGGGGCGTCATCCCCACGCAGCGGGGCCGCGAATTCCTCCAGCTTGCAAGAAAGGCGGTGCGGCAGTACCAGGCCCTGGAGGATTATTGCAGCAAAGAAGAGACCGACAGCCTCAGGCTGCACCTATGCGCCCCCCATTCTTCCCTCCTTTCCTGCGCTTTCACCTCTTTTCTCGCCAAATACGGGCGCGGACGCAGTCTTTCCGTCAAGTACTGCGAAACCGGCGCCCTGGAAGCCATCGAACGGACGCAACAGCGCGATTGCAGCTTTTCCATCATTCGCTGCCCCGAACGATATGAAAAATCCATGTTGCCCTTAATCAGGCAAAAGGAACTTTCCGTTGAAATTCTGGGCAGATACGAGCTCGCAGTCCTTTTCTCCGAACGCCATCCCCTGGCGGATTCTCCTGCGCTCACCGCGGATATGCTGGAGCCCTATCCCGAAATCCTGTGGGAGGATTCTTCCCTCTCCTCCTGGCTTCATGAACCCGCCGAGGCGGGCTGTTTTCTGCATGCAAAACAGTCCGACAGTTCCCTTACCATTCTTGCGCCCAACATACGCAACGATATCCTTGCTTGCATCCCCGGAACCTTTCAGCTTTCCCCGCCCGTTCCGGAATCCGTCCTTGGCCAGTTCCGGCTCGTCCTCCGTAAAATCCAGGGCGCCCCCCGCAGGATGACGGTACTGCTGATTTTTCCCGAGGACTATCATCTTACCCAAACGGAACAGGCTTTTCTTACGATACTGCGGCAGGTCTGCGCCCCTTTTTACCTATAAAAACGGCTCTTCACTGTTCCCCAATGGTCTCCACAATACTCATCCTGCGGATCCGCCCCGCCGGGCCGCACACCGCGGCCGCAGCGGAGACCAGCACCAACGCCACGATCATGACAAGCGCTTCCCAAGGTATCTCCCATGGGCTTCCCCAGCGTTCGTTGACCATTGCCTCAAACAAAAGCCTGTGTATCCACAGCCCCAGGACGCTCCCGGCCGCGCTGCCGCCCAGGGCATAGGTCAACGCTTCGGCTAGGATCATTTTCTCAAGCTGCGCACAGCTCATGCCGATTGCCCGCATAGCGCCGTATTGTTTCATGCGCGCGTTCACGCTCATCCCTATGCTGTTTACGATATTCAGAATCGTGATCAGGGCTATAATGGCCAGGAAGCCGTATACGAACAGGGCAAAGGACCAAAACGCCCCTTTCACCTCCCCGTTACTCAGCCGTTTATCCGAAAAGGTCACGTTTTCCCCTGCCGCTTCCCGGATCCGTTCCACATCCTGGTCCGAAGCGCCGCGGGCGAGCTGTACATCCACACAGGTCAGCCCGTCGTCCCCCGTCATGGCGCGGAAGGTCCCTTCGGAGCAGATGATACAGATTCCCCCAGTGGACGCGTCAAAGGGCATCTTGGAAAGGATTCCTGCCACCACCACTTCCTCTTCTTCCCGTTCAGTCCGAATCCTGATCCGTTCCCCCACCGACACAGGATGCGCCGCATCATACCCCAGGAGGACCCGTTTCTCCCCTCCGGCATTTTCCTCTCCGATAAAATCCAAACTGCCTTCCAACAGATCTTCTTCCGCCCAGTCAAACTGGTATTTCTCATAGGAAATCAGGTCAATTCCCGTCTCCCCATCTTTCATCCCTCCGCTCAGGCCATAGGCAAAAGCGCGTCCGTAGGCCCTTTCCACCCCCGAAAGCTCCTCCAGCCTTGCCGGCAGCCCTCCATCGATCGTGCGGCCGTTGTTCCGACTTACGATGGACAGATCCGGCGCATAGGGCTTCAATGGATTCACCGCATGGCGCATGAATTGAAGCAAAACGGAAAAAGCCAGAAAAAGAAGGATGCTGAAAGCAAAGGAACCTCCCAGCAAAAGCAGGTTTCCTCCCGGGCGGACATGCTTCCCGGCCGCGCTGCGCCTTCCGGAAAAGGCATGGCTAATTCCCACCGATATTTCCACGCCGAGCCAGCCGGAACCAAAGGCCTGCGCTGCGGTTGTCCCGTTTTGCCCGCCTCCGGATACGGCGGCCAGCGGCGATACCCGGGCCGCCCGCTTCGCCGGCGCGCCGGCGGCCAGCATCACGGTGAGGATCCCCACTGCCCCACCGGCCGCCCAGGCGGCGGGACTTACCGCAAACCGGGGCATATCCCCGAAATAGGTCGGACTGAGCATCGCAAGCAGGGCGCATAGAATCCAGATGATCAGGGTTCCCGCCGCCAAGCCCGCGGGGATCGCCCGTCTGCACCAGCCCAGCGCTTCCCTTCGTACGAAGGCCATTATCTGTCTTCTTCCGGCCCCAAGGCAGCGCAGCAGGCCGAAAAATTCCATCCGCCGGGATACGTTGCTGTTCATCGCCCCTGAGATCATCAATACGCCTGCCAATAGGACTAGCAGGAACAGCAGAACGACCGATACCAGCAGTCCCAGCATGGACGGATCGCTGCTGGCTCCACAGGTTGCCAGCAGGCCTGTATTTTCCGCGATCACAGCCCCTGTTCCGGCCAGGTCTTCCCGGATTGCCTCTATCATCTTTCGCAGGCTCCCTTTTTCCGACAGCTTAACATACCACACCCCTTCCGTTTCCTGATCCTTTGGCGTGATCCGTTCCAGATCCTGCCTGGTGAGGATTGCCCCTACCGCATCTTTGCTCATGAGCATCCCCATATTCTCTACGAAACCGGAAATCCGACAGCTTAGCGTCCCCTCCGGCAGACCTATGATAACCTCATCCCCCACCGAAAGCCCATAGGAATCCCCGGCATTTCGGCTCAATGCCACCTCCCCTGGCCCTGTGGGAAAATTTCCCGTTTCAAAGAGGATGGAAGAAGCCATTACCCCTTTCACGCCCTCCCCATAACCGACGACCACAGCCGGCCGGTCGAACAGGCGGTAATTCTGATCCAGTCTGTAGTTGAGCGCATCATACCAGACCATCCCTTCCACTTCCGGCCGCATGGCCAACAGCGCCGCTTCCTCGTCGGTGATTTCGGAAAGCCGGATATGCCAATGCCCATAGTCCTTCAGCATGCGGATCCGCTGGCTCCTCACCTCCATATCCGCCATGCCGCAGATGGCCGTTACCAGGAAAACCGCCAGAAAAATACACCAAAACGTCATCCTGTTTTCCTTTTTGTGAATCCGTGCCGATAATGGAATCAGATCCAGATAACTGTCCATGTCCCGTTCCCGCGCCCTTTTAAGATAGTTTTTCATCCGCCTGCCCTCCCAAATCCGTCAGAATCCCGTCTGCCACCCGCAGCACCCGATCCGTCTGCGCAGTCAGGTTATTGTTGTGCGTGATCATCAGGATCGTCTGTGAAAAGAGACGCGATGCCCTGGTAAGCAGTTCCATCACATCCTGGCTGTTCCCGGAATCCAGATTCCCCGTGGGTTCGTCCGCCAGAATCAGCGTAGGATGCATCAAAAGCGCTCTGCCGATGGCCGCCCGCTGCTGCTGTCCCCCGGAAAGCTGTCCGGGCAGATGCTTCCTGCGATCGGCCAGCCCTAACACCTCAAGGATCTCATCGGCCGCTCCCTTCGACGGCCTGCGGCAATCCAGGAGCATGGGAAACAAGATATTCTGTTCCACATTCAGCTCCGGAATCAGCTGAAAATTTTGGAATATGAATCCAATGTTCCTCCGCCTGAAAACCGTCCGTTTCTCCTCATCCAGGGAAAACAGATCGCATCCCGCCACCTCCACCCGGCCCGCAGTGGGCGTATCCAGACCGCCGATACAGTTTAAAAGCGTACTTTTTCCCGACCCGGATTCTCCCACCACGGCCGCGAATTCTCCCTTTTTTAGGGTAAAAGAAGCGTTTTTTAACGCCTCCACCCGGCTTTCGCCGCTGCCATAGGTCTTACACAGGCCATCCACTTTCAATATCTCCACTTCCGTCCTCCTTACGCATTCTCCTTTTTTCGGCCAGGGCATGCACGCTTCTGCTGTGCACCATCTCCTGCCGACGGCTACAGCATCCATCTTATCTGCCTTTTCTTAATAAACAGCGCGGATTTGCCTTACGGTTTCGTAATCAGCGTAGAATGCAGCCCCTTCTGGCTCTTCCCAGCCCCATTTTCCCCAGCCTGCCCCTCGGCCATGGCGGCTCCCGGTCCGGACTCCCCCGGGCTGCGGATGGAAGCGGTCTGCTTTGGCACCGCAAGGGAGGGCTATGGGATGTTTTCAGGCACACTCATGCCGGACATTCCGAGAAGCCCTGGACGCTTCCCAGTCGGGGGCGGCCCTCCTGGGAAGCAGGTCTCCTCTTCATGGCATGAAAGGTGCCTGAAAACATCCCATAGCCCTCCCTTGCGGTGCCAAAGCAGACCGCTTCCATCCGCAGCCCGGGGGAGTCCGGACCGGGAGCCGCCATGGCCGAGGGGCAGGCTGGGGAGAATGGGGCTGGGAAGGGCCAGAAGGGGCTGCATTCTACGCTCACGGCTTTGAAGGAAAGGAAAGAAAGAAAACCGTTTCCGTCCCGGGCACGCTTCTTACGCCCACGCTCCCGCCCTGTCCTTCCATAATCGAGCGCGCCAGGGGAAGGCCCAGGCCGACACCGCTTCCACGGCCGCTCTTCCTTCCCCGATAAAACCGTTTGAAAATATGATAAATCTCCTCCGGACCGATTCCTTTCCCATCATCCGTCACCAAGATGCAGAACATCAGCGGCGTTTTCTCCCAGGAAATGCGGATACGCCCTCCCGGTTGCGTATGATCCAGGGCATTTTTTACCAGATTCTGCAAAGCTTGTGCGCTCCAGGCATCATCGCAAAGCAGCGTCTGACCATCCTGTTGGATCTCCAGCGCCTTTTTCTCCCGCTCTGCACGCACCCGAAGCTCGCAGACCGCCTGCTCTGCCAGCATCCTGGCTTGGCAGATCTTTTTTTCAAACCGGATGCTCCCGGCATCCAGGCGCGCCAGCTTCAGGAGCATCCCTATGAGCTCTTCCATCCGTTCCAGGGAAGATGCAGTTTTTTTTGCAAATTCCCGCACGATTTCCACATCCCCTGCGTGAGAGCGGATAATCTCGTTATACATGGATGCGGCTGACAGGGGCGTTTTCAGCTGATGGGAGAGGTCGGAAATCATCCGTTTTAAAAACTCTCTGCTCTGCGCCTCCTGCTCCCTTCTCGCCATCAGCGCTCTTGCCAGGCTGTCCGTCAAGGAAAACAGCCGGTAGAACGTCCCCTCCCGGTTTGCTGCGAACTTACCCGTCTCTTTTCCGGAAAGGAATCCCTCCATCGCTTCCGCAGCCTTTTCATACAGCATCTCACGTTTTTTTAAATAGATAAAAATCCCCCCGGCCACCGATGCCGCCAGCAGGATTTCCTTTCCCAAAAGCAAATATCCTAGGGTTCGCTGCCGTGATGCGAACGCAGACAGAAGTATCTGCCCATCCGCATCACGCCCAATCCGCTCCACCAGGGCGGTTCCCTCCGGCGTGATGCGGTCTGACGAAAGGATCTCTCCCACCTCCACGGGGGACATCCCGCTCTCTAACAGGGCTGAAGCGGCCATCCCGGCCTGCCGTGCCGCCATATGGGCCATCTCCCCTTCTGCCCGTCCATATATCCCCCAGTCCGCCGCTGCCCCAAGCAGCAGGCAGGCGGTCAGGAACGTAAAAAGGATCCTCACCTCTTTTTCCTGAAAACAGCCCATACGTAGCTCCCGTCTGCGCGCTTTCGCGCGCGTACAAATCAGTAAAATCCGATCATGCCAAACGCGTAAAAGCGCTGCCGTGGCCTAATCCGTTTTCCACTGATATCCGAATCCCCTCAAAGTGATCAGGCGTTTGGGGCAGGACGGATCCTTTTCCACCTTTTCCCGCAGGCGGCGGATGTATACCGCCAAAGTATTCTCGTCCACATATGGGCTCCCCTCGTCCCACAGCTTACGCAGAATCCGTTCCCGTGTCACAATCCGGCCCGCGTTTTGGGCCAGCAGGCATAATAGCCGATACTCCACTCCCGTCAGCTCCAGCGCCGTACCGTCTAAAGTGGCGCGGCAGGAGAGCAGATCAATGGAAAGGCCTGCGCATTCCAGCACGGAATCCCGGCCGGGTTGCGCCATCCGCGTCCTCCGCAGCAGGGCCCGAATCCGGGAACACAGCTCTCCGAGCCGAAAAGGTTTGGTAATGTAATCATCTCCTCCGCCATCCAGACCCCGTATCACGTTTACCTCTTCGTCCGCCGCCGTTAAAAAGATGATTGGCACGTCCGCCCCACGCTTCCTTACCTGTCCGCACACCTCGAACCCACTGCCGTCCGGCAGGGATACGTCCAGAAGCAATAGATCAAATTCCATCTTCTCCAACAGTGCATTGGCTTCTTCCACCGTTCCTGCCGTCTTCGTATCGTATCCCTCCCGGTTCAATACCCATACCAGCCCGTCCACCAGGCTCTCGTCATCCTCCAGAATCAATATCCTGTATTCCATTTCCCCATTCTCCTGCCCGCTCCCGCCGGTCAAAGCGATGGTTCGCAGCGATTCCATATCGGCTTCCATCCTCCTGACCACTCCCGGCTGCCTTACTTTGGCGAGTTCTTCCCTGCCCTTTCTTCTATCATACCACAGACGGATTCCTGTTAACCTTACATTTCTGTAAGGATAGCGCGGCAAAGGCGTTTATGGTTCCTTACTTTCCGCATACGGATGGGAAAAGGGCGAACAGATAACAAAAAAGCCGATAACAGCCCGGGAAAGGTTCCCTGTTATCAGCTTTCTGTGATCCAATCTTTTCAGGCATTTTCCGCCCGCTCTTCCTCCAGCAGAAATTCTTCCACCAGCCGGGCG
Organism: uncultured Lachnospiraceae bacterium; assembly: GCA_947650005.1. Classification (GTDB taxonomy): domain Bacteria; phylum Bacillota; class Clostridia; order Lachnospirales; family Lachnospiraceae; genus Eisenbergiella. Next base: position 12,013 of record CANSTU010000057.1, read on the forward strand.
GCCGTGCGCACCGCGCCGCTGCAGGGACGGCTGGCATAATACGCCGGCGTACGCTCGGCAGGACGGGCGCTTTCTTCCCGATCCATGCCCTCCGGCAGCCCGAGAAGTTCCCGGCACACAATGGTGCCCTGTTCCTCCCGGAACCTATCGCTCATCCTGCGCACCAGCTCATAACAGCGCGTCTTCTCTTCTTCCTCTTCCGGCGTCGTAAAGCCCTTTTTCAAACCGGTCAGCATAGCCATGGCCGACACCGTTCCGCATACTTCCCGCATCCGGCCGATTCCGGCGCTCATAGGGCCTGCGATCCGCAGCGCTGTTTCCCGATCCAGTCCAAACAGATCCGCATATGTGGCAAATACGGACTGGGCACAGGCATATCCCGATTCAAACAGCGCCACCGCGTCCTCCACCCTGCTCTTCATCTCCTATTTTCCTTTTCCGCAGCATTTCTTATACTTCTTGCCGCTGCCGCAGGGACAGGGATCGTTAGGATAAACCTTCTTATCCTTCACGATGGTGGTGGAAGACTTCTGCTCCTTATACAGAGCCTTCTGCGTTTCCTCATCATAAATGGCGTTCCATTCCTCCAGCCCATACAGCCAGTCCGCTCCGGCAGCCACCATATTCTTGTACAGCAGTTCCTTGTCAAAGCCCAGGTTTACCTGCGTATCCTCTTCCATTTCCTCAATGGGGTTGGCCTCCTTCAGGCTGTCGTTGATTCCGTCCAGGAAGCCCGTCATGGTCATGATATCCACTTCATACCGTTCCGCCAGTTCCTTTACGGTACCCTGCACCACTTCGTCCGGGTTTTTCAGAAGCTGGGCATAGATCTCCTTTTCCTTTTCAAAATAGGCCGCCCACATCCTCTGCAGCTTTCCTTTATCCGCCGTTTCGGAATAGGCCACTGATCTCCACTGTTCTAATAATGCCATGTCTTTCACCTCGTTCGTGTATTTAATACCGTCCTGTATTCTTCGCTTCCGCTCGGAATACAGATAGTATATACCAAACGGCGGCTAAAGTCCAGTTCGGGTTCATTTCGGGCAGGGCAGCACTTAGTACAACAAATACTGTATTTTCCCCTTGACATTTTCTTCCGCATCCATTAATATATTATTTGTCGCCGGATACGGCATCTAAAAAGTCCTTCATGTGCGCGTAGCTCAGCTGGATAGAGCGTCTGACTACGGATCAGAAGGTCGGGAGTTCGAATCTTCTCGCGCACGCTCTTTGCAACTGTACAGGAATGTAGTTTCCTGTACAGTTTTTTCGTTGATATCCCGCAACGGTTCCTCTTGAACCGTTGCGAGCATCCCCTTTCTCCCTGTCGCCGCTCCGCCACATCCTTCCCGCATTTGGCGTGTTTTTCATCTTTCCCGCAGGATTTCCATCAACGCTTCCCTGGTCAACGCCGAAAAACCCGTTTCCCCCTGTCCCAGGATCTGTTCCGCCAGCTCCTTCTTTTTTTCCTGGAGGGCCACAATTTTCTCTTCCACGGTTCCTTTGGCGATGAGACGATAGACGGTTACCACATTTTTCTGGCCGATCCTGTGGGCCCTGTCCGTGGCCTGGTTCTGTACCGCCACGTTCCACCAAGGATCATAGTGGATCACGATATCCGCCCCGGTTAAGTTCAGTCCTGTGCCTCCCGCTTTCAGGGAAATGCAGAACACAGGCGTATCGTCCTGGTTAAACCGCTCCACCAGCTCCATTCTCTTCGCCTTGGAGGTGGAGCCGTCCAGGGAAAAGAAGCCGATCCCTTCTTTATCAAGGCATTCCTTCAGACGATCCAGCATGGAAGTGAATTGGGAGAAAAGAAGAACCTTATGCCCGCCGTCCAAAGCGTTGCGGATCAGTTCCAGGCACAGGCGCGTCTTTGCCGATTCGGCCTGATACCCTTCCAGGAGCAGAGCAGGGTCGCAGCAAAGCTGCCTCAGCTTCGTCAGTTCAGCCAGTACCTGGATTCGCGATGAGGCGAATTCCTCCTCCGTCTGTCCGGAAAGCACCTGCACCAGCCGTTGCACGTGTGCATCGTATAGATCCCTTTGCTCTCCTTCCATCTGGGCATACATGTTCTTTTCAATCTTCTCCGGAAGGTCGGAGAGCACATCTCGCTTCAACCGGCGAAGGATAAACGGCCGTATCAGCCTTTGAAGCCGTTTTGCCGCCTCTTCGTCAGTCTTTGCCACGATCGGCGTTTCCAGCTCCTCCCGAAACCGGGCATAGGAGAACAGGAAGCCGGGCATCAGATAATCGAAAATACTCCATAGCTCGCTCAGTCGGTTTTCCACCGGCGTTCCCGTCAGGGCCAGGCGGAAGGCGGCGCACACCTGTTTCACCGCGCGGGCTGCTTGGGTGGTATGGTTCTTGATGAACTGGGCCTCGTCGATGATTTGGCATGCAAATTCCATTCCCTCATACAGGTCCGCATCCCGCCGCAGCAGATCATAGGAGGTCACCAGGATTCCTCTGTTTTCCTGCCTGACCTCCTCCAACACCGCCTTTCTCTGCGCGGCGCTGCCCGCAGCCAGGAACACGGGGAGGATGGGCGCGAAACGTTCCAGTTCGTTTTTCCAGTTGTATACCAGGGAAGCCGGGCACACCACCAGACTCGGCTTTAAAGGCGCCCCCTTTGCCTCCTGCCATTCCGACAGGAAGAACGCGATCACCTGCAATGTCTTCCCAAGCCCCATATCATCCGCCAGGATACCTCCGAATCCGTTCTCCTGTAGGGTCTTGATCCATAAAAATCCTGTTTTCTGGTACCCGCGCAGCACGCCTTCCAACTCTTCCGGTATCTCAAAATCCGCATCCCTGGCCGTCTTCATGTTCCTCACAAGCGCCCGGAAATCCCTGTCCCTGTGCACGCCCAGTCCGCTTCCCTCCTGCAGCCGTTCGTCCAAATACATGGCCCTGTAGCGCGGAATCCGTACCCGTCCCTTTGCCAGCTGGCGGCCGTCCAAATCCAAGCCCTGTTTCAAACCGGCCAACGTACAGATCCCCTCGTTGGAAAAGTTGACGAAACTTCCGTCCTTTAGGCGGTAATATTTCCGCTTCCGGTCATATCGGGAAAGAACGGCGATCAGCTGATCCAAAGGCATCTCCTCACAGGATAGGGAAAGCTCCAACAGATCTCCCGTCAGGGAAAGCCCCACATTTACATGGGGAACAGGACGGATACGAAAGGAATGTACCGCATCCGACACATACACGGTACAGATCTCCTGCAGCCTGGGAAGTCCCTCCTGCAAAAAATCATACAGTTTCTCTTCCTCCGTGATCACCATCTGATGCCGCTCGGGATCAAAGGCATCAAAAAAGGAGGATACCAATGAAGAAAGCTCCATTTCCGCCCTGGCGTCCCTGCGTTCCGTCAGGTCCAAAGGCTCGAACAGATTGTATTTTTCCTCCCCATATAACGCATATAACGCACAGGTTAGCAGATCCATCTGGGGTGCATCCAGATAGAGTTCAAACCGGACCTTTTGCGGCAGATAGTCTGCCGCAAAAAAGTCCTTTGTTTTCACTTCAAAATGCCCGTTCAGCAAAGGGAGCAAATCTCTGGCAAAGGCTGGAAGCTCACTTCCTGCCACGAACAGGCCGTTTCTCCCAAAGCTGTCCATATACAGAAGGAATTCCCTAACCTCCTCCATCGCTTCCCGCTCTGCCCGATAAATGATGCCTTCCCCAAAGAAATAGAGATACTTCCTCCCTGTAATCATTGGCATCTGTTGTATTTTCACCAACGCCCCGTTTCCGGTCCCCTCTATCTCCAGCAGATGCCTCGGCGGGCCTTCCAAAACCTCCCACTCCCGTTTCCTGCCGTCCGCCAGCGCTCCCACGGGTACAAGCCCGGAAACGCTCTCCATATAGTCGTCTATCATGTCTCCGCCCACCAACAGCTCCCTTTTATAGGCAGTGGACAAATAATTCCCCATAAAGCTGCTTCCCTTGAGCAGCGTATAAACAAGGAAACGCACCAGCGGCCTGCAAGACGGTGTAAATGCCTCCAGATGGTGATAGAAAGCAAGCTCCTTTCCATACTCCACCCGGCTTCCCTGCGCCACCGCATTGACGAATTCTCCGATATTCTTCAACACATACAGCCTGGTATTTCCAAGCCGGAACTCCACCCGCATGGAATCGCCAAATACGATGAATTCAGGCGCCAGCCGAACCGTTCCCAAAAGCCCCTTCTGAAGCAGATTCACCTTATCCTTTAACGCATAACAGTTCAAAAGCCCCTCAAACCCATAGGTCGTTGTACGCACCGCATATGGCTTCTCCGATGCGCCTGCCCTAATCGCCCTTCTCCCTGCCTGCTTCTGCCCCATATATTCCAAAAGCGTTGCCACACAATGCTTACACAGGCCGGAATAGGTATAAAATGCCGCACATTCGCAGGTATATTTCAAGATTTCCCGGTACTCTTCGTCCACCTTGAGCTCCACATCATAAAGGCTTCCTCCGCTCCTCGCTACCTGGGCGCCTATACGGACGATCTCAAACCCATCCTCCGTCAAATTTTCCCACTCGAGATTCCGGACAGCTCCCCGTACCTGCAGCCCGTCTCCCTTTTCAAACGTAACCCTATGACATTCTCTTCTGATATCCGCCCTATTCAGCATCTTCGTACCAGCCCCGTCCGCCCTTCTCTAAGATTTATATCCCATTATATCAATCGCAACTCCCACACGCAATCCGTTTTCCTGCCCCAGTTAGAAAAGAACCGCTTAATAGCCAAAGGAAGCGAGACGTTTAGCCCCGAACGGGATGTCCGAAGCGTGGAACGCTCCTCCAGAGATGCTGCCAAAAATCGAAGCGCTTTTCCAAACCATGAGGCCTGCCGGAGGCGGGACTGCTGCCAGCATGGATGGGCCCTTCCTGGCTCCTGGCGCCCTCTCGAAAAAATTCGTATAATTTAAATAAAATTCACAGATTTTTTCTGGCTATGCCCTCCTTTCTATGATAGAATAAAAACGTCGCTGCCACTTCCCTTTCTTTCTCATTCGGGAATGTCACCGCGGCGCTTTTCCACATCAACTTCTAATCAAAGAAGCGGGGGAATCCCCTGCGGGCATCTGCGGGTTGTCATGCCTGTCGGATTTTTTTGCATGCCATTCCCTCTGTCTTGCCCGCGAGAATGAAAGGAGCTACCATGTTAACGCAAGAAGAAATCAGCCGTCTGGATGAGATCCTCACAGAACATGCCTTTGACAGCTCCGCTGTCATCGCCATCATGCAGGACATCCAGAAAGAGTACCGCTATCTTCCCCAGGAGGCCCTTACTTACATCTCCGGGAAGCTCAAACTCAGCGAGGCCAAAATTTATGGTGTAGCCACATTTTACGAGAATTTCTCCCTGGATCCCAAGGGGAAATACGTGATCAAGGTATGCGACGGCACCGCCTGTCATGTGCGTAAATCCATTCCCATCCTGGAGGAATTCAGGAATCTTCTGGGGCTGTCCGAGACGAAGCACAATTCGGACGACATGCTTTTTACCCTGGAGACCGTTTCCTGTCTGGGTGCATGCGGCCTGGCTCCCGTCTGCACCGTGAACGACAAGGTACATGCCGCCATGACTCCGGAAAAAGCCCGGGAACTCATTCAGGAATTAAGGGAGGAAGCAGCTCATGAGAATTAACAGCCCGGAAGAATTGAAAAGCCTGCAGGAAATCTACTCCCAGGCCCTTAATGCCCAGAAAAAAAGGATTCTTGTCTGTGCGGGAACCGGCTGTGTGGCAGGCGGATCCCTTCTGATCTATGCGCGCTTAAAGGAACTCATGGCGCAGCGGGGCATCCCCTGTGAAGTCCTTTTGCAGGAAGAGCCCCATGGGCATACGCCGGCAGACTCCGGCGAGGGAGCGAAAGAAGGCGATGCGCCGCAGCACGGAATTGGCCTGAAGAAGAGCGGTTGCCACGGGTTCTGTGAGATGGGCCCGCTCCTTCGTATTGACCCGGAAGGGCTTCTGTATATCAAAGTTAAAGTGGAAGACTGCGAAGAAATCATCGAACGCAGCATCCTGGGGGACGAAATCATCGAACGTCTGGTCTATCAGGATCAGTCCCTGAAATCCTACCCCAGGCAGGAAGAGATTCCTTTTTATAAAAAGCAAACCCGCGTGGCCCTGGAATACTGCGGCCATATCGATGCGGAATCCGTGATGGAATACATCGCCGTGGGCGGCTACTCCGCCGTTTCCAGGGCTCTGTTTGAAATGACGCCTCAAGGGATCGTGGATGAGATCTCCGAAGCCTGCCTGCGGGGCAGAGGGGGCGGCGGCTTCCCTGCTGGGAAAAAATGGGCCCAGGTCCTGCGTCAGCCCGACGAAGTGAAATATGTGGTCTGTAACGGTGACGAAGGGGATCCCGGCGCCTTCATGGATCGATCCATGATGGAAGGAGAACCCCACCGGGTGCTGGAGGGCATGCTCATCGCCGGTATCGCCACCGGATCCCATTACGGTTATATCTACGTGCGTGCGGAATATCCGCTGGCTGTTTCCAGGCTGCAAAACGCCATCCAACAGGCTACCGAAATCGGCCTGCTGGGAGAAAACATCCTAGGTTCCGGCTTTGATTTCACTGTAAAAATCAGCCAGGGCGCCGGCGCCTTTGTCTGCGGGGAAGGCAGCGCGCTCACCTCTTCCATAGAAGGAAACCGGGGCATGCCCAGGGTAAAGCCGCCCCGTACGGTGGAAAAGGGCCTGTTTGAGAAGCCCACCGTCTTAAACAACGTGGAGACCTTCTGCAACGTGGCTCCCATCATCCTGCGCGGAGCAGACTGGTACAAGACCATGGGACCTGCCAACAACCACGGCACCAAAGCCTTTGCTCTCACCGGAAACGTGAACAATACTGGCCTGATCGAAGTTCCCATGGGGACTACCCTGCGCGAGGTCATCTTTGACATCGGCGGCGGCGTCAAAGGCGGGAATTTCAAGGCCGTGCAGATCGGCGGTCCTTCCGGCGGCTGTCTGTGCATCAGCGCCACCGAAGACCACCTGGATCTTCATCTGGATTTCGACTCCCTCAAGAAGGTGGGGGCCATGATCGGTTCCGGCGGACTGGTGGTCATGAACGACAAAAGCTGTATGGTGGAAGTGGCCCGCTTCTTCATGAATTTCACCCAGAATGAGTCCTGCGGAAAATGCGTCCCCTGCCGGGAGGGCACCAAGCGCATGCTGGAGCTCTTGACGGATATTACCGAAGGACGGGGGACGATGGAGCATCTGGACCGTCTGCAGGAGCTGGCCGATACCATATCGGATACCGCCCTGTGCGGCCTGGGCAAAACGGCCGCCTTCCCGGTGGTCAGCACCATGAAGTATTTCCGCGATGAGTATATCGCCCATGTGGTGGATAAGAAATGCCCGGCGGGCCAATGCAAATCCCTGGTGAACTACACCGTGGATCCCACCCTGTGCAAGGGATGTACCAAGTGCGCAAGGCTCTGCCCTGTCTCTGCCATCAGCGGAGAATTAAAGAAGCCTCATACCATCGATGTTAGTAAGTGTATTAAATGCGGAGCCTGTAAAGAAGGCTGCCCTTTCCATGCGATATCCTGATTCTAAACTATATTAAATTATTAAAGAAACGCTGCCCCGGCCACACGCCGGTTTGGTTTGACCTAACGATGCTGTCACGTTTTGCCGGCCGGTTTGGTTTTATATTGAACGTTACCGCGGGTCAGCTTATTGCAATAAAATGCCGCCCATGGCGGCTAGAATGTGAGGAAATATGGCTAAATACATGATTATTGACGGCATAAGGGCAGACTTTGACGAGGAGAAAAATATCCTACAGGTCATCAACAGCGTGGGCATCCACGTGCCGACCCTTTGCTATTATTCCGATCTTTCCATTTACGGGGCATGCCGCATGTGCATGGTGGAGGACGAAAGGGGCAATCTGATCGCCTCCTGCTCCACGCCTCCCAAGGATCGTATGGTCATTAAGACCAATACCCCCAGGCTGCAGCACCATCGGAAAATGATCCTGGAACTGCTCCTGGCATCCCATTGCAGGGATTGTACCATCTGTGAGAAGAACGAAACCTGCCGTCTCCAGGAGCTGGCGAGCCGCCTGGGCTTAACAGAAGTGCGTTTCCCCAATACCAGGAGGCCCCAGCCCATCGACGACTCCTCCCCTTCCATCATCCGCGATCCCAGTAAGTGCATCCTCTGCGGCGACTGCGTCAGGGTATGCAACGAGGTACAGCACGTGGGCGCCATTGATTTTGCGGAACGGGGCGCGGACGCCATCGTGACTCCCGCCTTCGGCAAAAAAATGGCGGAAACCAACTGCGTCAACTGCGGCCAGTGCGCCGCCGTCTGTCCTACGGCCGCCATCCGGATCCAGACCTGCAAGAATCAGGTATGGCGCGAGCTCTACAACCCCAAGAAACGCGTGGTGGCTCAGGTAGCTCCCGCCGTCCGAGTGGCCCTGGGCGAAGCCTTCGGCCTGGAACCCGGCGAGGACAGCATCGGAAAGATTTTCACGGCCATCCACATGCTCGGCTTTGACGCCGTTTTCGACACCTGCGTGGGCGCGGATCTCACCATCATGGAGGAAGCGAAAGAATTGGCGCAGAAGCTGGAGAGCGGAGACGATCGTTTCCCTCTGTTCACCTCCTGCTGCCCTGCCTGGGTTCGTTATGCGGAAAAACATCATCCGGAAATGCTTCCCTATATTTCCACCTGTAAGTCTCCGATGGAGATGTTCGGTGCGGTTCTGCGGGAGCACTACAAAAAAGCGGATGCAAAAGAGGATCGCCAGACCATATCCGTGGCCATCATGCCCTGCGTGGCCAAAAAGATGGAAGCCGGGCGGGAGGAATTCATCCGTGACGGCGTGCCGGATGTGGATTATGTGATCACCACCAAGGAGCTGATCAGCATGATCCGGGAAAGCGGCATCCAGTTCGACCAGATCGATCCGGAAGCGCCCGATATGCCCTTCTCCATTTCCTCCGGCGCAGGCGTAATCTTCGGCGTGACCGGCGGGGTGACGGAAGCTGCCCTTCGCCGCCTCGTCAAAGAAAAGAGCACCCAGACCCTCCGAGACATCAAATTCTCTGGAATCCGGGGCATGGACGGCATCAAAGCCGCAGAAATGGAACTGGACGGCAAGGTCGTACGCATCGCCGTGGTCAGCGGTTTGGGCAATGCGGATACCCTCATCGAGAAGCTTAAGAGCGGGGAAGAACACTTTGATTTCGTGGAGGTCATGGCCTGCCCTTACGGCTGCATCGCCGGAGCAGGACAGCCCTTCTGCCACAAGGTGGATAAGAAGGAACGGCTGCGCGGTATGTACAAGGCCGACAATGCAGCGCCGATTAAGCGAAGCGAAGAAAACCCGGTGGTATACAACCTCTATCACGGCGGCGTTCTGGAAGGCCGGGAACACGAGCTCCTTCATGTGCACTATAAGGGGGCCGAAAAGGCGTAAGACGCTTTACGTCACCGGGCCGAACCCTTTGCGCAACGTTTGACGGATCGTAAGGACTCCATCCCCTGCCGCCAGGTAGGGGACATGCTGCAAAACATTCCATTTTAAAAAGCGCCCTATTATCTACAATAAAAAAAGGAACCGCGCTGTCATAGCGACGGTTCCTTTTTACAAGACTGCTGCAAAATAGCAGGCATACGCAGTATATCGCACGGTTGTAACAGTTGTCTGCCGGTATATTGCGGCGCTGCCATAAGTCGCAACGCCCCCCTTTTCTTCTGTCATTCAAAGGGATAGCGAATTCCCCACTGCTTGCGCAGGCTGTCCATCAGCTCCATCACCCGGATGGATTCTTCATGGGGCATCTCTTCGCACGCCAATTTTCCTTCTGCCAACGCGCGAATACAGGCTTCCACTTCATACTCATAGCCGGAAATCTGCTCCGGCCGCTCCATACGCTTTTGTGCCCGGCCGTCAGCGTCGTAAACGGTTAGGCCTTCAAAATTATTGATATTATCGATCTGAATGTATCCATTTGTTCCATAGATCATTCCCCTCCTGTCGCTTCTGCAGAGCATGGAGCTGTTCAGCTGAGCCACCTTCCCGTCTTCAAAGGTCAGGGTGAAGCTGTTCTGTTCATCCACACCCGTATCCGTATAGGTACAGACCCCAGAAATATCCTTGACCCTGTTACCGAACATCATCAGAGCGAAATTCAGCGGATAGACGCCCACATCCAACAGCGCCCCTCCCGCCAGGTCAGGCCTGCGCATCCTGGGAACCTGACTGATGGGATAGCCCAGATTAGCGGTAAGCATGGTTACCTCTCCAATGCTGCCCGACGCAAGCTCCCTTCGGATCTGCTCGAGCATGGGCATATAGCGCACCCAGATGGCCTCCGTGATGAAGACCCTCTCCGCCTCCGCCAGCGCGAAAAGCTCCCTTGCCTGTCCGGCGTTGGCCGTGAAAGACTTCTCACACAGCACCGGCTTCCCATGCAGGATACACAGCCTGGCATTCTCATAATGCTCCGAATGGGGTGTGGCTATGTAAATTAGCTCAACTTCCTCATCCGCCACCAGCTCTTCATAGGAACCATAGGCCTTTGTGAAGCCATGTTCCTTTGCAAAACCCTCCGCCTTTTCCTGGCTTCTGGAGCCCACCGCATACCGCTCCACATTCTCCATCTCTGCAATCGTCTTTGCCATGCTGACGGCAATATTCCCCGCACCCATGATCGCCATTTTCATTTTTTTCATTTTAATAACCATGCCTTTCCGCAACCTGTCATCCATTCTGCAACCTATTCCACCACAAAGCAGGGCTCTCCGGCAAAGGGGCCGTCCCCGCCTCGATAGACCTTACTGTTCCCCATATTGTCTGTGACGGTAACCCGTTTCACGCGGTAAGTTCCCGCCTCTTTGGTCTGGCTTTTTTTGATTTTTCCCGTATACAATTCCCCGTCCCAATCCAGTTCCAGGCTGATCGCCTTACCGTTTTCATTCTCGAACCGAATGGACACGGTGTCCACCCCGGAAAAATCGTCCGCCACCGCGGCATACACGGTCAGCTCGGACTCCTTCGCCGTCTGGGAAGGCGTAACTATCACCGCTCCCAGCGCCGGCGGCGTCTCATCCAAGACGTCCACCCCGTTTCCGACTCCGAAGGCTGCCGTTACGGGCAGCGCGACATATCCTCTGTTGTCGTCCAGATCCTCCGCCCTGCAATATTTCACATAGGCCCCTGCCTTGTCCTGCAAGATCACCTTATCCAACTCAAAAATGCCTGCCGGTTCATAGATACTCATCTCCAGCCATCCCGCATAGATACCGTTGGCCAAATCTCTGTCCCGAAGGATCTTCGTCACACTTCTGTCATTCGCCTGATTCCGAAACTGGATATTCACATGGTCGAGCCCGACGCTTCCCGGAAGGGCCTGTACCGCCACATAGACCTTCAAGCTGGTTCCCTCCGCAAGGACCTCTCCTACGGCCACGGCTCCCACCTGCATCTGCGTAATTGCCGGAGTCTGTGAGTCCGCAGCGATCTCCTGGGGCAAGGCTTCCGCAGCCTTGATACGATTTCCGCACAGGAACAGGCTGGATGAGGCCAGCAACCCTATCACCATGCTTTTTATCATTCTTTTCTTCACGCAAGTCTCCGTTCCGCCGCTTTTAGACGGCTCAAATTCCTGACTAACAAGTGTCCCTGGCTCACATGCCTTGATCGCCAGATACACAATCAAGCGCATTCTGTGCGCACATGCACGACATGCTAAGCATGTGTAAAGCCGTTTTTGAGGAGCAAGCTTTATTCTCGCTCCATCTGTACGCCTTCATTGGCATTCATTTCCAAATCGCAACATTAAAACTTTTGCGCTGATTTCATACTGCGTCGCTCCCGCCGCTCGATATCTCACGGGACCACCGCAGAAAAGTATCCTGGGAGATGCCCAAACGCTTTGCCGCTTCCCTGGAACTGATCTTCTTCCCCAGCCAAGCTTCCCGCACGACACAGAAATTCTCCGGCATCGGCTTCCTCGGCCTTCCAAACCGCACGCCGCGCAGACGGGCCGCTGCAATCCCCTCCTGCTGCCTCTGGCGTATGTTCTCCCTCTCTGTCTGGGCCACATAAGAAAGGATTTGTAAAACCAGATCGGCTACAAATGTCCCCGTCAAATCTTTCCCCGTTTTTCGCGTGTCGAGCAGCGGCATATCGATCACCACAATGTCCGCCTCAATCTCCTTCGTAATGATTCTCCACTGCTCAAGAATTTCCTCATAATTTCTGCCTAAGCGGTCAATCGACTTAATCACCAAAACATCCCCGGCCTTCAGCTTGTGCGTAAGCCTCCTGTATTGGGGTCGGTTAAAATCCTTCCCGCTCAGCTTATCCATATAGATATTTCGATCAGGCACCGGAAATCCATGAAGCGCTATCATCTGACGATCCTCGCACTGCTCCCTTGTGGATACACGGACATATCCGTAAACATTCGTCTGCATTTTTCCTCTCATTCTGCCGCGCCAGCGGCGGTTCCAATGAGTGGGTATCTTGTGTCTGCAAATGGCACAAGTCCTTCCTCTGAAAGCATTATACATTCCTAATCTCTGCTCTCAGTTCTATTTTAACCACAGACCAACAGGGACACCGGCACCCTTCCACAATGCAGTATATCGCAAAAAGGCATCGCTATTGCGATGCCTTCCGACGACCCAGATCGGACTCGAACCGACGACCTCCGCCGTGACAGGGCGGCGCTCTAACCAACTGAGCCACTAGGCCAAATATAAAATGGACCTTCGGGGACTCGAACCCAGGACCGACCGGTTATGAGCCGGTTG
>CANSTU010000058.1 GCA_947650005.1 uncultured Lachnospiraceae bacterium
CACAGGAAATCTTTGATTTCCTGTTACTCCCCTCCGCCTGCTTCAGCAGGCATCCAGCCCTAGTCTAACGCTGTTTATGCCCACCATATAGCAGCCGGTTGTTCTTTAATAATCACGTCGCGCACCATGGCCACAGCCTTTTTCAGCCCCTCTTCCACGGACATCAGGCTATCCTCATGCTCTATACTGATGATATCGTCATAACCGGACATCCGCAGAGCTGAGATCACATCCTTCCAAAACTCCTGGCTATGGCCATAGCCCACGGTACGAAAGATCCAGGATCTCTCCGATTCCTCGCTATAGGGCAGAGTATCCAGCACGCCCTTACAGGCCGTATTCATGGCATCCACTTTTGTGTCCTTCGCATGAAAATGATAGATCGCCCCTTTCAGCTCCCGTATGGAAGCCGCCATGTCATTTCCCTGCCAAATCAGATGGGAGGGATCAAAATTGGCGCCAAAGGTATCCCCCAACTCTTTTCTGAGCCGCAGCATGGACGCCGTATTATAGACCTGGAATCCTGGATGCATCTCGAACGCCACCTTCACACCGCATTCCCTGGCCAACGCTCCCGCTTTTTCCCAGTAAGGAAGCAGACATTCATTCCATTGATAATCCAGGATATGCAGAAAATCTTCCGGCCAGGGACAGGTAACCCAATTGGGGTATCTGGAATCTGGGCAGTCTCCCGCACATCCCGAAAAGGTTATCACCTTTTTCACCCCCAGCTCGGCGGCCAAATGACAGGTATCCATGAATTCTTCATGGGCCTTTTCTGCCACTTCCCGATTTGGGTGAATAGGGTTTCCGTGACAACTAAATGCATTCAATTCCATTCCTGTTTCCTGAAACAGCTCCAGGAATTCCCTCTGTCTGCATTTGTCCTCAAGGAGCTCCTTCGGATTGCAGTGATGACTGCCCGGAAAGCCTCCCGTGCCGATCTCCACCGCCTCCACTCCAATCTTCTTCAAATACTTCAAGGCATCCGCAAGCGGCATCCCCTGAAGCGCAACCGTCATCGATCCGACTTTCATGTCCTGCTCCCCTCTGCCCGCTTTATCGGGCTCTCCAATCAGGGCGGGGGAATACCTTACTTCCCCATGCTCCCATCCGCCCGCTTTAACAGGCTCTTGTATTCATCTATTTCTTCAAACCGCTGAGGTAGTAAATCGACTGATTCTGTGCCTCAATCAGTTCATCTTCCCAAGTTATCGTATCACTGTCTGGAATCAAACCGCGTTTCTCCAGATATTCCAGCGTTTTGGTAAGGCCCTCTTTTAAATCTGTCTTCGGACAGAATTCCGGTATATCCCTAGCGATCTTGTCCCCGGCATAATAGCCGTTATAGATAAAATTGGTGGTAATCATAGGAGACACTTCAAAGTGGGGACTGGCCTGCAATGTTTTCAGAGGCACTTCCACCATTTCCACTTCCCTCCCCAGGATTTCCATCATTGTTCTGTGATAGGTCCCCCAGTCATAACACCGCAGCGCGCCCAGGTTGTACGCCTGCCCTTTGCACCACTCATGTTTTAAGGCTCCCACAAAAGCGCCGGGCACATCGTCTACGTACAGGAAATTCCTAAGGATATACGGATTTCCCGTTACAATGGGTTTGCCCTTCCGGATACGATCAATCCAGCTGTTGTCCATACCGATCTGACGGACGATTACGCCCTGTCTCCCATAGGAAACGGTGGGGCGGAAAATAGTAATGGGAAAATCCTCTTTCATAAACTTCTCCATGAGAAAATCTTCCGCTGCCTTTTTCGTCACGCCATACCCCCAGGTAGGCTGACGTTTCATATATTCTCTGATGGGGATCTCACAACCGTTGAGCGCGCCATAGGCAGCGCCCGTGGATACCACCACCATATGCCTCACATCCCCAAACAGCTCATAGTCCATTCTGGCATCTGCCAACGTAAAGCAGGCGAAATCGATGACATACTCATAACCGCCGCCCTGCAACGCATTTCGGAATCCGTCCTCATCCTTCCGGTCTGCCTGAATCCACTTCGTCCCCGGAACCGGATTGTCCCCCTCCATAGGGAGAGTTACGACGGTTACGTCATATCCCTGCTCCAGAAGCTCCCGTGTGACTCCCAGGCCAATGTTTCCAAACCCCCCAATTACCGCTATTTTCCTCATATCTGCCTCCATATTTCTGCCAGCAAGCCTCCGTAGGCATGCTGGCAGAAAACTCCTCTTTGGCTTATTCGGCCAAATCGTCCATCACCTCATGCCATACCACAAAACGATGGGTAATCTCTCTCGGGCTCTCGCATCCCACAGATACCACCAGTTTATTTCCGCCCTGGCGAATGGCCTCCTTCGTCTTCATTTTAATAACCGACTTCACCTTATCACGGTTGCCTCCGTAGAAGTCCGCATTCCTGTCGATCCCCCCCATCAGCACCTTATCCGTTTTCCTGCGCACCTGTTCGATGGAAGGATTGAAAGGCGACTGATCCTCCCAGTTGATGGCATGGGCGGGCAGATCCAGCATATGATCCATGTGCTGCACATCCATACCGCAGATATGAAGCATGGTAAAGAAGGATCTGTCATATACCGCCGCCAAGACCTTCTCATCGTAGGGGCGAATATACTTCAGATAGTCCGCATCGGTGGAAGGATCCATGGAATAGGTGCCGCCCGGGCAATAGAAGAATCCGGCTGCCCCCACATCCAAAAAGCCGTTCATCAGGTCGATCACCTGATCCGTGAGCACATCCATGGCACGCAAATAGTCTTCCTCGTGGGTTCTGGCAAAGTCCATCATCGTATTGCCTTCCAGAAGGGTCCTTTGCCCGCCAAATCCCATCAGCTGTCCCAACATTCTGTATGGCCCGAAGACGGTGGGCAATACCGGGACTTTATCCTTATAATAATCGCAGAGAATTTTAATAATCTCCATTTCGCGGCCGAACGCGCCCTCATGCACATCCTTTTTCGTCAGAGAACGCAAGTCCTCCAGACAGGTGATGGCAGGAATCCTAGTCTTCTTAAAACAGGCGTCGTTGCTGTCTCTTGTTTCATCGATCACGGCCCCAAAGTCCTCGGTATTATAAAGGCCGTTCTGCATCACCTTTAAAATATCAAAATCATGCTGATCTTCATATGCGATCACCGCCTTAGTGAAATCGCCCACATGTTTGTCCTCCAGATTCAGATGAGGCCCCCAGGCGATAAAGGGCGGCCTGTCCACAGGCTGTCCCGCAAGGACGGCCTTCACACGTTCCATCTTGGTCATATTCGTCATTTTCACTCCCATCTGCGTACTTTAACGCGTTCTAATCAGGGTTCTCCGTTCTGTAGCCATAGGCGGCCTTCCGTTCTTTTTTTTCTAATTCTTCTGCCGTAAGACACTTCGCCTAAATCAATTTACGCCAAGCGTTTCCTACACAAAAAGCTTTGGCTGTAGATCCACGCTTTTCGGCTTCCTCCCCTCCGGCACGGGTTCTCCAAAGGGGCGGGCAATTACAGTTTTGTGGTTTTACTGTACGTTCCACTCCTCATATCTCCATCCCTTTAAGGAGAAATCCCCATAAGGCATACCGCTGATCTTCTTGCTGTTCACGAACAACATGTCCGCGTGATAGAGGAATATCATGGGAACCTCTGCCACCAGGCGTTCCTGCAGCTCATCATAATAAGGCTTTCTCTCTTCCAGAGTCATTCCCTTTAAGCCTTCATCATAGAGATTGACCCAGCTTTCGTCCGTGATACGGCACCAGCCGTTGGGAACCAGCTGGAAGTAAAAGCGGCTCTCAGAGGGCTCGAATGGATTGGATGCAGAGGACATCAAGCCCATATCAAACTCCCCTGCAAACAACTTGGAACTGATGGTCGCGGAGTCATAGGTTTCGATGTTAACGGTCAGTCCGATTTCTGCCAGTTGCTGCTGTACCAAAACCGCGATGCTCTGCCCCAGAGTGTTGGTGGACGCCATAATAAAGGTCAGAGGCTTACCGGCATCCAGGCCAGACTTGGACAGATAGTCTTTGGCCAGTTCAGGATCATAAGGGTTCCCTTCCACATTCTCATTACGGTAAGGATTCTCCGGAACTATGGCGTTGATGGCAGGCCTTGCGTATCCATACAGCACATCGTTGATGATACTTTCCTTATTGATGGCGCAGTCGATTGCCAGACGGGCATTCTGATCCAGATGTTCATTGTTCAAAAGGATATGGGCATTACCAAACCCCGGAGCTTCCGTGGCCTCCAGCTGATCATTCTGTTTTGCCAAATCATAATCGCTATAGGAAAGCAGGGAACCATACACCGTACCGTCCACCTCACCTGCCAACATGGAGGAAAGGATGTTGTTGGCGGGAATAACACGGATGATCAGGCGGTCCATCTGCGGCCTTCCCAGATAATAGTCGTCCCTTGCCACATATTCCATCCGTTCTCCTGAAATGATGTTGTCCAGCGTAAATGCGCCTGAGGTAACTGGATTCTCCCAGAAGGGATCCGTCAAAAGGCTTTCCAGGGGAATATCCTTCAGGCAGTGTTCAGGAAGGGTAAATGTATAGCGCATATTATAAAGTTCGCTCAGAATAGTGGATTTTTTGTCTTCCTTATAGGTGAATTCTACGGTGTAATCGTCCACTGCTTTCACGCCGAACTCTTCCCCTTCCACCAGGACGCCCAGATCATCGGTTCCCACAAAGGCACCGACGATCTGGCGGCCGCCTTCTATGGGCAGATCTGGTTCTGCTCCTGTCCTCAGAGTGAATTCCACATCATGGGCAGTAATCGGTTCTCCGTCCGACCACACCGCATCCTGACGCATCTTGCAGGTTAACACCGCGCCGTCTTCAGACTGTTCCCAGCTCTCAAACAGCCTGGGAAGGATTTCTCCTTCGCCCGTGACGGTTACAAAAGATTCATAGATTGGATATAGAAATGCAACATGGGTATCCCTGTTGGAAGAATAGGGATGCAGCGCTTCCCAAGCCCCCGTGTTGGCCAGGGTAACAATTTTCTCCCCTCCATTGTCCGCAGGCTGCGCCGCATCCGCTGCAGGAGCCTGGCTCTCTTCCGCAGCCGATTCTACAGCATCGGTGTTATTACCCCCCCCTCGTTCCTCAGAGGCATTTTGGTTACCGCTGCCGCCGCAGCCTGCAATCATAGCCATAGTAAGCATGACTGCAACGAGTTTTGCGATTCTGTTTTTCATAATCTTACCTTTCCTTTCCCTAAGGGCCGCGTCCCGTTACGTATGCCGGGATGCGGACATCATGTTGTCTGCGCGTTTTCTACGCCCGCACAGCAGGCGTGCCGAATCGGCAGGGCTATTTGCAAGCCCGTTCCCCGTATGGGGATTTTTCTCTATGCTTTACGGAAGATACCGTTATAGCATGGCATCCAGCCGCACTAGAGCAACTGCATATACGCCCATGGATCGTATCAGGCTGTCAATGCATACCGCCTCATCAATGCCATGGGGATTGCCGAAAGGATTTTCCACCTTCAGGCCGCCAGGCCCGTAAGGCAACGCATTGGGGAACTTTCTCGCATGGGTTCCGCCTCCCATGGTATAGGGGACGTATTCCTCTCCCAAAAGCTCATGGCAAATATCGAGGAGCATTTTGGTCACAGGCGCTTCGGGATCCGTATAGCGAGGGCCGCTATAATCCAGATCAGCGATGGCGATTCCTCGTTCCTCACAGGCCTTCTTTAGATCGGAAAGCAGCCTCTCGCTTTCGTGCCGTATGGCATAGCGCACATTGATGTTCTGGGTTAGAACACCGTCTTTATAGGAAATCAGGCCGCCCACACAGGTGGTTTTTCCGGATATATCATCCTCAAAGGCGATGCCCAGCCCGGTTCCATATTCATCCTGAAAAAGATCCGCCAGGTTCTTGATCGCATCCGCCGCGTCCCCGGTCACCAACGCGTGATCGGTAAGGAACCGATTCAGTTTATAGATAGCGCTTTCTCCGCCTTCAGGAAATGCCGCATGGGCCGCTTTTCCTTTGGCCTCGATCCTGGTAAAACCAGCTTCCCCGCATACCGAGATATCTTCCAGGCCCTCCGCCAGCATCTCCACAGCCTGCGCATTCAGGCCGGAAAGTTTTACCACAGCCGACCCGGATACCGAATTAGATGCCACGCCGCCTTCCATGGATTCCAGGTTGCCCGAAGTAATCCGCTGATTCAGATTGGCGGTTAAGATCCCCTTTTCCCCAATGCACATCGCCCAGCCGCCGTCGGTCACGATGGTGTATTCCGGCGGTTCGTGCATCGTAAGATAGTGTTCCACATCCTTCATCCCAGCTTCTTCATTAAACCCGCAGATCAGACGCAGCGTATGAGAGAATTCAATGCCCATTTCCTTCAAACAGCGCATCACATACAGAGCCATGATGACAGCCCCCTTATTGTCGCTGCTGCCCCGGCCGATAACGAAGCCATCCTTTTCAATCGCCTGATAGGGCTCATAGTGCCAGCCGGTTCCTTCCGGCACCACATCCAGATGCCCCAACATGCCGATCTCCTTTTCGCGCTTTCCTTCCAGCAGGACGCTCATGGTATAATAACCATCGTTTTCCGTGGTAAAGCCATATTGTTTTCCCAGCGCTGTCATGGCGTCCGCGCACAGCTTACAGTCCGTCCCGAAGGCGTATCCGCCCTCCCCCGGACGGCTTATGGACTTATGGTTGACAATATGGATGATATCACGTACCAGCTCGTCTCTGTGCTCTCTTCCCCACCGCTCCACCGCGGCGGCCAGCTCTTTGTTATTCATGTTTGCTCCCGTCTGCCCGCTTGATCGGGCATACAAATCAAGTTGATCCCACCTGCGTGCAAAGCACGCCCTCAAATCAGTGAGGTTGAAACACTGTTTCCACCTTATCCCCATCTGCCCAGCTCTCAAATCAGCGCAAGACCGTCTGCAGGCCTTGGCGCGTACCAATTCGCTTTCTCCGCTTAACAGCGCGGATGCAATATCATTCCTGCCGCCGCATCGGTTCCGCTGCCAGATTCTTTGAATCACCCCTGCGCTCTGGGTTCACACATATGACAGGCTGTGCCATGCCCGTTTTCGTCATAGATAAACTCCGGCCGTTCGGTTTTGCAGCGTTCCGTGGCATACCTGCAGCGGGTATGGAACCGGCATCCGTTGGGCGGGTTCATGGGGCTAGGAAGATCCCCTTCCAGAGGAATACGTTCGATCTTCACATCCGGATCCGGAATCGGGATGGAGGAAAGCAGCGCCTGGGTATAGGGATGTTTCGGGTACCGGTAGAGCTCCTCACATTCCGCCAGCTCCACCATATTCCCCAGATACATTACGGCAATTCTGTCGCTCACGTGCTTTACCACGCTCAAATCATGGGAGATAAAAAGGTACGCCACGCCGCGTTCTTCGTTGATCTCCCTCATCAGATTGAGCACCTGAGCCCGTACGGATACATCCAGAGCAGATACCGGCTCGTCGCATACGATGAAATCCGGGGAAGAGATCAACGCCCTGGCGATTACGATACGCTGCCTTTGTCCGCCGGAAAATTCATGGGGATAGCGGTAAATCTGGTACTCCTCAAATCCCACATACTTCAGCATTTCCCGGCACTTTTCGAAGCGTTCATCCTGCGTCCCGATATGGAAAATATCCAAAGGCGCGCGCACAGATTCCAGCACGCTCATACGGGGGTTCAGGGAGGAATAGGGGTTCTGGAATACCATTTGCATATGCTGACGCATCAGACGCATTTCTTTGGCGGAAAGCTTTGACAGATCCTGCCCGTTGTAGAGGATCTCACCCTCCGTAGGTTCGAGCAGGCGCAGCAAGGTCCGGCCCAGAGTGGATTTCCCACAGCCCGATTCTCCAACCAAGCCCAACGTCTCCCCCCTTCTCAGGGTGAAACTCACATCATCCACAGCCTTGACTACATTCTTTCCGCGGCCTTCAAAGTATTTCTTAACATGGTTCGCCTGCAGCAATACCTTATCTTCATTCATCGCAGACCTCCTTTGCCTCCTGATCATACAGCCAGCAGCGCACCCTTGCGCCATCCTCCATCCGAAACTGCGGCGGCGCTTCCTTGGCACACTTTTCCGCGCATTTGGTACAGCGATCCCGGAAAATACAGCCTTCAATCTTCTGCGTCAGGTTTGGCACATTGCCGGGAATGGCATACAACTTGTCCTCCTGTTTATCCATGCGGGGGACGCTGGCCAGAAGCCCCTGTGTATAGGGATGCTTCGGAGTCTTAAAGATCTGATGCTTGGTACCATATTCCACTGCCCTACCGGCATACATGACCATGATATTGTCCGCCATGCCTGCCACGACTCCCATATCATGGGTTACGAGAATGATGGCAGCGTTCACGTCGTCCCGAAGCTTACGCAGCAGATCCAGAATCTGTGCCTGGATGGTCACATCCAGCGCCGTGGTGGGCTCGTCCGCAATCAGCACCTTAGGATCACAGGACAATGCCATGGCAATAATTACGCGCTGGCACATACCGCCGGAAAGCTGATGGGGATATTCCTTCATCCTCTTCTCCGCCTCTGGAATCCCCACCCGTTTCAGCCAGGAAAGCGCATGGGCGCAGGCTTCCTTTTTCGACATCCCTGTATGTCTGCGGATCATCTCCACCATCTGGTATTCCACGGTGAATACCGGATTTAAGGAAGTCATGGGATCTTGGGAGATCATGGAGATTTCCTTGCCCCGCAGGTCGCACATCACCTTTTCAGGCAGGTCTAAAACCTGTCTGCCCTGTAACTCGATGGAGCTTCCCTCCTGTACCTTGCCGCCGTACTTCTCAATCAGCTTCAAGATGGACATGCTCATCACGCTCTTCCCACACCCAGATTCCCCCACCACACCCAGAATTTCTCCGCTTTTTAAGGTAAAACTCACGCCATTTACTGCGGGCAGGATACCTGTTTTGGTCCGAAAAAAGGTTTTCAGGTGGTCAACCTTCAATAATACAGTATCTTCCATGTCGTCTTCCTCCGTCATATCTTGATCTTCGGATCCAGCGCCGCACGCAGGCCGTCCCCGACGAAGTTGATGCATACCACAGTGACCACCAGGACGATGCCCGCCGGGATCCACATCCAGGGACGGTACATCAATGTGGAAAGCGTCTGGGCGTCGCGGATCATATTGCCCCATGTGGGCGTAGGAAGCTGTACCCCCAGTCCCAGGAAGGAAAGGCCGCTTTCCGCCAGGATATTTCCAGCCACCGCAAAGCTGAAGGTTACGAATACCGGAGCCATGGAATTGGGAAGAATATATTTCACCATCTGAGTGAAGTCCGTCGCTCCTGTGGATCTGGCAGCTTCCACATAGACCTCTTCCTTTACGGAAAGCACCTTACTGTAGACCAGCCTCGTATAGCCCGTCCAGCCCAGGAAGCCCAGCACCAGCATCAGCGACCGGGCCGACGCTCCCAGCACCGTGACCAGCACCAGCTGGATCACCAAGGATGGGAAGGACATGAAAATATCCACCAGCCTCATAATGACTCCGCGTACCACCCCATCGTAGAAACCGGCCAGCAGCCCCAGCGGAACGCCGAGCAAGGCGCTGATGATGGCTGCCGCGAAACCCACCGTCAGGGAAACGCGCCCCCCATAGATGATTCTGGAAAAAACATCCCTTCCCACATCGTCTGTCCCGAATACGAACTCATCGCTCGGAGCAGCGGCGAACTGACCCGGATGAGAGCTGAAGGGATCCAGATCCATCACGACCGGCAGCAGCAGGATTGCCAGGATTTCCAGGATCAGGATGCACGAGGATACCATGGCCACCTTATGCCGGAAGAAACGTCCGGCAGCATCCTTGAGAAAAACATTTTTTGTCCTGTTGTTTCTTTTCATCTTAACTCCCATCTGCCCGCTTTACAGGCATACAAATTAGGATAACCTCCAATGCCGCGTCAGGCTCTGATACGGGGATCCAGAACCGCATAGACCAGATCCATAATCAGATTCGTGAGAAGTACCGCAATCGTTATATACATGGTGATCCCCATAATCACCGGATAATCCCGATAATTGACGGACAATACCATCAGGCTGCCCATGCCCGGCCATCCAAAGATCTGTTCGATGATAACGGCGCCGCCCACCAGACCGGGAACCGACATCCCGATGCAGGTGACGATGGGAAGCATGGCGTTACGAAGCGCATGTACATAGAGCACCACCCGTTCCCGCATCCCCTTTGCCCGGGCCATTTTCACATATTCTTCACCCATTACTTCCAACATGGCGCTGCGGGTCTGCCTGATATAGTTCCCGGCAGAAGCAAGCGCCATGGAAACCGTAGGCAGGATCAGATGGGACAGAAGATCCCCGAAGGAATGGGTCGTGGCATTGGTATACATGCCTCCTGTGGGAAGCCAGCCTAACTTAACCGAGAAAAAATAGATCAAAATCAATGCCACAAAGAAGCCAGGCATGCTGGATCCCAGGAAGGACAGGCCTGAGGCCAGCGTATCCCAGAAGGAATAGGGTTTGCAGGCTGCCAACACTCCCAGGGTCACTCCGATCAGGATTGCCAGCGCCAACACCGTTAACGTTAAAGTCAGAGTGGGGCCCACCCGTTCCCCAATATCACGGATCACCGGCTGGCTGGTACGATAGGAATTTCCCAAATTTCCCTGGAAGAGGCGTCCCAACCATTTGAAATACTGCACATAGATCGGCTGATCCAAGCCCATGTTATGTTCCAGCGCCGCGATATCCTCCGCATTCATTTCCGGCGTAATCATAGCGTCTATGGGTGAACCCGGCGTCATATTGGATAAGAAGAATACCAATGCTGTCATCCCAAAAAACACGGGAATCATGACCAGAAGTCGCTTGATGACATATTTTTTCATGATTGGCTCCCATCTGCGTGCAAGACACGCATATCAATCAAGGTGATCCCATCTGCACGCTAAAGCGCGCATACAATCAGGGCATTCCATCTGCACGCTAAAGCGCGCATACAATCAGGGCATTCCATCTGCACGCTAAAGCGCGCATACAATCAGGGCATTCCATCTGCACGCCAAAACGCGCATACGATCAGGGCAATCCCATCTGCACGCCAAAACGCATACATATCAGGGCAATTCCATCCGCACACAAGGCACGCCCTCAAATTCAGGAGTTTTCCCTCCAATGTCTACACATCTACCCACCGTCCTCCGGCATCGCTGGCCAGGCAGGCTTCGATGATCTTCATGATCCATGCCCCCTCCGCGATCGTTGCATAGGGGACTTTTCCTTCCCTGTAGCTTCCCGTACGGATGGAGTCATAGAACGCACGGATTGTCTGATATAGCACATCGTTCCAGCCCTCTGGATGGCCCGCCGGAAGCTCGGTAAAGGCTGCCGCGTGTGGGCTGAGAGCGCTCGCTTCCCTATGTTTGATCTGATTGGGTTCATCCCTATGTCCGATATAGAGCAGGTTATTTTCCTCCTGCCTCCATTCCCAGGAACAGTTCTCAAAGTCGAATCTCAGGCGCATGTCATTCTTATGTCCAGCCGAAACCTGAGACACCTGGAACAAACCTTCCGTCCCGTCCTCAAAGCGGGCCATGATACTGGCCGCATCCTCGTTTACCACGCGGATCTCTCCCAGCAGCTTCCCTTTTCCCTTATCAAAGGTTCCGCCCGTCTTTTCGTAGTGCTGTCTGGTGGGATGCATGATCATCAGATGGGCGTTGACCGCCGTGATCTTCTTTCCCAACACATACTGGCAAGTATCGAACAGATGGGAGCCGATATCCGCAATCGCACGGGAGGCTCCTCCGTTTTGCGGTTCCAGCCGCCAGTCGTAATCATCCTGATTCATCATCCAATCCTGTACATAGCTCCCGGTAACTAAGAAGCTTCTTCCCGGCGCCTTTTCCTCCACTTGGCTACGCATATCCTGTACCAGCGCGTTCATACGGTAGTTTAAGTTCACGCCGTTGGCCACTGGATGCTTTTCAAGCAGGGCAAGGAGCGCATCCCCTTCCTTTGCATTCAGGGCAAGGGGCTTTTCACAATACAGATGCTTCTCCGCCTCTATCGCCTTTACATCCACTTCGTAATGCATATTGGTGGGGGTGCAGTTATGAATCACGTCCAGTTCTTCCTTCTCCAGCATCTCGTCCACGGTAGTATAGGCGTTCGCGCCTATTCCTTCTGCGGTTTTCTTCGCCTTATCCAGCACGGGATCTGCCACCGCAACCACTCTGGCGCCAGTGGTTCTACTGATGGCATCAATATGCCTGCCCCCAATGAATCCCGTTCCCACTACACCGATTCTCAATTCCTTCATATCAATAACCATGCCTTTCCATAACCTGCAAACTTTGGGCCGTGTGCACAAAGTTGCGTGTGAAAAGTCTTTGTTTTTTCACACTAACCTTCATGCCTGCTTTGGCAGGCATAAATTCATGGTTGAAAAATGGCTACAAAGACATTTTTCAATCTACCTATCCTTTCGTCCATATCCGATACATCTCATCCAAGGCGCCGGCAAGCAGGATGCTTTCCTGCCAGGTCATCCGCGCACTTTCCCTTTTCCCTTCCTCCACGCAGCGTTCCACCTCTTCAATTTCAAATTGGAAACCAGGGAAAGCAAAGGGCTGCAAGACGATTTCTTCTTTTCCGTTCTGTCGGATCACCGCCCGATCCGGATGCCAAAAATCCGGAATCCATACGGATCCCTTTTCAAAAGCGATGTTCGCTCCCTGAACCGATTCTCCCTGAAACCCGCTCAGAATCTGCGCCATACCGCCGTCCGGGAAACGAAGCAGAGCCGCTCCCCGCAGATCCACGTCGTTTTTCATATCTGCCATTGCCTGTATTTCACACGGCGCCGATCCGAATATCTGCACGGCCAGAGAAAGAGGATAAATACCCGCCCCTCTCATGGCTCCTCCCCCCAACTCCTTGCGAAAGAATCGAAGGGAAGGATCATAAGGACTATGATAGGAAAAATCCGCCATCACATTGTATGGCCGTCCCATCCTACCGGAGGCTATGAGATCATTCAGCCAGCCATAGATTGGAAAAAACCTGGTCCAAAGCCCTTCCATCAAAAAGATCCCTTTTTCCTCCGCCAGCCTTACCATCTGGCGGGTTTCCTCCTCCGACATCCCCATGGGCTTCTCGCACAGAATGGGTTTTCCCGCTTCCACAGCCCTTTGGAAATGTTCCAGATGGACGATGTGCGGGGTGGCCAGATATAGGATGTCTACTTCCTTATCACCCGCCAGTTCTTCTATACTGCCATAATGCTTCGGTATCTTCCATCGCCCGCAAAAGGCCTCCATAGCCTCCTGATTCCGGCTGTAGACTGCCGTCACCTGAGAGTCCGGCAGCAGCGCAAAGGCCGCCATAATGCGTTCCGCAATTCTTCCCGTTCCGATAAATCCCCAGCGCATATGTTCTCCTTTTCGTCTATGCATTCTCCTGCCCGATGATGAGGCAGTCTTTGGAAAGGGCATCCGATAGAATCCGGCATCTCCCCTCCGGAGTCATGATCATGCAGTCTTCTATGCGCACCCCAAATTCATCTGGCATATAGATGCCCGGTTCAATCGTAAAAGCCATTCCCGGCTCCAAGTATCTTTCGTTGTTCTGCTTGATATCCGGCGATTCATGGGGCATATATCCAAGCCCATGTCCAAGGCGGGTGGTAAAATATTTTCCGTAGCCGCCCTGTTCTATCACGCGCCGCGCCGCCCTGTCGATGGCCGGTATCCAGCGTTCTCCCTGATCTATGACGCGTTCCGCCGCCAGAATCGCTTCCTTTACCAAGCTGTAGACTTCCTTCTGTTTTTCACCCATTTTCTCCAAGAAGAAGGTCCTAGTGATATCGGAAAGCATCCCATGGTATCTGCACCCAAAATCTATGAGAACCGTATCCCCTTTTATCAGCCGCCTGGTATTGGAATTATAATGAGCATAGCCACTGTTCGGCCCGCTGGCCACCATGGCGCTTCCATCCGCCCCCAGCTTACGAATATGGCCCACCAGGATCTCCTGTACATCCTTCTCATATAATCCCGCCCTGATCTCAGGAATCGTCCTCTTTAGGGCTTCCGACGCAATCCGGGCAACTTCGGCCATATCGGAAGCTTCCTTTGGAGTTTTATGGATGCGGATTTCAGCACACAGGGAACGGGCACTGACAAATTTTATATCGATTTCCTCCTGGAGTTCCAGCAGATTAAAAGCCCGCACCGCAGAACTCACCCCGATGGTTTTTCCGATCAGACCATGATCCATAAGAGCCTGCTTTGTAGCCCGAATAAATCCCTCCCCGTCGAACCAGCCGTATACTTTCTTATTAGGAAGGACTTCCCTCATCTCGTCCGCCGTCAGCAGATTGCAGACATAGAAGTAATCTCCCTCCTTCGTCACAAACAGCCCCTGGAACCGCAGACAGAACAGAGGCATATGCCCGATTAAAAAGGCCAGATCAGCAGATGGCGCGATCAGCATTGCATCCATTCCCTTTTTTCCTATTTCAGCCACCAGCTTATCAAAATATGTCCGGTTCATACCTTTATTCCCTTTCTCTGCGATACTGCATGAATCCCATGTATGGAGGAAGCCCTATGCATTCCCAGAATCTTCCTGCCTCGCCGCTTTCCAAATTCTTGCTTCTCAGGCTTCCTCGCAGATCTCTTTGATCAGGTTCTCCGGATTCATACACTGCAGCTCCTGTGGCAAGAACAGGCCATCCTTGCGGATCAGAACATCGTCAAACCAGATTTCCCCGCCTCCCATCTTTGGCGCATGGGATTGTACCAGATCCCAGTGAATGGCCGATTTGTTTTCCCCTCCGTTTCCCGGGGTGAAGTGAAGAGACATGGCCATCTTTTCATCGAAAAGCGTATCTGTGATAGGTTGGGTAATCAGCGGATTGAATCCGATGGCGAATTCCCCGATCCTTCTCGCTCCCTGATCTGTATCCAGGATTTTGTTCATGGCCTCCGTATGGTTGGATGTGGCGTTCACCACCACGCCGTCCTCCAGCGTGAGTTCCACGTCTGTAAATACGAACCCCTGAAATCCTGAAGGGATGTTGTAACGTATCGTTCCGTTAGCCGTCCCCTGCACGATATTCATTCCCGTTTCCCCGCAGGGACGGTTGAATATGCCGCAATAGGATTCTTCCTGACACATCCCCTTGATGGAAAAGCTCAAGTCCGTGCCAGGAGCCACGATCCGCACCCTATCAGTCCTCGCGCACAACTTGTTCAACGCACATGCAATCTCATTCAACTTTTGATAATCAATACAGTTGGATGCAAAATAGAAATCCTCAAATGCCTCCGTGCTCATACCGGACAGCTGGGCCATGGAACCGTTAGGATATCTGAGCACACACCACTTTGTGTGAGGAAGCCTCTGCCCGTAGTGGAGCATGCCATGATACTTATTGTAGATCGCCATTTTCTCCGCAGGAACATCGGCATATTCATAGATGTTGTCCTGCTTCCTGATGGATATATAAGCATCCATTTCTTTCATCCGGGTCTCCTGGTAGGCATACCAGACCCGCATGGCTTCTTCCGTCGTTCCCATGATGAAGTTACGGTTCACCTGCGCGTTCTGCAGGGAAACAAAGGGATACCCTCCCACCGCCTGGGCAGCTTTCACGAATTCATTCACAAAATCCTCCGAACCGTCCCACGCTTCGATCAGAATCTTTTCCCCTTTTTTCAAGGAAACAGAATATTCAATCACTTGTTTGGCCAGTTTTGCAATTCTTGGATCTCTCATTTTAACCTTCCTTCCCGCTTCAACGGGCGCAAATTTGCGGTTGAAAATGGCTGAATGCATTTTTCGACTCAGCTTTCATCCTCCCGCTTTAGCGGGCGCTCAAATCAAGGAGATTGAATCGAAGTTTCAATCTAATGCCACCCGCACATCAGGGCGCCTGCTATCTGCCACCAATAAAGAGTTTGAAACGAAGTTTTAAATTTACCGCCTTTGCGGTAGCGCCAATCGAATCATTCATGGCAATTTATTATTTTTGTATTTTTCTTGCAATTTTTACATTTTTATATTACATAATTTGACGCATTTTGTCAATTCGTTTTTCATAAAATTGCACTATTTTTTCATAAAACATTTTCTTTTTCCGTTTATTTTTGCCACAAGCTTTTTCTTTTCGCATTTTATTGAAATATTTTCATATATTTATGAAATATTTCATTGCAATCATTCGTTTAATTTGATATGCTTTAGAAACAGGAGTTTCCTTTGCTTGGCTTTCAATACAATAGAGCAATTACTTTCATTCGTTTAAACACAAATTCGAGTCGCAAAGGCAGATCCAAATATATGAAAGGAGTCAACCATGGCATTAGCTAAGAACACTACGATCCAGCAGATAGCCGCGAAGGCAGGCGTCTCCACAGCCACCGCTTCACGCGTTATCAATCGTCCGGATACCGTTAAATCAGATACACGCGAACGCGTACTGCAGGCTATGAAAGAATTAAATTATCAGGCAAAGCAGGACAATGGCAGGCTTCTCCTCGCCGCTTTCCCTAACTTCACCAACCCCTTCTATGGCCTCTGTATCCAAGGCATGCAGGAAGCTGCATGGAAGCGGGGTTATCAGATTTTGCTCCAGCAGATAGATAACCCTAAAAATCCGGATTCCTACCGTTTTTTGATGGATCATTCTTTTTTTCACGGAGTCATATTTACCCACCCGCTTCCAGAAATCTCCCTGTTGGACTCCATCCTGGCCAGGCACCCCATCGTCATGTGCTCCCAGTATCATGAATCGGACGACCTTCCCTGCGTTATTATCGAAGATTATGCCGCTGCGAAAAGCGCTGTTTCCTATCTGTTATCCATTGGGAAAAAGCGAATTGCCATGCTCAACACACAACTGGATTACAGTTTTTCCCAATACAGGGAGCAGGGCTATTTGGATGCCCTGCAGGAAGCAGGGCTCCCGATTCTCCCTCACCTTATAGTCCATGCGAGCGAGGTGGACTATAATCTGGCATTTTCTATGGCTTTGACCCTGCTGGATGGCGAGGAGCGCCCCGATTCCGTCTTCTGCAGCTCCGACGTACTCGCCAGCGCGGTCATCAAAGCTGCCGGCCAGTTGAATCTGTCCGTTCCGGGTGATGTGGCCGTCATGGGCTTTGACAATGTGGATCTATGCAATATGACCGTTCCTACCATCTCCACCGTCAGCCAGCCCATGTATCAGCTGGGCTGGCAAAGTTGCAACCTCCTCATCGATCAGCTGGAGGATATCCCGCTTGTATCGAAACGGATTGTACTCCCCACAGATATTGTGGTACGTAAGTCCACCTGAAACAGGAATCGGGGCCGCCGCACCCATCCTAGCGCAGCAGCCCCGATTCCTGTCATTAACACTCCCCGTTTCTTACCATAATATTTAAGATCACCTGGTTGGTAATATTCATTCCGTCCCGGCTCAGCACACCTACCTCTTCAATGGTGTTCTCAATCCCTTTCTTGATGATCCCTTCCCCATGCACAAATTCCTTTCCTTTACGTGCCATCCAAAATCCCAGCAGTCCGGCATTCACAGCCATGGCGATCTTGGCCGCACAAGAAGGCTTAGCTCCGTCGCAGATGGTCCCGGAAAGAATGGCCAACCCATTTACCACCGTATGTTCGATCAGCGTCTCGTCCGCTCCGTACAAATAGGCGACTCCTGCCGCCGCGCTGCAACCTGCGCAGATCGCTCCGCAATATGCGGACAAATAGCCAATGGACTGCTTGATGCGTACGGCAATCAGGTTGGCCAGCACCAACGAACGGATTAATTCCTCATGGCTTGCCCCCAGCTCCTTTGCATATTCCAGCACAGGCATGGTAATCGTAATCCCCTGGTTTCCGCTTCCAGAATTAATGACCGCAGGCAGTTCGCAGCCGCTCATGCGGGCATCCGAGCCCGCTGCCGCGGCGGCCATGGCGCGCAGTCCCACATCCGGTCTCTCCTCACCGGCCAAAAGCGTTTTGCCGATCTCCGCTCCCCAGCCGCCGTTCATCCCTTCCTCCGACAGCGCTGCATTACAGGCAATCTGGCGTTCTATCGTCTCCTCCACGTCCTCCAAGCGGCATGTCCTGGCATACTCCGTAATCTTCTTGATTTCCAGCGCCACCGCCTCTTCTGCGCCATGTTCTTCCTCAGCCACCGCCTTTTCCAGAAGGATTTCCCCATCCCGCCTAATCAAAACTACGTTTGTATGGGTATCCACGATACGCACCTGGCAGCTATGCCCGCCGCCTTCTACTGTGATTAAAATGTCAAATATCCTTCCTGATTCGGCCAGCTTTACTTTTACCGGACATTTCTCCAGGAACTGCCGAATCCGCTTCGGCGCATCCTCCGGCGCATGGGAGAGCACTTCCAGTATACCCTTCTCGTCTCCTGCCACAATCCCCGCTGCTACCGCGGTATCAATCCCCTTCATTCCTCCGGTAGAAGGGACCACAACGCTTTTCACATTTTTTACAATGCTTCCGCTGACAGCCGCCTCCACGCTATCCGGTATTGTTCCTAGCGTCCCGCGCGCCAACGCAGCCGCATAGGCCAGAGCGATGGGTTCCGTGCATCCCGTGGCCGGAATCAGCTGTTCCTTCAAGATCTTTGTATAGGCCGTATATTCTTCCACAACCTCTTCTCCTTTCGTAATGCAGGTTCTTTTTAGGCTTGTCCGCTCCCTTTCTCATAATTTTGGAAAACAAAAGCGGATTATTTGTAAAATTCTTGTATTTTTTACATTTATATTACAGAACGCATACCCTGTTTGTCAACGCCATCTTTTATATTTTATTTGATTTTTTTACCAAACTATGTTAGGTTTTTTATACAAGCATATACAAAAATGAGTACAGAATGAAATACAGATGTGAACAAGGTGTCCACAGGGCACTTTTGTTTTGCAGAAATAATCACAATTTTTATCATTTTGCTGCGAAGAAGCGGCATGGAGGTTTACATGGCATTTTCACAAAACATCACTATCAGCCAGATCGCGGAGCGTGCCGGAGTATCCACAGCCACAGCCTCCAGAGTCATCAACCGACCCGGAACGGTAAAAGAGGAAACCCGGAACAAAGTGCTGCAAGCTATGAAGGATCTGAACTGCCAGGTCAAGCTCAGCAATAACAAAATATTGCTGGCAAGTTTTACGGATTTTGTCAATCCCTTTTACAGCGAATGCATTGTGGGAATGCAGTCCGCCGCCAAGCGCAGAGGATACCAAATATTCCTGCAACAGATTGAAAATGCGGATAATCCTGCATCCTATGAAGCGCTCCTTAGCGGAAAGTTATTCCAGGGCGTCATCTTCTGCCACAGCATCCCTTCCGGAGAAACCCTGGACAGCATCCGCATGAAATACCCCATTGTCATGTGCTCTCAGTACAATGACAAAGAGGACGTTCCCTTTGTGGCTGTGGATGATTACGCATCCGCTCAGAATGCCGTCAACTACCTCATCTCTGTGGGGAAAAAGCAGATCGCCTTCATGAATTCTTCTCTGAATTACAGCTATTCCACCTTGCGGGAAGAAGGATTCCGAAGCGCACTCACAGCCGCAGGGCTTCCCATTAGGGAAGAATGGATTTCCCATCTACAGGATATCGATTTTAATCTTGCGTTTTCGGTGGCCACCTCCCTCTTATCGTCCGACGCGAAGCCCAATGCCATTTTTTGTGCCTCCGATGTATATGCCTGCGCCGTAGTGAAGGCTGCACATTCCCTTCACCTGGATATTCCCACGGAAATTGCGGTCATGGGATTCGACAATGTGAGCCTCACCACCATGACAGTGCCCACCATATCCACGGTCAGCCAGCCCACTTACCAACTGGGCTATCAAAGCTGTAATCTTCTCATCGACCAGATTGAGGGCCATCCCATCCCGAATCCCAAAATCATTCTGGCTACCGAAATCATCGTACGCAGTTCTACATAAGGAGGGCGGCAGAAAACGGGCCAAACTGCAATGGTCGTACACAGACCCGTTAACGGCTTCCGGCATTGGCGTTCAAATATTGCATCACTCCCATATGAATCTGCCATGCCAGCCGTTCCTGGTAGAGCGGGTCGCACAGAAGCTCTGCTTCCCGGCTATTGGAGAGAAAGCCGCACTCCACAATCACAAGCGGCCTTCCCGTCTTCTTCAGCAGGTAATAACTGTCATTGGCCTTTGCCATACGGGTGTTTTCTGGATCCAGATGAGTTACAATCCGCTCCTGTAGAATCTCTGCGAGCTTCTTTCCCTGTACGCTGCTTTCATAATAGAAAACCTGCGCCCCATCCACATACTCCTCCCCGTAACTGTTCTGGTGAATGCTCACCGCAAGCTGGGGCATATTTTCTTCAATGATTTGCACCCTCTGCTTCATATCCTGCACCTTTTTATTGGAGGAATTCTCATCATATAGGCCCGTATCCGTAGTCCGTGTCATAATTACTTCCACATCGGATGCTTCCAAAAAAAGTTTGAGTTTTTCTGCGATCTGCAGGTTCAGATCCTTTTCCAATGCCCCGTTTATCCCTACTTTACCCGGATCTATTCCCCCGTGCCCAGCGTCAATGACCACACACATCCTTGGCGTTTCCGCCTGCGCGTTTCCCTCATTTACAAGGATTGCCGCCTGCCCGGCTGCCAGATAAATGGATACAAAAAGAACGATGGTTACGGCGCCTTTCAGGATTTTTCCCTTGCATTCTTTTCTCATGATCCGCTCCCTGCCACCTGGTTAATTCATTGTATGTGAAATTTCGGTCATTCAGAACATGACGCGCCTCTTGTTCCCTGGCCATATGCATAGCTGTCCATCTTGTCCCTCTAGACAGGCCTGCGCCAAAAAGCGGACAGGCTTTCCTGTCCGCAAATGTTCTGTCAAAATCCCTGTGGAATTTCCTCTTTTTCTTCTCCCGTCACCCCATCACAAATCCGTTCAATACGCCCCAGATTTCCGGGTGCCCGCTCTCATACCCTAGCTTCCATGCGGCTACGCCGCCTATCTCATACTTTCTCATTATGCCCATTTTCGCCTCCAGCGACTGGGCGTCCTCCAGCCATACCTGATAGAAAGAGTCCCCATCCTGTACCTCTGCGTAATTCTGGCACGTTCCCTCATCCCAAGCCGCCTGAACCCCCTGATCGGCCAGAAAGTTCGCTGCCGTAGTCATCCCCACCGCCTGGCTGGATACCGCTCCGTTTACCGTCTCCCAGATCCTGGTATAGAAGGGCACAGCATTGATTACCTTTTCCGAAGGGACGAACTGCACCATGGTACTAATTCCCTCTTCCACATAATTAATGGAAGCTACGCTTCCAGCCACCTGAGAACCGCCATAGTGCTCATCATACCCCATGATAATCACATAATCTGCCACCACTCCCTGTTCCTTCCAGCCATAATGGGCATTGTACTCCTTGGGCACATAATTGTCCACGGAAAGCACCAAGCCGTTTGCCCGACAGGGTATGGACAGTTCCCGCAGGAACTCCACGTAATCCTCTCCCGCATTCTCAGGAATCTGTTCTAAATCCACGTTGATCCCGTCCGCCCCCAGGGCCAATGCTTCTGTCACCAGGCCTTCTATCAGCTTCGCCCGTTTGCTGGTATATGCCAGAATCTCCCTGGTATCCACATCATAGGTGAAGTTGTCCACGAGGACCCACACTTCCAATCCTCTTCCATGCGCCTTTTCCACATAGTCCCGGCTGCCAATACTCACAAACCCGCCTTCGTTATCGCTCAGGAAAAACCAGGTGGGGGAAATCACATTCATCCCTGACACACCGCTCAACGCTGATTCCAGGGTGGAATTGGCGGCTTCGCTGGTCACCTGGTGCCATCCGAGACTAATCTTCCCTTCCCGGCGGATCGATGTATAGACCGGCTCTTCATAATCCGTCACCGGAATCAACATTTCGCTTCGCACGTTCGTCAAACGCTTATTTTCCACGTATCCCAGAAAACCGTCCTGCGTCGCCACCCGGCTCCACTTTTCCATTTCCTCCAGGATTATCACTTTATCCCCGGCCGATATCTCTCTTAAAATGTCGCTTTTAATCCCGCCCTGATAGCGCAGTGTCGTATTCTTCTTAATATCTGCCGCCTGATGTTCATCCCATCTAGTCGTCAAAACAGCCCTGTTAGGGTCTGTATACAATTCATAGCTAAAATTGGTGTATCTCTTTACATAGTCCAGCGCCACATACATCACGCCGTCTTCCAGAAAGCCAGCTACATAGCCGTCTTCTCCGCTTTCCCCAGCTGTTATCCGTATAACCGTATCCGGCGTGGTATACAGAAGAAGGCCTTCCCGATAGTCTGCATAGAATCTGTCATTGAAATAGGCATGTACCGTGGCCAGATCCAAATAGCACCTACCCTCCCGCAATTTTCCCTTTTCCGCCATTTTCTCGTTGTTCAGGATCAGGGCTACATCACTTCCTCCCGACACTTCAAAATATGTATTCAAATCCATATATTCCTTTGAATAGGAAAATCTCTCCAGCAGTTTCATTCCCATCGATATTCCCACGATCATCACAATAAGGACGGCCGCGACTATTATCGGAATCCTTTTTTTCATCTTCCGTATTCCTCCTGACCGTCCCTATTATAGCAGACTATTTAAACATCGTCATTACCTATTTTCTCATAACTTGAAGTTTTCTGGCATTTTACTTTTATGCCGCGTTCTTTACTACGGCATAACATGAAGTCCTTAAATTATATTCGGTTCCAACCCGCTCCATCTACGGCGACAATCGCTATTCGGTTCCATGCTGCTCCTATGGCTGCGGTACGGGGGCCCGCTTCCTTGTACGGCAGTTATCTTTGTTCTCCTAATCTGATCCCTTTTCTTTTGTCACCGCAGATGGCTTTTGCTTCAAAATTTTTCAGATAGAAAGCTTCCGTTTCCCAAAAACATTCTAACGATATTCTATTTTATCATAACGCACCTCCCGCAGTCTGCCCTGCTCATCCATCACAAAATCAGGCATATAGACAGCGTCCTCACAGACAAAAAAACGTCTGGCAATCTCCTCAGGAGATGCCGGGCTTCCTTCCAAATACAAGTTTACGCCTCTTTTACTGATTCTTTTTAGATGTTCTTTCAGCTCCATTTCATCATCACTGCTCATCCATACCCTCCCTCTCTTCCAGGCACGGGCCGCAATATGGACTTGCGGTTTTCCCAAAAGGACCGTGATATACAAATCCGCGCCTTGGTTCGACGGGCATTGACAATGTTTAAATAGAAAGGAGGACATAGAATGCCGCTTCGGCTGCCATGCTCCTCCTATGGAGAAGATACATTGGCCTCGCATCTCGAAAACCAGGGAATTTAAAGCAAAAAACCAATTACTGCCAAAATCTTTGAATTAAACGAAATCTGGTGAAAATTTTGGAAACGATTTTTGTTCCGACAGACACATAAGCCTGTAAGACATCCTCATACTATGAAAGAGGATAAGATGCAGAAGCTAGATTGTAACGCTTCCGCCAAATATGCTTATCATATAAGAATAATAAGAAAAAACTGTTATTATGTATCGCCGATCGATACACAACACGCCTCCCTTAGCCCGACTAATTACCGTCCTCCTTTTGACGCATATTAGCCAGAAGTATCTTCCAAAAGGATTATATCCGATTTATGGAAAAAAAGCAAGGGAATTTGTAAAAAAAGAAGAAATAGTATTCAAGTATGCTTGACTTATTTTCCCCTTAAAGTATAATATATTTGATAATCGAGGATACTATACAGATATGTGCAATTTATGGATGTTTTTAGTCACATAAATCAACGGTTTCAATATCTTTAATATGAAGGAGATCGGAAGTGACGTGCACTTCCTTTGTTTTGAATACGCGCCTTGCGCGCAGACGGGAGCATGATTGAAAGAAAAGCTCTTTCAATCTCCC